>JAPLGD010000023.1 GCA_026390345.1 Candidatus Bipolaricaulota bacterium | reverse complement strand
GAGCGACACGGGTTCCGGAGTGGCTTTCTCTTCGCGGCGGCGCTGTTCGCCCTCGACTTCCGCTGGATTCTGACCCTGTATCGCTTTACGCCGCTCATCGCCTTGGGGTACGTGCTGCTCGTGGCGTACTTGGCCGTTCCGGTCGGCGTGGCTGGCATCCTTCTCTCGTGGGTGCGCCGCCGGCGGGGCCCCGTCGCCTTTCTGATCGTAGCGACGGCGGCGCTGACGCTCCTCGAGTTCCTGCGAAGCCTCGGCCCCCTCGGGATTGGTTTCTCGGCCCTTCACTTGGCCCTCTACCGCACGCCGGTCCTCGTCCAACTTGCCGCCTACGCCGGCCCTCTCGCGATCACCGCGTGCATCGTCGCCTGCAACGTGGGGGTGTACCTGTTCCTTCGAGAGCGCCGTCCGGCACACCTGCTTGCGGTGGCCGCAGGATTGGCCGTGCTCGCTCTTCCCGCCCTCGCCCCGATCTCTCCGGATTCCGCTCCGGCGGAGCGCATCGCCGTCGTGGCCTCAACGGTCCCGCAGGAGGCGAGGCTCAACTCGCGCAACGTGTCAGCGTTGACGGACCGCTACCTGCGGCTCGGCGACGAGGCGATTGCCGGGAATCCGGACCTCGTGGCCTTCCCGGAGTCGTTCCTTCCGTCCTACATCCTCCAGTCTCCTGACGTCTTCGATCGGTTCGCCGACCTGGCCCGTCGGGGCGAGGTGTCCATTCTGTTTGGCACGGGCAACTGGCGAGATGGGCATGTCTACAACAGCGCCGTGCTCGTCGACCCGACGGGGGCGGTCGCCGGAGTCTACGACATGCTCCGCCCGGTGCCTTTCGGCGAGTTCGTCCCGGGTCGTGCCATTTGGGAAGACCTCGGGCTCGGGGGCCTCATGAGTTCGCTCCTGCCGATGGACCTCACGGCTGGGGCGGATGGCCGCCCGATCGGCGGCATCGGGACGCCGATCTGCTTTGAGTCGACGTTTGCCGCGGGGTCGCGGGACCTCGTCCGGCGCGGAGCGACGCTCCTCGTCACGGTGACGAACGACGCGTGGTTCGTCGGAAGTTCGGAGCTCCCTACGCACTTCGCGTTCGGTGTGTTTCGCGCGGTGGAGAACCGTCGGTGGTTCGTCCAGGCCGCGAACGGAGGGATCTCCGGGATCGTCGCCCCGGATGGGCGAGTCGCGCGGGCGACGAGAACAGAGGGAGTCTTGAGCGGCGACGTCTACCGTCGGAGCGACATGACGGTCTACGCGAGGCTTGGCGACGCCCCGATCCTTTCCGTTCTGGGGGTCGCCGCGGCTGCCGTTCTTCTTGTCCGGCGACGGCCGCGCACGCAAAAGTGAAGGGGAGTGAGACCGAGTCTCACTCCCCCGCAGCCCCGAGGAGGTCGTGGGCCTGCTGTTCGGCTTACGGCTTTTCCGACGCCGGAAGGATGTTGTCTCCCGTCTCGGTCAAGGTCGTGACCACGCCGGTCGCAAGAGTCACGACGTAGATCTGGTAGCCGGTGTCGCGATCGCTCACGAAGGCGATCCCGGTTCCATCCTCGAGCCAGTACGGGCTGAACTCGTTGTCGGCGGTATTGACGTCGGTAGCGGTCACGGCGTACGTGTCGTCGATGTAGTCCTCGAGCAGTTCGGCGTACGTCCCGTATGGATCGATGACCCAGAGGTCGGTCTCGGCCCCGTCGGACACCGAGATCGCGATCAGGGCGCCGTCCGGAGACCACGACGGCCTCGAGATGCCGGCCCCAGTCGGAAGGCGGAGATCCACGCTGGCGATCGTCACGGCCGGCGAGGCATCCCCCGCGCGCTCGCCCGCGCCGGGGTCGAAGACCTCTTCCGCCGCTCCGTCGTGCAGGAGCCACACGGAGCTGTCTCCGGTCGAGTCGGCGTCGGAGACAAAGACGACGTCGTCATTCATCGGCGAGCACGCCGGAGCGATCGCCCAGCTTGGGGACTGCTCGGTGATCTGCTCGACGTTCGCGCCGTCGACGTCCATGATGTAGATCTCCCACGTCGTCGTGGACGGGGTCTGCGTGTCGTTGGACGCGTAGGCGATCTGGGTTCCGTCGTGGGACCACGACGGTTGGATCTGGTTCGACGCGGTTTGGCTGGTCAACGGGGAAAGGCTTCCGCCGGAGACGTCCATCGTCCAGATGTTCCAGCTCTGGTTGTCTTCCGCCGTGTACGCGATCTCTCCGCGCGTCGTGCCCACGAGGTCGGGGAAGAGCTCGTCGTCGTCGGTTACGTCTACGGCGCCTTCATCGGATCCGTCGGCCTGCATTCGGTAGATGTCGTACTGGCCGGACCGATTCGACGCGAAGGCGATCATGGCCGGGCCGATGACCAAGGTCTCCAAGTCCATGCCGATTCGCCCGTCGTTGTCGGTGACGGTCAGGCTCACGATGTACGTTCCGGCTTCCGTGTAGGGATGCGGAATCGGCGTCGTGACATCGGTTCCCGTGTAGACGGTTCCGTCGTCTGCGTCCAACTCGTAGCTCACGATGGTTCCGTCGGGGTCGCTCGACCCGCTCAGGTCGAACGTCACCGTGACGGGAACTTCGGTATCGCCCCCCATGTTCACCACGAGAAAGGCAATCGGTCCCTGTCCGAAGAACCCCCGGCACGCCGTGAGCCCTACGGCCAGAACCATCATCAGGCCAACGGCCATCACAAGTCTCTTCAGGTCGCGTCGGGCTGCGCTCTTGTTTCCAGACATCGTGTCGACCTCCTCAGGAGCTGTCCTATCCCTTGTCGCCAGAAACCCAGCGTGACACCTCCGACGAAGTCTACTTCCGCGTTCGTTTGCGGCCCCTGGACGCGAGGACGCAAGGGCTGGGGGGTTCGTCCCAAGCGGAGGTGATCGATGTCGAGGGGAAACGAACGAGGACGCGCCGTGTATATTGAGCACCGAGGAGGCAACCGGACCCGTGTATCGGATGCAGGACGAGGTGACTCTGTTGCGCGCTTCGCTGCAGGGAGAGACCGCCGCATGGGGAGAGATCGTGACTCGGTACAAGGACGCCGTGTTCGGTCTCTGCCTCGGGTTTCTTCGGAACCGGGCCGATGCGGAGGACATCACGCACGACGCGTTCATCCGGGCGTACGTGAACCTGCGCCGGTATCGGCTGGACAAGCGGTTCTCGACGTGGGTCTTCACGATTGCGGCGAACCTGTGCCGGAACCGGCTCCGCTACCGAAGAACCCATCCCGTGTTCGAACTCGAAACGGACTCGGGGGGAGGTACAGACCCGGCGCGCGAGGTCGCCCGGGAGGAACGGCACGTCCGCATCCGCGAAGCGCTCCAGCGCTTGCCGTATGCGTATCGGGCGCCGCTGGTGCTGCGGTTCTACAACGACTTGTCGTACCGCGAGATCGGGGACACTCTGAACATCCCCGAGGGAACGGTGAAGACTCGGATTCATCGGGGGAAGGCCATGTTGAAAGAGTACGTGGGAGAGGAGCGTGATCCATCGTGAACACTGATCCTCTCGAAGGGCTGTTGCGGGAGACGCTGCGGGAAGAGGCCTCGGCGGCGGCCGGGCGTCTCGACGGACTCGAACAACGGGTCGTCGAGGACTTGGGGGATCGTGCTCCGCGGCTGGGATGGTTGAACGGCCTGAAGCAGCTGGTCGCGCCCACCCGGGCCGGACGCTTCGGCCAGATTGTCGTGGTCGCTGCCACCGCGGCCGCATTCCTCGCTGTCGGCGCGCTCGTCGGGAAGGACCTTCCTCTCTTCGGCGGTCTGAAGGTCGAATCCCGCGAGACCATGCTGCGCTCGACGGCGAAGAACGAGCTTCTGTTCGTCCTCCCCGCCCTCAACGCCGAGAACGTGTCGGTCGTCGGCAGCTTCAACGATTGGGAGCCTACGCCGCTGTCCGATGAAGACGGGGACGGCATCTGGACGGCGAGAGTTTCCGTGCCTCCCGGTCGCTACGAGTACGCGTTCGTCATCGACGGACGTTGGTGGGGCCAGGATCCGCTGGCCGACGAGTACGTCCGGAGCTTTGGCGAGTACAGCTCGGTCCGCTACGTGGGAGGAGGAGGCGACGGCGTATGACGCGTCGGCTCGTCGGTCTTCTGGGGGTCGTGGGTGTCGTACTTGCCTTCGCAGTAGGGGGCTGCGCGCAGGTCGCCCTCGCCGACTTCCAGCGGGTGCTCTCCGCGATCCCTGTGACCGCCGACGGGAGGATTCTCTCGACGCTCGATCGAGCCTTGAGACAGGAGGGGTTCCCCGCCGCCGACGTGGAGCGTCTGTTCGAGCGCCTGCTCACGGTTCCCGCCGCGGCCTCCGACAAAGAGGCCGTGATTCTAACCGTCGTGGCGGCCCTCGAAGAGGGGATACCCGTGGACGGGCTGCTCAACAAGGCGTTCGAGGGCCTGGCGCGGGGGGTGTCGTTGGCCCCTCTGAACCAGCTCCTGCAGCAGCGTCTCCGGATCCTGATTGGGACGTGTGACCTGCTCTACGCCAAAGGAATCTTCCGTGCGTCGGCCGGGGCGCCGACCAGTTCGGGAGCGTTGGCGCTTCCGACGGCACGTTTCGACGCCATGCTCAGCCAACTCGGCGACGCCCTCGGCGACTACCTCGAGAGCGGCGGAAGCCCGCACGACGGGAACCTGATCTACCAGGACGTCGAGGCTCGACTCACGATGCTCCGAGGCTCCGTGCTCGTGCCGGCGGACGTCGATCTCGTTCTCGGCCGTCTTGTTCCCGAGGATTTGACACGGGTCGTGCTTGCCGCGTTGAATTGAGTTCTAGCAAGCGAAGTCGGACGGAATCGCCTCAAGGAGGAGACATGAAGAAGGGGACGTGGCGGGTCGGAGTTGCGCTCGCCCTCCTCGTCGCGCTTGTCGGCGCGGCGGGATGGGCTCAGGGCGTTGCCCCGAAGGGGATCATTCCGACTCCTCCGGAGTCGACGGAACTCGCGGTCCGAATCTGGGTCGATCGCGGCGCGTACGCGGTCGGTGAGTCGATCACGATTCACTACAGCGTCAACCAAGCGGCGTACATCTACATCTGGGACATCGAGCCGGACGGCACGGCGAACCAGATCTTCCCGAACGCGTTCCCGGGAGGCTCGGAGAACTACGTAGCGGCGGGCGAGTACGTCGTCCCCGGAACCTGGAAGGTGGCACCCCCACTCGGCACCGAGTACCTGCAGATCCTGGCGACGACGTCGCCGGTCGATCCGTTCGCGTACTTCTCGTCCGATCCCGAGTCGTTCCAGGCCCAGGTGGAAGTCCAGATCCTCGGAATCCTCCCCGTGAGCGAACGCACCTGGAACTTCACGAACTTCGAGATCATCTCGGGGACCGTGCCGAGCTACGGGACCCTCGATCTGCGCTCCGTTCCTGTGGGCGCCACGATTGCCATCGACAGCGCGTACTCGGGGTACACGCCGCGCATCGTCTACGTCGCCCAGGGATTCCACGAGATCGAGATCTCCAAGACGGGGTATGGGACGTGGCACAGCGCGGTGTTCGTCATTGCGGGCAAGACGAGGACGATCAGCGTCACACTCGTGGCGGTGACGCCGCCGAACCAGAACCCGGTTCCGGCGTTCACGTACGCCCCCGCGCTTCCGAACGTCAATGAATGGGTGCAGTTCGATGCGTCCGCGTCCTTCGACCCCGACGGAACGATCGCGTCCTACGCGTGGGCGTTCGGCGACGGGTCGACGGGTGCCGGGCCGGTCGTCTGGCACCGGTACAGCGCCGGCGGGGTTTACACAGCAACCCTGACCATCACCGACAACCGTGGAGCGACGTCCCCGGTCAGCGAAGTCATCCAGATTGGGCCTACGAACCAGCAGCCTGTGGCGCTGTTCACGGCGGATCCGGCCGTGACGAGCGTCGGCGGCTGGGTTCAGTTCGATGCGTCGACGTCCTACGATCCGGACGGGACGATTGCGTCCTACGCATGGGCATTCGGCGATGGAGTCACGTCGAGCGGGGCCGTCGTGTGGCACCGTTTCAACACGGCGGGGATCTTCCCCGTGTCCCTCACGGTCACGGACGACAAGGGCGCTCAAGACGTGGAGACGCATCCCGTGCAGGCCGGCTCGGTGAACAACCCGCCGACGGCTGCGTTCCTGTACTCGCCGACGTTGCCGCTCGTGTCGCAGTGGGTCCAGTTCGACGCCTCGGCGTCGACGGATTCCGATGGCTCGATCGCGTCGTACGCGTGGTCGTTCGGGGATGGGTCGGCCGTGGCGACCGGCGTCGTCGTGTACCACCAGTTTCCCACGACGGGCACGTTCCCGGTGACCCTCACGGTCACCGACGACGACGGTGCGACGAACGCCCAGACCCAGCCTGTGCAGGTGGGAACACCGGCGCAGGCTCCTGTCGCAGCGTTCACCTACTCGCCGGCGTCGCCGACGCCCGGCCAACCGATCACCCTCAACGCGAGTTCGTCGTACGACCCGGACGGGACGATCGCCTCGTACCAGTGGGATATGAACGGCGACGGAACGAACGACGCGTCGGGCGCTGTCGTGCAAGTGACGTACGTGAACTCCGGTACGGTGCCGGTGCGACTGACCGTCACCGACTCGAGCGGGCTGCAGAACGCCGTGACGAAGATGATCACCGTCGTGCCGCCCACGCCGCCTGCCCCGGGTCCCGGCCCTGGGCCTTCGGGGGCGCCGGCCATGGGAGCGACGCCCGGGTTCTTCGTTTGGGGAACCGACACGTGGCACATCACCGTCAACGCCGGAAACGGTTGGTCCGCGCCTCGCGCGTACCGGATCGAGCTGCGGACGGACGGTGGCTTCTCGACCGTGAACCAAGTGGCGAGCGGTGGAGTCGCTCCGATGGGCCTCGTGCCGGAGCCGACGCCGGTCGGGAAGACCCTGACGTTCGAGGGGACGTTGCAGACTGGAACGATCGACTACACGTTCACGGCTCCGGGATCGACGAGCATTTGGTTCAGCCTCAAGATCGATACCGACGGGAACGGAACGCTCGAGGCGTCTCCGGCGTTCGTCTACCTGCGCGCGGCGATGGTCCACCCAACCGCGGCTCCTTTCGCCGTCGGGTTGCCGAAGAGCTACAGCGGGGCCTTGACGCCGTCGGTGGATTTCCGCATCGGCATCCCGGTGTCGTACCCGTCGTTCATCCTTTGGGGGCCGTCGATCTCCGAGCTCGGAGGGTAGGCGGGCGTTCGTCCGAAATGCGTGCGGGGCCGCGATGTGCGGCCCCGCTTTCGTTTCCAGTTGCTCCCCCGTCGTGGCGCGCGATATGATCTCGACCGTATGAACGCACGCTACCTGTCGATTGACTGGCCTCTCGACCACCCCGAAGTGCGCCAAGAGGGGTTCTTCGATTCCTCGTCGTTCTCATCCTTTGACGCCGTCTTCATGGACCCGTACGGGGTTTCCCGCCACTGGACCGACGCGACGGCTCCGAGCGGCGACGGGACGCGCCGGACCGATCCCGAGCAGGACCGTGGGTTCGGCCGGACGCTGACGCGATGGATGGCGAAGCGCCGCGAGGAGGCCGACGACCTCTTGAAACGGCGCGGAGGAACCCTCGTCACGCGTCTGCATCCCCGAGGAGAGGGGTTGGAGATCGCCGCGCCGGGGGCTCCGGCGGAACGAGTCGACCGGTACAGCTGGCTCCCCACGGTATCTCTCGTTGATCGACACCACCAACTGGCCTTCCCTGCCAACGCCCGCTTCGTCGCCCGCCGAGGAAGCGACGTGATCCTCGAGCGCTCGGGGAGTCCGTTCGAGGACTACCTGCGCGAGTTCGACGGGCGGATTCGCTACTCGGCCGTGTACCAGGACCTCCTCTCCACACCGGTCGAGCGCTTTGCCTCCGTGCTGGCGCGCAACCGCGTCGGAGATCCGATCGCCCTTGAGATCCCGGTTTCCGAAGGTCGGCTGGTCCTCCTCCCGCTCGTCGAAGGGGTTCCCGCCTCGCGGGAGGCCGACGTCCTCACGCACGCCGTGGTGCGGTCGGCGGAGCGGCCGGAGTTCCTTGCCGTGCCGGATTGGCTGCCCGCGTACTCGCTTTCCGGCGAGGATGCTCTCACCGACGAACTGGCCGGGCTCGTCGAGCGCCGCGATACGCTCGTCGCGAAGGTCGAGGAGGTGTCGAAGCGGCTCGAGGAGAAGACGTGCCAGAAGCTCCTTCTCTACGCGCAGGGGCGGACACTGTTCGGCGGCGCCGTGGCGCGTGCCTTCGCGGATCTGGGGTTTGACGTGGACGCCGTCGGGGACCTCGTGTCGCTCCAAAGCGATGAGGGGAACGCTCTCGTCGCCGCGGAGGCCTCCGAGGAACCGAAGGTTGGGGCCACGGCCTACGGCCGGCTTCACCGCGAGCTGGAGAAGCGGATCGCCGACGGAGAGGATCCTGTCAAAGGGATTCTCGTCGTGTCGGGATCTCGGGAGCTCGACCCGAAGAGACGTTCGACGCAGTTCGTCGCGGAGGCGTTGCGCGGGTGCCGCGCAAACGGGTACTGCCTCGTGACCTCGTACCAGCTCTTCCGGCTGGTCGAGGCCGCGTCCGGCGAGCGGAACAAGAAGGCGTTGGCGGCGATGCGTCGCAAGCTGCTCGAGACGGACGGCGAACTCCGCGAGGTCGGGGATTCGGGAGCCGAATGATCCCCGTCCTCGCGACATCGATTGCCCTGGCCATCCTGAGCGCGTTCGCCTGCGGTGCCTACGCGCGATGGATGAGGAGGCGGGCCATCGGGCAGCACGTCCGCGACGTGGGCCCCTCCCACGAGCAGAAGGCTGGAACCCCGACGGCCGGGGGCGTGGTTTTCACGCTCCTGTGGATGGCCGGGGTCGCGGTCGCGGCCTGCTTCGTCCCCCTGGGGCCGGCGGCTCCCTTCGTCGTCGCGTCCGCGCTTTCCATGGCGGCGATTGGGGCACTCGACGATCTCCTGTCTTGGCGACGGCGGCAGTCGCTGGGGCTGTCGGGGTGGCAGAAGATCGCGCTCATCACCCTTGCCTCGGCCGCTCTCTTCGGATTCCTGCGCCCGAGCCTTGCGACAAGCGTCGCCATTCCCTTCACGTCGCAGACCGTCGCGCTGCCGCCCGTGGCGCTCTTCTTCCTGACGTGGGCCGTGTTCCTCTCGACGACGAACGCCGTCAACCTGACCGACGGACTGGACGGACTCGCGGCCGGAGTCGTCGGGTTGGTCGTTCTGGGACTCCTCCTTCTGCGGCCCTCCGTCGCGGCGGCGGCCCTCCTCGTTCCCTTGATCGCCGTGCTCGCCGGGTTCCTATGGCACAATGCGCCTCCGGCGCGGCTCTTCATGGGTGACGTCGGCGCGTTCGCCCTCGGTGGCGTCGTGGCCGGGTTCGCGCTCACGAGCGGAACGGCCTTCCTCTTACCCCTCGTGGCTGGCGTTCCCGTCCTCGAGGCGGCATCGGACATTGTGCAGGTCGCCTCCTGGAAACTTCGAGGGAAAAGGGTCTTTCGCATGGCGCCGCTCCACCACCACTTCGAGGCGGGACCGGCGTCGCGGAGTCTGCTCCGGGCTCCAGGGTGGCCCGAGCAGCACGTGACGATTCGATTCTGGATCGTGCAGGGGCTGTTCGTCGGTCTCGCGCTCGTCGCGGGATGGGCCGGGCGGGGGTAGGCCGGATCTCGGGTCTCGCAAAAAGGGAATGCTGCACAGGCGTGCGGTGGGGCGGGGCTTTCGTATGCCGGGGGTGGGACTTGAACCCACACGAGGGGTGAACCTCACAGGATCCTGAATCCTGCGCGTCTGCCAATTCCGCCACTCCGGCTTGCGGGGTTAAGTGTAGGAGGGGAGTCTGAGTCTGTCAAGCAACCGGCTGCGGCGTTCTTGTTCCTGTCGTGGTTTCGGAGATCGCTGGTGGCGAGTGTGCCGAACGGACGGCGCCTCGCCCTCCCTCACGCCCGAGGATGCAGGCCGGAACTCGGCGGGCATTTGGCTTGCTCTGTGATTTGCGTTACAATGCGGACGCTTGACCCCGCCATGCGGGTGATGAGGGGACGAGGGTGAGGGGACACGCGTTTCGACCGGTCGATAGGCAAGTGCCAAGAGGGGGTTGGGCATGGCTGACCTGAAGGATTTTCGCATTTTTTGCGACCTGAAGGACAAGGAACTCGAGAAGCTCCGCGAAACCGTGCGCTCGATCAACTACGGGCGAGGCGAGATCATCTTTCAGGAGGGGGCGCCGGCGTTCGGCTTCTACCTCGTGTTCGACGGCATGGTGAAGCTCGTCAAGCGCAGCATGCGGGCCAAGAGCCAGATCCTGAAGATCGTCGGCCCCGGAGAAATCATCGGCGAGACCACGCTGTTCGACAAGGGAAGTCACAACGCCTACGCAAAGACGCTTGACCCCGTCGTGGTCGGCTTCATCGAGCGGGGAGACTTCTTCTACTTCCTCGAGAGGCATCCGAAGACCATCTTCCGCCTGTACGAGAAGATGTCCGAAGAGCTGAAGGCGTTCCAGAACAAGCTTGCGGAGCGATCGTACTCTTCGAGCAAGGAACGTCTTGCGCGTCTCATCCTCCACCTCGGCAAGAGCGGCGTCGAGCTTTCCCGCGCCGAGCTGGCCGAGATGGCCGGCGTCTCGTCGAAGACCGCGATTCGTACGCTGAGCGAGCTGGAGGGCCGCGGCATCATCGCGATCGAGAGCCGCAAGATCAAGATCCTCCGCGAGGAGTACCTGCAGAAGATTGTCGAGCCGTTCTCTTCGAATCTGAACCCAAACTTGATCATCTGACGCCGAGACGGGAGGAACGTCCGCCGGTTGGGTGACGGGTGTCCTTTCGCCGGATCACCTGAGTTCGTACGGTCAGGGTAGGCATCTGTCTTCGCGTGCCTACTCAGCGGCCAAGGATGGTCGGGCATTGGCGAGCGGTCTGAACCCTACCGAACGAACGATCGTTGTCGTCATCGCGTTCATCATCGCGGTGGTGGTCAGCGTTGCACTGCCTAAGGCAGGCCTCCCTGCGCTTCCCGTTGTCGGCGTTGCCTTCGCCATTCCCCTCGTTCTCGGAACCTGGACTCTGCGCCTCCGAGCCGCGGTGGTTCTCTCCCTGGGGATCTGTGCGGCGAGCGTCCTGTTTCTCGTGTTCTCCGGCGCGCCGTTCGTCGGCCCGATCGTGGCGCTCTGCGCGGGAGACCTGGCCGTGGGTGCAGGGATCGGGTGGCTCAACGGACGGAAGCAAAGCCGCGAAGCGAAGTGGCGCCACGCCAAGGCCCTGAAGGAACGGCACGACAAGGAGACGTTTGAGCCGGCGATCAACCTCTTCCACTTCATTGACCGCGAGGGCACGGCGCTCCGGCGCAACGAGGCATCGCGCGCGGCGATCGGGTTTCCGACGAAGCGCTCCCTCCAGCTGTCGGAGTATGTCCACCCCGAGGACATGGATCGGATGAAAGCCGAACTCTTCCGCCTGTTCGAACGCGAGGAGATCCGCGGCGTCAAGATCCGCTTCATCTCGGAGGAGCGAAAGGCTTTCCCCGTCGAGCTCCGCGGCACGCGGATCGGAGAGAGGCTGGCCATCCTCGAGGCCCGCGATCGCAGCCGAGAGGACGAGCTGGAGCGCCGGGTGATGGAGACCGAAGCGCGCTACCGCATCCTGATCGAAAAGGCGATCGACACCCTCGACTCGGGCATCGTCCTCACCGATCAGCGCCAGGAGGTTGTGTGGGCCAACGCGACCATCGGACGCTTCTTCGGGATTGATCGGGACCGTCTGATCGGCGTCGACGACAAGCGCGCCCGCTCGCGGTACGTCGGCGCGTTCGAGGAGGCCCAGTCGTTCTCCGATGCGGTGGAGAAGGCGGTCGAGAAGGGGGAGAAGGTCGAGTCGATGACGTGTCACGTCCGCCCGACGCTCGGACGGGAGGAGCGCGTCCTCGAGTACCGGTCGCTCCCCATCGACGCCGATCGCGGCCGAAAGGGGCGGATCGACCACTTCATTGACGTCACGGAGCTGAAGCGGCTCGAGGCGAGCCTGCGGGAGAAGACGGACAACCTCGAGAAGTCGAACGAGAAGCTCGAGGAGTTTTCCCACGTCGTCTCGCACGACCTCAAGGAGCCGCTGCGTACGATCGAGACCTTCTCAGGCTTCCTCCTCGAGGACTACCACGACAAGTTGGACGAGGAGGGTGTCGACTACCTGAACACGCTGAAGCGCACGTCGGCTCGGATGCGACAGTTGATCAACGACCTCCTCTCCCTGGCCAGCATCCGCATGGACGTCCGGTCCTTCGAGCGCATCAACACCCAGCGGGTCCTCGAAGAGGTCCAGGAGGACCTCGAGATCCGTCTGAAGGGGGTCAGCCTTCAGGTGGCGCCGGACCTCCCGCCGGTCAAGGGGAGCAAGGTTCGGATCAGCGAGCTGTTCAGCAACTTGATCGTGAACGCGATCAAGTACAACGACAAGGCGCTGCCGACGCTTCGTGTGGGTTGGCAGAACGACGCGCGACACGGCGAAATGGTGACGTTCTTCGTCGAGGACAACGGGATCGGCATCGAGGAACGCTACCAGGAGAGAATCTTCGGCATCTTCGAGAAGCTCAATCCGCGAGAGGACGTCGAAGGAACAGGGGCTGGTTTGGCGATCTGCAAACGGATCGTGGAAGAGCACGGTGGAAAGATCTGGGTAAACTCGGAAGTTGGCAAAGGGAGTACGTTCTACTTTACCATTCCCAGAGCTAGAGAGGTGGAATCCAATGCATAGCCTCGAAAAGATGAAGGTTCTGGTTGTCGAGGACAACCCGAACGACGTTACGATCATCAAGCGCGCGATGCGGAAGAGCGACGTGAAGTGTGAGCTCTACTTCGCCAGCGACGGTGAGGAGGCGCTCAACCTTCTGTACCAGACCGGCGAGTTCCAGGACACACCGCGCCCGGACCTGATCCTTCTCGACATCAACTTGCCCAAGATCAACGGGCTGGAAGTCCTCGCGAAGGTGAAGGAGGACGAGCGTCTGCGCCGCATCCCCGTCATCGTCCTGACGATCTCGGAGCGGGAAGAGGACATGGTCAAGGCGTACGACAGCGGGGCCGCGAGCTACATGACCAAGCCCGTCGATTCGAAGGACTTCGAGCGCCTGATCCAGACCGTACAGGACTACTGGCGGATCGCCCAGATCCCCCCGAAGTAGGGGGGAGGAGAAGGACATCCGTCTCGTCTCGAGTTCCCGCCCGGGCGGGGTGTTCGGTGCGAACGCCCAGTCCGGGCGTGCTCGTTGGCGGCGGCTCCCGTTTCTCGGCGACTACGCTCTACCTGCTTGTGACAGGAAGTGGCGCCGGTCGCGTGCGAGAGCGTCGAGGAGCGGACCCAAGCGATCGATCCGCGGGATCGATCGCGCCTCCTTACCCAACTTCCTCCACCGGTTCGAGAGCCCGGTGGACGACCTCTCGCGGCGTACCGAAGGGGAACGGGACGAATCGCCGGGCGGGCCCACCCGCAAGCGGAAAGGCAAGATTCCGGGCCGCGGTCGACGATTCCTACCCCAGGGAAGGTGGACGAGGCAGCAGGTCCACCTTCCCATCCCCCAGCCTCTCTTTCCCCAGGACCGTGCTACCGGTCGCTTAGGAAATACCCGTAGATCCGCTCCGCCGCCGCGATGACCTCCGCCTGTTCACTCGCCGTTAGGGTCTTGCCGGCCTGGGCGACAACGATCGACATGGCCTCGACGACGTCTGTTGGAACCAGAAATGGCGGGGCCGACGCGTCTCGATCGCCGTAGAGGATCTCGTCGATCTCCGATGAGACCCTCGCGAGTCCGGGCGCGAGGAGAAGACCTCGCACGGCGAACGTCGCGGCGAGTTCCCATCGCTCCCGCCCGTTGCCGGCCGCGTCGAGCGCCGCGTTGAGCGTGGACTCGAAGGACTTGTTCATCCCGTAGATCGATGCGAAGAGGCCCGAGTCGCTCCACGCAGAAAGAAGTGCGGGATCGGTCTCCCCCGCTTGGGCCAGCGCCTGGATCTCGTCTCCGAACGATTCGCAAAGCGCGGCGGTCTCGCCGCGCAGCCGGACGAGGTAGCCGAGCGTCTCGACGGGAGTCGACACCGTCTGGGTAATGAGGACAAGCTGGAGTGCGTCGAGCGCCGCGGGGAACGCGTCACACGCGGACCCCAGGCCCGCCGGGACGGCGACCTTCGATCCCGCAAACAGGTAGTCCGCGTAGCTGCGATGGAACTCATAGAGTGGTGCGAACGCTGCGTACGCGTCGGCGAACGAGCTGCCGAGGGACGCGGCGGGAGACGCCGCTCCCGCTCCGGCGAGGACGAGGGCGCCGACGAGAGCGAGAACCGTGGAGCGCATGGCTCGAGTATAGCGTGGCGAACCCGGCCACCGACGAGAACCCGCGGGAGAGATCTGGATCCTCTTGATTCTTGTTGTGTGACGGTCAGAACTCCCACGTTTCGGGGAGAAAGCCGCCGACGTGTGGGGCGAGCGGCTTTACGAGGAGCGAGCTCCCGCGACGGATTGCTTGAGCGCCATAGCGGGTTCGAATGCAATCCACGGCGCCGTTCAGCCGATCGCGCCGGCGGTCCTCTTCGAACAGGAGGTCGGGAAGGCGGTCACGCTCGACCAGGTTTCCCACCGAGACGGCGACGTTCGAGACTTCGCTCGGATGGGAGGGGATTGCGGCGAGGATCGCCTGACAGGCTTCGTAGATCACGTCGCCGTCGTCGGAGGGGACGGCGAGGGTGATCTGCTTCGCGGCGTGGGGGCCGATCGAACCGGCGCGAAACCCACAATGGACTGTCCGCCCGACGTAGCCGAGCTTCCGCATCCTCCCGGCCACCTGTTCGCACAGGTCATGCAGCACGAGAAGGGCGACCGGCATGTCGCGCAGCTCGGGGGGAAGCGACTTCGAGTGCCCGACCGACTTCGGCGGGGGCACGTCGGTGTAGGGAACGAGGGGCGTCGGATCGCATCCTCGGCCGATCGAGTGGAGGAAGAGGCCGTACACGCCGAATTCCCGCCGCAGCAGAAGCTCGGGAGTCTCTCCGAGGTCGCGGAGCGTTCGAATCCCCAATTGCCCGAGTCGCTTCTCAATGCGCGGGCCGATCCCGCAGATGTCGCCGATCGGCGTCCGTCGGAGCAGCTCGGGAAGGTCTTCGTCGCGGAGCACGCCGACGCCGTTCGGTTTGAATCGCTTACCGATCAGCTTGGCGAAGACCTTGCCGGACGCGATCCCGAGCGTTGTGGTGATGCAAGGGCCGAGCGCTTCGCCGAAGCGGCGCTGGATCTCGCGGGCCATCGCGACCGCTCCGCCGTGCCGCTCCGCCTCTTGGGTGACGTCCATGAAGACCTCGTCGATCGAGTAGACCTCAAGCTGCGCTGTGTACTCCTTCAGGATCTCGAGGAACCGTTTCGTCGTGTCGATGTACCGTTCGGGGTGACCGGGGACGAGGACGAGGTCGGGACAGCGTTTCTGCGCCTCCCACACCGGAGTTCCGGCGTGAAATCCGTATCGCTTCGCTTCGCGGGAGAACGCCGTGATGATCGAGCGCTCCGTCGGACGTCCGGTTACGCCGATCGGCCGGCCGCGGAGGGAGGGTTGCGCCTGCTGTTCGACGGAGGCGAAGTAGGAGTCCATGTCGAGGTGAACGATCAGGCGGCTCATCGGCGGGCTCCTCGTTTAGTTCCCAACTTCGATTTCCTCGAGCGTCCACCGGCCGAGGCGGGTGTCGAGGCGAAGATGGAAGTGGTCCTTCCCGGCGCTGACAGAGTAGACCAGGTAGAGCGTTTCCCCTTCCCGCTCGGTATGCACGAGGTTCGTCCGGGTGACGTCAACCCGCCGCGTCTGCCAGGAGAAGGAACGCAGGTCGGGGTGGGTCTGCTTTCGTCGATAGACGACGAGGGCGTCGATAGGGATGTTGCCTTTCTCAGACACGCACGTTCACCGGGTTCATTGTAGCGAATGAACGAAGGCTGTCAATCACTCCACGATGGCGTGAAACCGGTACTGGGTGTTCGGCGCGGAGGTCCCCATGCGCTCTTCGCGAACCAGGTGGAGCTGAACAAGATGGCGGATCCGGTTGTGGCAGACGTTCGGGGCGATTCCGAGGGCGTCGGCCAACTCCTTCGTCGTCGCGCTCTTGCGATCCATGAGGAGTTCCAACGTTTCGCCGAGGGGGTGAGCCAACTGTCCGAGGACCCGCCACGAGGGCTTGGCGGCGGCGCCGACGCGGCACAGGACGGCGAGCTTCCGCTGGGCGAGCTTGTCGGAGAGGTCCTCGGTCAGATCGGCGGACGGAGATGCGACGATCATTGTACGGTCGCCGTACGCGCCCGAGGTCAGGAGCTGACACGTCTTGCCGATGGCCTCATCGGCGAACGAGCCGGAGAGAACGTCGACGCCGCGCAGGGAGAGAGTGAGTTGGCCGCCGTCCGGGAGTTGCTCGAGACAAGCGACGATCTCGCGGCGCGCCGAGGTTCCCTCCGAGCGGGTTCCCAGGCGCTGTCCGAAGCGCGCGATGTCGATCGAGGCCGAGTTCATCCTATTCATTGAACCCCGAACCGCCTTCGGCGGCAACCCCTCGCTCGTCGGCCGGTGGCTCGCCGATTCCGAAGACGCGCCGAGGAATGCGCAGAGCAATCTGGACGCCGGGGAACGGGGCGACGTCGTAGATCTCACCGCCGAGGGGGCCGTGGTAGAGGAAGGCGCGGCCGCTGCGGATCGCGACCGTTCCGTCCCACGAGCGGACGAGACGGAAGATCCGCTGAAGCTCGCGGCCATGGCCGGGGTCGCGGAACCGGCTGATTCCATCGAGGACGACCGACGAGACGGCCGCGGCGTCGTCCAAGTCTCCCAGGCTCCCGCGCAGGGCGAGGCTCTTGCGAAAGCCAATCCCTTTGTCGGCGATCGCGAGAAGGACGCCGTCTTTGTAGTCCTGCATGGCGGCGATGCCGTGCGGGTCCGGGACGTCGCCCGTTGCGTTGCTGTGCTGCGGGATGTTCTGGCACAGCTCGAGGAGGATCCGGAGGAAGCGGCGCCGTGGCGCGTCGTCGAGGGGGAACCGCTCGGAGAGGCGTCGATCGAACGCCTCGACGAGACGGGACACGTGGTCCTCGCTCTCGATCGTCACGATCGGCTGCAACGCCGTCCCGGCTTCGGGGAGAGAAAGATCGCGCGAGACGACGCGGGTGTCGGCGAAGAAGCGCATGTCCGTCATCCAATTCCGGACGGCAGGAAGGGTCGGCCACTCGACGTGGAGCGGGGTTCCCTTTTCCCGCGCGTCGCGGAGGGCGAGGTCGAGGAGAAGGAGGGCGAACGGGTCGATGAACCGCGCGGAGCGCAGGTCGAGACCGCGCGCACCGTCCACGTAGAGGTGCGACAAGACCTCTTCGATCGACTCGATCGTCAGTTCCATCGGTTCGTTTCGCCTCTCTACGCGTCGAACTCGACGACGAGCGGCGTATGGTCGGACGGCGCTTCGCCCGTTCGCGGCGCGAGGTCGATCCACGCGTTCGTCGACCGCTCGACGAGGGGCTTCGTCGCCCAGACGTGATCGACGCGCCACCCGAGACCGCGCGCCACCGAATCCTTGACCCGGTAGTCGTAGAACGTGTACTGGCCGGATTCCGGAACGTGGTGCCGGAAGACATCGGCGAACCCCCATGCCTTCAAGTCGGCCAAGGCTCGATGCGCGTCGGGGTGGAAGCACACGTGGCCGAGGAGCCGCTTCGGGTCGTGAACGTCGATCGGCTCGGGGGCGATGTTGAAGTCCCCGGCCCAGATGACGAGCGAGCGCGGCGTGAATCGACGCTCGAAGTACCTCCGGAGACGGGCCAGCCATTCGAGTTTGTAGGCGAACATCGGGTCCTCTACGTCGCGGCCCTGGGGAACGTACGTGTTGACGACGTGGATCTTGCCGAACGACGCTGCGGCCAGCCGGGTCTCGTCGAGAGGGCCGTCGTCCTCGAGTCCGAAGCGGACGTCGGACGGTTCCTTCACGGACAGGATCGCTACACCGTTGTAGCTCTTCTCGCCACGGAAGACACTCCGGTATCCCAGTTTCCGGAACGCGTCCGCCGGGAACGACTCATCGACGACCTTCGTCTCTTGTAGGCAGACCACGTCGGGGCGAACGCGGTTAAGCCACGGCTCGAGGACCGGGAGCCGCGCGCGCACCGAGTTCACGTTGTACGTTGCGATCCGGAGCGTCATCCGCTCTCCTTTGCCGTCACGGCGCGAGGATCCCCGAGATGGGGGTGACCTCGAGGCCTTCGTCCCGCAGCCGCTCAATGTACGGGTTGATGCCGACCGAGTCGCTGGCGATGTGCCCCGTCACGACGAGGGCTTTCGTTGTCCCGTACTCTCCACGCAGCTGCTCGGCGTCGTCCGGACGGCAGTGGATGTACACGACGGTGTCGACGCCGTGGTCGAAGTAGGCCTTTGCGACCGGGTATCCGCCGTTCGTTCCCGCCGCATGGGACACGACGACGCGGCCGAGGCGGTGATCGAGGGCGCCAACGAGCGTCTCGATCCGCGTGGCGGCGTGGCGAAACTCGCCGAACGCGTCGTAGAGCGCCGCCACGAGGCCGCCGACCGTCGCGTCCTCGCCGACCCCGTCGGCGACGGCCGCCATGCGTCGGCGTCCAACCTCGTCGAGCGGGGTGTGGATGTTGAGGTACGGCATGTCGAGGAGCCGAGCGATCGAGGGATCGTGGTCGTAGTTTGACATCGAATCCAAGATGCGCCGCGGCTCGGAGACCTTTGCGACGATCGACCGAGCGAGGTCCCGCGGGACGCCGGCCGCCGCCATCTGGTCCACGTGGCGACCGAGGACGGCGTGGAAGTCGAGGGTCGAGACCCCAACTGGGTGGTGCGCAATGGCGGCGTCGTAGCCGAGGACCTTCGCGAGCGCGATCTCGGACGAGTGCAGGTCAATGCCGATGAGAACCCGCTTGATCTCGGTTCCTGCTTGGTGAACCGCGCTGTCGCCGGGGACCTCGTGAAGGTCGGCGAGCTCGAGGGCGATCTGCATCAGTTGTTCGGTGTTCACGAGCCGTCCGATGCGGCGCAGTCCGCCGCAGGCCGGAAGGTCGAGGCGAACTTGCGCAAGTTCGATCCGCCGATGAACTCCCGGAGGATCGAGTTCTTCGGGATGTTCTCCGTGTGGTAGGGGTCAAACCAGCGCAATAGAGCGAGCAGGCGCTCGGCCTCGATCCGATACTCCGGCTCGCGGACCTGGAGGAGAAGCGGCTCGACAAGCGGCTTGAGGACGGAAAGCTCGTAGCCGAGCGCCGAGTTGAACATGATGTCGGCGCCCTCCTGGTACGGAAAGATGTTGTCCTTCTCGCCCCGTCGTACGTTGTCCCACAGGGAAAGGGTTCCCGCGGCCCTGTACCCGCGGTAGAGGGCGTCGCGCACGATCCGCCGGATCAAGCGCGTGTCGGTCGTCGAGACGCGGTTGTGCATGTCCAGGTTGAGCTGGGTCAGGGCGCTTACGAAGATGCGAAAGTGCCCGGCGACCGACGGGTCGACCGACAGCGAAGGATTGAGCCCGTGGATCCCCTCGACAAGAAGCATCTGGCTCTCCTCCAGCTGGACCGTGGGACCTGGTTCCCGCCTACCGGTGCGGAAGTCGTACCGGGGGAGGCCGACAGGCTCGCCGGCGAGGAGCCGTGCGAGGTCGCCGCGGAGTTGGTCAACATCGAGCGCGGACAGGGCGTCGAAGTCGGTCTGGTCGCCGAACCGGTCCTGGAGGGCGTCGCGCGGGAAGAAGTAATCGTCCATCTCCAGCGGATAGGGATGCACGCCGTTGGCAAGAAGCTGAATTGCCAACCGCTTCGAGAACGTGGTCTTGCCGGACGCCGACGGCCCTGCGATGAACACGAGGCGTGTCCCCTCGCGGAGTTTCCGGGCGAGCGTCGCCGCGATCTCGGCGATCCTCTTTTCGTGAAGGGCCTCGAAGACCAGGATGACCTGCTCGATTCGGCCGGCTCGGATGGCCTCGTTCAGCGAACCTACGTCGCGCATGCCGAGGAGCGACAACCACTCGCCATACTCGTCGAACACCTCGCGCAGCGCCGTGAACTTCTGGGACGGCAGAAGCTTCGCGGGATCCTCTCGCCGAGGAAATCGGAGGATGAACCCCTTCGGGAATGGCTCCAACGAGAACGTTCGCAGGACTCCGGTTCTGGGGACCATGTACCCGTAGAAGTAGTCCGAGACGCCATTCAGGCTGTACAGGTGGAGGTGGTCGCCCTCTCGCTCGAGGAGCTGCTGGGCCTTCGCCTCTTCGCCGCGCGCCGCGAAGAGCGCGCGAACCTCCTCGAAGGAGAGGCGGCGACGCACGATCGGCCGATCCTCGCGGACGAGCTGTATCATCCGGGTCTTGATTCGGTTGAGCTCATCCGGCGTGAACGGCTCGCGGTTCTCCACGCGGCAGAAGTACCCGCCGTGGGGGACGGAGTAGTCGATGCGGACGCTCGCCTTGGGAAAAAGCTGGGAAGCCACGACGATGAGGAGGAACGATAGGCTGCGGCTGTAGATTCGCATCCCGTCGGAGTCCGAAAGGCGCACCGGGGTCGCCTCGGCGTCGCGCACGATCGGCCACGCCAACTCGCGCAGCTCGCCGTCGACAACTGCCGCCACGGGGGGATCCTCCGTGCCCGCGAACGCGACTCGGAACACCGCGTCGAGGGGGGTGCCGCGGGGCGCCTCGAAAGCTCGGCCGTCGGAGAGCAGCACCTGCACGCGGTCCCGAAGCGGGGTCTCCCGGATGTCAGCTTCGTCAGGCATCGCGGCTCAACCTCCTACCGGGACGGGCAATCCACAACGGGCCTACCCGCGCTCCCCGGCGTCCTCGAGGATTGGGAAGACCATCTCCCGAATCGATTCGGCGCTCTTCCGCAGCGCTTCCATCACGCGATCGGGCGTCGGCGGAACGTCGGCCGAGCCGCGCAGGCGGGAGGCCGTGACGCCTCGCGCCGCCGCAGCCGTCATCCACGCGGATGGAATCTCGTCCGGAAGCGTTTCGCCGAGCATCGTGCCCCAGGTCAAAGCCCACGCGCGCACGACGTTGGGGACGTCGTAGCCTCCTCCTCCCAGGGCAAGCCACGGGGCGCCGACCGCCCGGAAGCGCTCGACCGCTCGCTCGAAGCCACGAAGGCTCAAACGGAGATTCGCCAGGAGGTCGCCGAGGACGGCGTCTGTCCCGAGCTGCGTAACCAGCACGTCAGGGCGGAAGAGTTCCATGGCGGGGAGAATGACCGACTCAAACGCCTCGTCGTACGCCTCATCCCCAGCGCCCGGGAGGAGCGGGAGGTTGATCGCGTAGCCTCGCCCCGCCGCTTGCCCAATCTCCTCCTCAAACCCGGTTCCCGGGAAGATCGTGTAGCCGGTCTGGTGGATGGAGATGGTCAGGACGTCCTGGTCTTCGTAGAACGCGTGCTGCACGCCGTCGCCATGGTGCGCGTCGATGTCGACGTACGTCACGCGCTTCCCCGCGGCGCGAAGTCGCTGAATGGCGAGGACACCGTCGTTCACGTGGCAGAACCCACTGGCTCGATTCGGCATCGCGTGGTGCAATCCACCAGTGAGGTTGAACGAACGGTCGACGTCGCGGTCCAAGAGAGCAGCGGCGGCGTCGATCGATCCCCCGGCGACGAGCATCGCCCATTCATACACGTCGGGGAAGACCGGATTATCGGTCGTGCCGAGGCCGTGTGAGAACTGGTTCGGAACCCACATCCCCGAACTCGCCAAGCGCAGCGCCTCGAGATACCCCTGGGAATGGAAGCCGAGGGCCTCTGGCTCCGTCGCTTCGCGCAGGCCGATCACGCGAACGTCGTCTCGATCGATCAGGCCGTAGGCTTGGAGGAGTTCGAACGTGAGCGCGAGGCGATGAACTTTAAACGGGTGCGCCGGTCCGAAGTCGAACCGGCTCAGGCGCTCAGGATCCACCAGGACTTTGATCATTCGCCTCTCCAATCCGGCATGGTACCGTCCTGGGTGCCGAGGTGCCACTCCCCCGGTCAGAACGCCCACACCTCGTAGACATCGCTCGAGTCGAGCTCCCACGGCGAGCATCCGAGGGGCAGGTATTCATCGGTCGCCGTCTCGGCGATCGCGTAGCGGACGCCCCCGATCTCCACGACGCCCGAGCAGGAGAGCGCCGCTTCCTGCTGCGACGTGACCGGAACGAGACCGAGGACGTGGTCGGGAATTCCGTCGGTGTTCGTGTCGACGAAGGCAATGCTCGCGTGCACTCCTCGCCCGCGGAGGAGGCTCACGAACAGGATCGTCGAGTCTTCGCAGTCCCCCGCGCCGTCAACGAGAGTCTCGATCGGGTACAGGGGCCACTCCTTACCGCTCGGATCCGCCTCGTAGGTGATCGCCCCTTGGCAGAAGAAGAGCGTGCACTCGATGAACGCGTCGACGTCCTCGCCCGAGCGCTCCCACAGAAGAGCCGAGTAGTCCTCGATGGTCGGTTCGTCGAGAGGGTCCTCGACGTAGTACCCGTAGTCGAACTTCTCCTCGGCGGTGTTTCGGATTCGGTCTCGATAGGTCCGGTACAGGCTCCACGGGACGAGAAGGTCCCAGTACTGGGTCTCGTCGGCGTACTGCCATTCGAAGCGTTCCATCACGTAGCCGTCGGGGATCGTCCCCACGGTGACGCTGACGGATGCCGTGTCGGTCTCGCCGTCCTCGTCGGCGACCGAGAGCGAGACGGTGTGGTCGCCGGCCGAAAGCGTGACCTTGGCGGATTCTTCCTCGAGGGGATCGCCCTCGTCAACGGTCCAGACGTAGGACAACATGTCGCCATCGAGGTCGTAGCTCTGGCTCGCGTCGACGTGGACGACGAGCGGCTCGTACCCCTCCTGCGGGCGAACGTCAGCGACCGCGACCGGGGCGTGGTTCGCCGCCGGAGAACAGCCGGTGAGGCAGACGAGGAGCACCACAACGAGCGAGAAGCCGATTCGCAGCGGCGCTTTCCTTCGAGGATTGAGCATTGCGACGCCGATTGTATCGGGCGTCCCCCAGACCGTCAATCAGTGTAATGGCCTTCTGCTCTTTGTTCTGATGCTCATCGAGGTTCGGTCTTCTTCTCGCTCCATTCGTCCGCGACGTGCCAAGTCGCGGTCCAATCGGAACTCCCAGGTGGGCGACTGTCGGGGAAGCTGCGACGGAAGGCGGGCGTCGCCTTCCTAGATTGGGCTCACGTATACTGTTTCGCCGCGGCGTGCGGTAGGACGAAGGGGGGACCTCATGCGACGCGCAGCGTGGATCGTCGGGTGGGTGCTTGTGCTCTCGGCCGTCTCGGCGGCGGGGTACGACCGCAGCGAGTTCCTGTTCCTCGACGAGATCCGGATTGGCATGACAGGGATCGGCAAGACGGTCGTATCTTCAGACACGATCAGCGAGTTCGCGGTCGAGGTTCTCGGCGTCATCGACGAGCCCGGCACGCTCTCCGACTTCATCGTGGTGCGTGTCAGCGGCGAAGCGATCGGCCGCTCCGGCGGAATCGCGCAGGGAATGAGCGGCAGCCCGGTCTACATCGAGGGGAAGCTGATCGGCGCGCTGAGCCGAGCCGCGACGTGGTCGAAGGAAATCACGCCGATCGGGCTGGTTACGCCGATCGAGCCGATGCTCGAGGTCCTCGATTCGGTGAAGTCTTCGGGTCGGGTGGCGACCCCGGATCCTTCGGCCGTTCTTGAGGGTGTGGCGGTCGTGGAGTACCCCGCTCCGCCGGCGTTCGCTCGGTTTGCGAGCGCGGACCTGATCATTGCCTATCCAGTGGCGACCCCGCTCGTGGTCTCGGGTCTCAGCGGACGCGCAGCGGACGCCTTGATGAACGGGCTGGATCTCGCCGTTCGTCCGACGGGGATGATCCTCGGCGTCCTTCCGGGGCGCGGCTTCGGCGCGGGGGCGATGCAGGGGCTTAGAGCGCTGAACCTCTCTCTCCTTCCGTTCGGTGCGCCGAAGGTGTCGACGGGCGTGGCGTCGCCGGCCACGCTCGTCCCCGGCGGATCGATGGGGATCGCCCTCGCCACCGGTGACATCACGATGGGAGCACTCGGCACTGTGACCTATTGCGACGGCGACGCGGTCATCGGGTTCGGGCACCCGTTCTTCTCGAACGGCGCGTCCGCGATGCCTCTGACCACGGTGTCCATCTACGACACGATGAAGTCGTTCGAAGCATCCTTCAAGCTCGGCGAGCTGGGAAGCGTGATCGGGGCGATCACCCAAGATCGCTCCGCCGCCGTCGGAGGTCGGGTCGGTGGCACAGCGAAGACCGTCGGGCTGCACTACGAGGTCTACGATCTCGACCGGAAGAGCGGGGAGGCGTTCAACGTCGCCCTGGTGGATGTGCCGCGCCTGATGCCGGAGCTTCTCTTCTCGTCCGGACTCGAGGCGGCCGACCTCGCCCTGGATCGGGTCGGTCCCGGGACGGTCGAGGTCACTTACCTGATTCAGGGTGCCGGCATGCCGACGCTCGAGCGCAAGGACGTCTTCCTGAGCGTGACGGATGTTGGGATCTACGCCCCGTGGCAGCTCGCGGAGATTGTGGCCGCGCTCCAGTACAACGAGTTCCGAGATCCCGAGATCACGCGGATCTCGGCCTCGATGGAGATCGACCAGGACCTCCGAGCGGTCCAGATTGAGGGGCTCGAGCTTAACTCGGACGCCTACGCGCCGGGCGACACGATTCGGTTCAAGCTGACGCTCCAGACGTTCCAGGGCGAGCGGAGCGACCTGGAGGGGACCCTCACCATTCCGCCGACCCTCGACGCAGACTACCTCGTTGTCCGCGCCTACGGGGGGCCGCGAGCGATCGAAGCGGGGGAGCAGCCGCGGATCTTCGAGGGTCTGGAGGACCTTGTCGAGACGATCGCGGAGCTTCCGTCCTACGAGGTCCTGACTGTCGAGCTGTTCGCGATCGACCCGTACTCGCCGAAGGCCGAGGCGTTGTTCGGCGTGACGAAGTTGACGCGTGAGTTCCCTAGCCACGTCGTGTACGACTCCCGTGAGGCGACCGCCGTTCTGATCGTCGCGAGCGGAGACGAAGGCGCCGGGTCGACCGGCGGCGCGAACTGGTAGGCGACGTGTTCTCGATCCGCGACCTTGCCGCGAGCGCCGGGGGAAGGCTCCTCCGTGCCGGTGAGGGCACGCCGTCCGGTTGCGCCGTCGACTCGCGCCGCGTCACGGCCGGTGACGTCTTCTTCGCGCTGCCGGGGGCGAGGACGGATGGGCACGCGTTTCTCGACGATGCCTTCCGCCGCGGCGCTGTCGCCGCCGTCGTCCTTCCCGCGAAGCCGCTGCCGCCGTCTGCCCGCAACGTGATCGTCGTGACGGACGTCCTCGTGGCGCTGCATGCGGTCGCTCGGGTGTGGAGGGCGCGCTTCCGCATCCCCCTCGTGGCGATCACCGGGAGCAACGGAAAGACGACGACCCGAAACCTCCTCACCCACCTGCTCGGCGGGTCGTTCGTCGTCTACTCGCCACCCGAGAACTACAACAGCGAGATCGGCCTTCCGGCCGCCCTCGCCTCGATGCCGGCCGAGACCCAGGTGGGAGTGTTCGAGCTCGGCGCGGAGAAACCGGGCGACATCGCGGCTCTCGCCGACCTCCTTGGACCGACGTCGGCGGTGGTGACGTCGGTCGGCGAGAGCCACCTCGGCGGCCTCGGGTCGCTCGACGCGGTCGCGGCCGAAAAGTGGAGCCTTGTTGATGCGCTGCCCACCGACGGGCCGGTCTTTGTGAACGTCGACTCGTCGCCGTTGCGCGCGCTCGCCGCCGCCTCGTCTCGCCCGGGGCTCGTCACCGTGGGGCTCGAAGATGGCGCGGTGCGAGGCCGATTGGTTCACGCTGTCCCGAATCTCGAGGTCGAGGTCACCGATCCTCCCCTCCGGCTCTCTACCCCGCTCCTCGGTGCACACAACGCCACGAACCTCCTCTTGGCCGCCGTGTGTGCACACCGGATGGGAGTTTCGCTCCACCGAATCGAGGAGCGGGCAGCCACGTTCGCTCTGGTACCGCACCGGATGCAGCCCCGCGCCGCCCGGTTCGGCGTGATCCTCGACGACACGTACAACGCGAACCCGTCCTCGATGGCGGCCGCACTCGACGTGCTGGCCGCCTACGGCGGCGCCGGGGCACGGCGGGTCTTTGTGTATGGCGACATGTCGGCCCTCGGGAGCATCGAGACGGCGCGTCACCGCGAGATCGCCGAGCTTGCGGCACGGCTGGGAATCGACGAGGTCTACCCGGTCGGCGAGCGGGCGACCGCCGCGTGCCGGGCGACGGGTTCTCCGCCGGCTGCGTTCGTCGAGCGGGAACTCCTCGCGTCGCATCTTGCCGAACGGCTGAGAGGAGAAGCGAACGCCGTCATTCTGGTCAAGGGATCACACGACGTCGGCCTCGGCCGATTCGTCGAGGACTTGCTTCAGGCGTCGTCTTCGGCGACGTAGAGAGGAACGATCTCGAACCGATCGACGTCGACCAGTCCCCGATCGGTGAGCTTGAGGTGGGGGATCACCGGCAGCGCGAGGAACGACAGCGTCATGAACGTGTTGGGAAGGCGCGAGCCAAGCTCTTGCGCGGCGGCTTCAAGCCTCGTCTCGGCTGCGGCGACGTCCTGGACCGACAGCGAAGACATCAGTCCGGCGATCGGCAGCGCAAGCTCTGCGAGGATCCGATCGACTTCAGCCACGACCTGTCCTCCCCCAAGCTCGACGAGCCGCCGCACGGCCCTGGCCATGGCGGCGTCGCTCGCTCCGACGACGACGACGTTGTGACTGTCGTGGGCGACGGTCGACGCGACGGCGCCTCTCGTGAGTCCGAACCCGCGTACGAGTCCGAGGCCGACCCTGCCCGAGCCGTGGTGGCGCTCGACGACGGCGATCTTGAGGAGGTCGCGAGACGGATCCGCGGTGATCTCTCCCTCCACCACACGCGGGGCCACATGGTCCTCGTCGGTCGTGAGCCCTTCGGGGTGGGCTGTGAGAACCCGAACGGTGCCGGCGCGCGGCGCCGGGATGCGGAATGCGTCGCTCCTGATCTGGACGTTCATGGTCCCTCGCAGGTCGTGGGTGCGTGCCGAAGCAGACGATGCGGACACTGCCCCATCTTCAACGACGCGACTCCCCGCGACGTAGACGTCACGAACCTCGAAGGCCTCGAGGCTCGTGAGAATGAGGAGGTCGGCCGCGTACCCGGGCGCGATCGCACCGATCCCGGCGATCCCGTACGCCCGTGCGGCGTGGATCGTCGCGGCGGCGACGGCGACCTCAGGAGAGACCCCGGCGGCGATCGCACGGCGGACCATGCCGTCGATGTGCCCCTCGCGCACGATCGTCTTGGCGTGCCGATCGTCGGTGCAGAAGTGAACGAAGGGCGCGCTCCGCTCGCTCAAGAGCGGGAGAAGGGCGTCGAGGTTTCGGGCCGCCGAGCCCTCGCGGATCAGGATGTGCATCCCGGCGGCAAGCTTCTCCTGCGCTTCCGCGAGCGTGGAGCATTCGTGGTCCGTGCGCGGGCCAGCGGCGACGTAGGCGGAGAGCGCATCGCCGGACAGGCCCGGCGCGTGGCCGTCGATCGGGCGGCCATGCGCCGCGCGCAGCTTCGCGGACAGGTCGGGGTCGCCGCCGAGGACACCGGGGTAGTTCATCACCTCGCCGAGGCCAAGGACGCGGTCCCACGTGAGGAGACGAGCCACCTCGTTCGCGTCGAGCGTGGCTCCCGCGGCGTCGAACGGGCTCGCCGGCACGCACGACGGGACCATGAAGAGGACGCGGAGCGGGAGTCCCGCCGTCGCGTCGAGCATGTAGCGGATCCCGTCCGTGCCGAGGACGTTGGCGATCTCGTGGGGGTCGGCGACAACCGTCGTGGTGCCGTGCGCGAGGACGGCGCGGGCGAACGACGTCGGCGAGAGCTGCGAACTCTCGATGTGAACGTGGGTGTCGATGAGCCCGGGAACCAGAACCATTCCGTCGACGTCGACGGTCCGGCGCGCGGCGCCGCCGAAGCCGAGCACGCGGCCGCCGCCGACGAGGACGTCGACCGCGCGGAACCGACCCGAGAAGACGTCGAGAACCCGGCCGCCCCGCAGGCAGAGGTCGCCTCTCACGGGGATCCTCCCTTCCCTCCCCCGGGCGACACGGGGGCGAACCCGAGGGATTCGAGGATCGCCGCGTCCGAGTGCGGCAGGAACTCTCCGCGGACGATCTGGAACGTCTCGTGTCCCTTTCCCGCAAGTAGTAGGACATCGCCGTGGCCCACTCGGCGCGCCGCGTTCTCGATCGCTTCGCGGCGGTCGACGATGCGGATGGCCGCGTGCGACGGCGTCCGGATTCCGGCCTCGATCTCGTCGAGGATCGCTTCGGGCTCCTCGTACTTCGGGTTGT
Organism: Candidatus Bipolaricaulota bacterium; assembly: GCA_026390345.1. Taxonomy (GTDB): domain Bacteria; phylum Bipolaricaulota; class Bipolaricaulia; order UBA7950; family UBA9294; genus JAPLGD01. The sequence continues at coordinate 19,210 of JAPLGD010000023.1, read as the reverse complement.
CCTGCGTTAGGACGACGACATCAGCGAAACGGCTCGCGATCTCACCCATCTGACCGCGTTTGCCCCGGTCGCTCCCCCCAGCGCATCCGAACACGATGACGGTCTTGCCGTAGATGCGGCGAACGGCGGACAGGATCTGAAAAAGGCCGTCGGGGGTGTGGGCAAAGTCGACGATCGCGTCGGCTCCGTCAGGTCGACGGAATAGGTTCCAGCGGCCGGTGACGGCGGGGAGCGATTGCAGGCGCTCCATGCCGACCGACCACGGAACGCCGAGCGCGAGCGCCGCGCCAAGCGCCGCGAGGGCGTTCGAGGCGCCGTAGAGGCCGTGCACCGGCGCAACGACCCGCGCGGACTGGTCGCTCTGTTGGATCGAGAGGGTGATTCCGGACGCATCCTCGCCTGCCGCTTCCGCCTTCAGGTCCGCGGAGTGCTGCACGCCGTAGGTGAGCACGCGACAGCGACACGCTCGCCGAAGGGTCTCCGAGTACGGGTCGTCGGCGTTGAGCACGGCGACCGCCGACGAGCTCAAGTCGCGGAACAGGATTGCCTTGGCTGCGCCGTACGCGTCGATCGTGCCGTGGAGGTCGAGGTGGTCGCGGGTCAGGTTCGTGAACACGCCGACGTCGAACGCGACCTCGTCGAGGCGGTGCTGGTCGAGGCCGATCGACGAGGCCTCGAGGACGAGGATCGTCTTTCCTTGGTCCACGGCTTCCCGAGCGATCCGCTGGACGGCCGGGCTGGGCGGGGTCGTCAGCGCTCGCAAGCCGCGCGCCAGGTTCTCGACCGTGCCCACAACCTCCGTCGACTCCGGGCCCACGAGATGGGCGACGAAGTGGCACACGCTCGTCTTCCCGTTTGTGCCCGTGACGCCCACCGTGCGGAGCCGCTCGGTCGGGTGGCCGTAGAACGCCGCTGCCCACCGCGCGAGCTCGATGCGCCCGTCGGCCACAATGAAATGAGGGCGGTCACCCACCTCGACGTCCCGCTCGGCGACGACGGCCGCCGCTCCTCGCGCCACGGCGTCCGCCACGTGGGCGTGCCCGTCGTCGTGCGTTCCCCGATGGGCGACGAACAGGACGCCGGGCGAAACGGCGCGCGAATCGTCGGTGACGCCTTCAATCCCGACCCGCGACCAATCGGGAGGGCAAGGAATCCCGAGGTCGGAGGCGAGGTCACCCAGCCGCTTGCTCATCGGCCGCCCTCATCCGGTAGACGTAGATTGGATAGCCGCCCTTGGCCTCTCCGATGACGTCCGGCTCCCATCCCCACATCGGGTGGTAGTACGACACGACGCGCGCCCCCGAGCGCAGCGTCTTCTTCAACCGCTCTTGAAGCTTGAAGTTGGAGGTGGCTGACAGGAACAGGATCACGACGTCGCTGTCCCGTACGTCGTAGGTGTACATGTTTCCGCGAACGATCCGGGCCCTCCGAGGGACTCCCGCCAAGAGGGCGTAGAGGCGGGCCCAGATCACGCGGAAGGGGTCGATCTCGATTCCGACGGCCCACGCGCCGAACTCCCGTGCCGCGGCCACCACGATCCGACCGTCCCCGCATCCAAGGTCGACGACCCGGTCGCCGGGCCGGATGGAGCCGAGGAGCAGGATTCGCCGGACCGTCACCCGGTCGGTGGGCTGCCACAGCGCGTCGAGCGTGAGATTCCAACCAAGCCAGAAGAGGGATAGGGCACCGAGAGCGACGCCCACCACCCAAGCCATCTAGAACACGACGAACAGGCCGGCCTCGTAGACCGGGCCCATCGTCCATCCGGACGCCGACCAGCGGACGAGGTACCGCGCTTGCGCCAAAAGGCCCACCGGTTCGAAGAGAGGGATGCGAACTCCTCCCACGGCTTCGAAGACGATCGCGCTCGTGTAGTGAGGCGGAGTCAGCGCAGCGCCGACTCCAAGGCCCGCGTAGGGGTCGACGGGCGGCGTCGGAACGTGGAACAGGATCGACGTGGTGGCGAGCATCAGCCCCGAGATGCTCTCGGAAACCGCGAAGCCGACCTCGGCGCGGAGATCGAACGACGGCGAAAGGGCCGTCTCCGCCATTGCGCTCACGATCCAGAGCCCGGTCGGCTCGACGCCGACTCCCAGCCCCGCCGACGCGGCCCCGGCGCCGCACGTCACAGCGGCCAGGATTCCCACCATTGCCAGAAACGCCGCTACTTGTCTCATCCCCCCTCCTCTGCTACGCGCCTAGATGTCGAGCGACGTCACCTTGTCGCTATTCTCCATGATGAAGGCGCGCCGCTTCGCGACGTCATCCCCCATCAGGGTCGAGAAGATGTCGTCCGCCTCCAACTCGTCGCGGATCTCGATCTTCTTCAGGACCCGCTTCTTGGGATCCATGGTCGTTTCCCAGAGTTCCTGCGGATTCATCTCGCCCAGTCCCTTGAACCGCTTCACCGAGTAGTTCCCCGCGTTCTCGCGTCGGTACGCCTCGAGCTGCTCGTCCGAGTGCATGTAGACCGTCTGCTTCCCGTTCTTGACCTGGTAGAGGGGAGGCTTGGCAATGTAGATATTGCCTTGCTGGATCAGCCTTGGGAGGTAGCGGTAGAAGAAGGTCAGGATGAGGCCGGAGATGTGTCCGCCGTCCACGTCCGCATCGGCCATGATGATCAGTCGATTGTAGCGGAGCCTGTCCAGGCTGAACTCGTCGCGGATTCCGGTGCCGATCGCGGTGATCATCGCTTTGATCTCCGCGTTGTCCAGGAGCTTGGCGACCCCGGCCTTTTCTACGTTCAGGACCTTGCCGCGCAGGGGAAGGATCGCCTGGAACTCGCGGTTGCGGCCCTGCTTGGCGCTGCCCCCGGCCGAGTCTCCTTCCACGATGAACATCTCGCAGCTCTCCGGGTCGCGGCTGGAGCAGTCGGCAAGCTTCCCCGGGAGCGATGTCGAGGCAAGCGGCCCCTTCCTCCGTGCGAGCGTGCGCGCCTTGGACGCGGCCATACGGGCCCGTCCAGATTGGACCGACTTCTCGATGATCAGGCGAGCGAGCTTGGGATCCTTCTGAAAGATGAGATTGAGCTGCTCGACGAGGATATCGCCCGTAATGCTCTGCACTTCAGGATTCCCGAGCTTCGTCTTTGTCTGCCCCTCGAACTCCGGGTTTGGGATCTTGACGCTGATGATCGCTACGAGCCCCTCGCGGATGTCCTCGCCGCGCAGGTTGGGGTCGGCCTTCGTGAGGATCTTCTTCTCGCGACCGTAGTCGTTCAGGAACTTCGTGAGCGCCGCCTTGAACCCGAGGAGGTGCGTTCCGCCGTCCACGGTGTTGATGTTGTTGGCGAACGCGTGGATCGCCTCGTCGTACCCCTTCGTGAACTGCATGGCGATCTCGACCTCAATGTCCTGTTCGGCGCCCTTGAGGTAGATCGGGTTCGGGTGAAGCGGCTCGCGCTTCGTTGCCAGCTCGGCAACGAACGACTTGATCCCTCCGACGTTTTGGAACTCTCGTGTGACCCCCGCCGCCTCGTTCTCCAGGATGATCTTCAGCCCGCCGTTGAGGTAGGACAGCTCACGCAGTCGGTGGGATAGCTGGGGAAAGTTGTAGTGGATCTCCCCGAAGATCTGGGAGTCGGGGAGGAACGTCGTCGTCGTTCCGGTTCGGTCGCTCTCTCCGACGATCTCAAGCTCGGTGATCTTTGGTCCGCGAGAGAACTCCTGATGGTAGATCTTCCCGTTGCGGTGGACTTCCACCGTGAGGTGCTCGGAGAGAGCGTTCACGACGGACACGCCGACGCCGTGGAGTCCCCCGGCGACGTGGTAGCTCTTGTTGTCGAACTTGCCACCCGCGTGGAGCGTCATCATGACGAGCTCCAGGGCGGGGGTCCCGGTCTCGCGGTGGATGCCTACCGGCATTCCGCGGCCGTTGTCGGTGACGGTGACGCGGTTGTCACCGTGTACGGTGACGCGGATCTCGTCGCAGAACCCGGACAAAGCCTCATCGATCGAGTTGTCGAGGATCTCCTCGATCAAGTGCATCAACCCGGACTGACCGGTGCTCCCGATGTACATGCCGGGGCGAAGGCGTACCGGTTCGAGATCCTCCAAAACCTTGATTTGGTCGGCCTCGTAGGCCTGTGACTCCTGGTGCTTGGCTACCATGACACCACCCAGTGAAACTCTACTGAAACGCCGAGTGGATTTCAATCTCCGGCGTTTTGGCTCTCCGGAGCCGGACGGAGGGGCGGCAAGGTCGCCGACCGCTCGAGCGCCTGCTCGCGGCGTCGTCTACTGGTGTTCCCTCACCACACCGACGACGTCGGGGAAGTCGATGCCGAGCTCCTTCAGCTTGGCAAGCGTTGGGACCCCGTCCTTCGTCCAGCCGCGGCGGGCGTAGACGGCGTCGATGAGCTTTTCGTACTGAACCTCGCGATACGAGCGCAGCGCCTTGACCTTCTCCTCGGTCGTCATTCCTGTGGGGTCGACGCCGACGGCGTCTCGGAGTACGGCGTCGTACCGGTCAGCCCGCGACTCGTACTCGGTGACCGTCACCGGACCTGCCGAGCGGTACGGGATCGCGTCGTGCTTCCGCGTCCCAAACCCCATGCGCACGTTGAACACGCGCTGGAAATTGTAGACGCGCTCCGACTGTCGAATGATGTCGGACGGAGTGACCTCGATCCCCGTGACGCCGGCGAACAGATTCGCGTAGTTCTCCACGTGCTCGGGAACCTTTGCGGCTTCGATCCCCTTGTACTTCGTCCGGTTGTCGGCGGGCTCGATGTCGTTCCACGGCAGCTTGCAGAGCCCCATCAGCCCGAACCACGTGCGCCACATCGGGAAGTAGTGGAGCGCTTCGGCCTTGTCAGCGAAGGTCGGCAGCTGCTTGTTGACCATGTCCATGAAGATGAGCCACGCCTCGTCGTGCTGCGGGCCCTTGTTGGCGAGCCCGTACCCGCCTTGCATGGCGAGGGACTCCTTGGTGACGTATTCGGAGTACTCGAGCCCCTTGCATTCCATGCCGATGTCGTCGAGGAACGCGCGATTCGCGCCGTACGCCTTGACGAAGTGGTCCTTCATGCGGCGGATGCCCTGGCCGGCGATTGAGCCGAACCCTTCGCCGCGAGCCATCTGGTGCAGAAGCTCGAGCGCCGCCTGGGCGTTGCCGAATCGGAGGTCGAGGCCGCCTGTCTTCTTCTTGTCCAGGACGCCGGCCTCGTAGCACTCCATGACGAATGCCGTACCGGTCGCAAAAGAGATCGTTTCGTTTACGTACGTGTCGCAGTAGAAGTTGTACTCGAGCACGAAGTCGGCCTCGAAGATGCCCATGTTGGCGCTTCCCGCCGCAGTCTCGTACTCCGGGCCGTCGACGGTCACCTTGTCGCCCTTGTACGGGCCGGTCTTGAGGGTGAATCCATCCACGGCGTGCGCACACGCCATCGTGCAGCCGAACCAGCATCCGTCCGGGAGTCCCTGCGTGAAACGCGTCCGCCACACCGGGGACGAGATCGCATCGGCTTCGGGGTGCGATCCGAAGCGGTAGTTCTCCACCGGCAGCAGGTCAAACTCGTTCATCACCTCGACGATGTTCGACGTGCCGACGCTCCGCATGTCGTTCTGCTTGGCGTCAAGGGCGAGGATTTCCTTCGTGATCCGCGTGCCGGCCTTCCGGAGGCGCTCGATGTCGGCGGGCCCGTTCAGTTCTGTGCTGACGCCGCCGGGGTGCTTCACCACAAGGGCGGCGACTCGCTTATCTCGAAGCACCGTTCCAATCCCGCCGCGGCCTGCCTGCTTCAGGCGAAGGCCCTTCCGCCGCATGTCGTAGAGGCTGAAGTTGAGGCATCCGAGCCGCGTGTGCTCGGCACCGGCTCCCGCAGAGACCGTCGCGACCGCGATGAGATCCTTGGGCGCGTCGGAGTCGGCGAAGTCCCGCGTCAGTCTGTCAGCGAGGACGTGGGTGTTGACGTCCTTGTGGGGGCACTCGAGGAGGCGCACGACGCCGTCCGCTTCGTCGACGACAACGATCACGTCCTTCTTCGCCTTCCCCTGGACCTCGATGGCGTCCCAGCCGGCGAACTTCAGATACGGCCCGAAGTACCCCCCGACGTTGCAGTCGATGACGCACCCGGTGGTCGGCGAGAGGCTGACGACGAGCGATTTCCCCGTTCCCGCGTACTGCGTGATCCCGCCGATTGGCCCCGAGGAGATGACGATCTCGTTCTTCGGATCGTCCCAGGTCGTGGACGCGTCGACGGCGTTCCACAGTCGCCAGAGGCCGAACCCGCGCCCGCCGATGAACACGTCCTTCATCTGCTGCGTGACGGGGCGCTCCTCGATGGCGCCGGTGCCCACGTTCACGTAGAGGGTCTTCCCCGTGTAGCCGCGGTGCGCGCTCGCTCGTTCGTAGGACTTCTCTGCGATGACTCGATATCCCTGCGGTACCGCCATGCGTTCCTCCTCGTCCGTCGACCGACGCATCACGCCGGCGAGGTCCCAGACCCGGCGAGAGTGTAGGAAACGCGCGGACCTTCCTCAAGACGCGGATTCGATGGCTCTCGGGAGAAGCTGCGGGAGGTTGTTCGCACTTCGGCTCTTCTCTATCCTTGCGGCGGGAGGTCGGGATGGATCAGAAGCGGATCGAGAAGGGAATGCGTGAAGTGCTGGCCGGAATCGGAGAGGATCTGCTGAACTCCGACGTGCTGGCCAACACCCCGCGGCGCGTGGCGGAGATGTACGCGGAGTTCTTCTCGCAGATACGCGTCGAGCCTGCCGAAGCCCTCGGCGTGGTCTACGACGAGTCGTACGACGAGATGATCGTGATGAAGGGCATCCCGTTCTTCTCGATCTGTGAGCACCACCTGCTTCCGTTCATGGGAACGGCCGACGTCGTCTATATCCCGCAGGGACGGCGCATCGTCGGCGCGAGCAAGCTTGCGCGCGTCGTCGACATCGCGGCGGCTCGGCCGCAGCTCCAGGAGCGACTGACGTCGCAGATCGCCGACGCCCTTGTCGAGCGCCTCGATCCGCTCGGCGTCCTCGTGCGCCTCGAAGCGACCCATCTCTGCATGACGCTTCGCGGCGTCAAGAAGCCCGGCTCCACGATGGTGACCTCGGCGCTCCGCGGGAGCTTCCACAAGAACCCGGCGTCCCGGCAGGAGGCGCTCTCGCTCATCATGTGAGCGAGACGGGGTCTACCCGCCGAGTCGCCATGCGGCGATGCGCGGGTCGGCCGGATCGAGCGGAACGACGTCGATGGTTTTCTCGGCTCCGGATCGGAGCACCTTCAGTCGGATGGAATGGCGTCCGGCGTGATCGCCATAGCGGGCACCCAGCGCCCCCGCGAGAGCGAGATCATCGTCGCTCGGCGCACCCTCGACGAGGACCGTCGGCCCCATGATGTCGACCGGGTCGATGCGGACCCGATCCGCGGCGAGGCGCGCCAGGGTCGCGTTCTCTCCCTCGTCGCGGCCGACGACGACCTTAACGTCTTCGGACAGGCGGAAGTGCCGACCGACGCCGAGAAGTTCGAACTCCTCGACCCCGACATTGGCCTTCCCGACGTGGGCAAACGCGTCACGCACCCGCGCCGCGTAGACCTTCTCGGTGAGCAGGCACCCGCCCGCCGGTTGAGGGAAATCACGGATTCCCAGGTGTTCGGCGAGCGTGAGTTGGGCGTCGCGTCCGCGCCCCTGGATGGACAGGAGGTTTTCGCGGCGCAGCCAGCCTCGCTCGACCGGAAGAGTGTCCGGGAGGAGGTTCGCCGACAGCGGTCGCACGAGGCGGCTTCCCAACCCGCTCTCCTCCGCGACCTCAAGCAGCGCCTTGTAGTGCTGCGATTTCGGCCGCTGGCCGAGGACTTCGCCGGTGACGACGAAGTGCGCGCCCTCCTCTTCCATCACGCGCTTCGCGATCTTGAGCATGAAGATGTGGCAGTCGACGCACGGGTTCACTCCGACGCCGTACCCATGCCTGGGATGGCGCACGACGTCGAGGTGTTCGACGGTCGCGTCCACGATCCTGAGGGGCAAGCCGACTCGAGCGGCGGCCGCCCGGAGTCTCTCTTCTGCTTCCTTCCCGCCGCTCCACAGGTGCTTGACGTGGAGGAGGATGATGTCGATTCCGGCTCGGTGGGCCAGGGTCCCGGCAAGGATGCTGTCGAGGCCGCCGGAGAACGCGGCGATCGCGCGGATCGACTCGCTCCGCTCCGCCCCGAGCCCATTTCCGTGACGGGAGTCCTTCATAATCCGTTCACATTCTTTCATACAGTGGATATCTGGTAGCCGTTTTCGAACGACTATACACGGAGGAGGAACTCCATGCGCAAAAGACTCCTAGCAGGATTACTCGCCCTCGTCATCGTGGGCGGTGGCCTCACGGTCGCTTGGATGACGACGTCCGACGTCGCCGTCGCTGTGCGACCGATCACGGCTGTCGCCGCGGACAGCACCCTAGCGACAAGCGTATCCCTGAACCAATCAATCACGGATTCCGGGCAGGCTGCGGTGAAGGCGGCCATTGCGGCGGCGGGGCCCGCCGTCGTCCGCATCGACGTGACCGCGACGGTCACGGTCAACAACCCGTACGCGGACATGTTTGGCGACCGCTTCTTCCAGTACTTCTTCAACGTCCCACAGGACACGACCCCTCAGGAGCGCGAAGCGAAGGCCATGGGGTCGGGCATCGTCATTGCGTACGGCGACGAGAAGCTAATCCTGACTAACGCGCACGTCGTCGATCAGGCGAACACGATCACCGTCACGGATGTCTCGGGAAACGAGTGGGAGGCTGACGTCGTCGGCTCCGACGAGATGCTCGACGTTGCCGTGCTCCGGCTGCGCGGAGACACGGCCGGACTGGCTGTGGCGACGCTCGGCGATTCCGACGCGGTCGAGATTGGCGACTGGGCGATCGCGATCGGGAACCCGCTGGGGCTTTCCTATACGGTAACCATGGGAATCATCAGCGCCGTCGGCAGAGACATCACGAAGCCTGAGGGGACCGGGCGGTACTACAACCTGATCCAGACCGATGCAGCAATCAACCCCGGCAATAGCGGCGGCCCGCTCGTGAACGCGCGCGGGGAAGTCATCGGACTCAACACCATCATCGCCCGATCGTCCGGCACGGGGGTTTCCATCGAAGGGATCAACTTCGCCGTCGCGATCAACGGCGTCAAGGACGTGCTCGGCCAACTGGTGGCGTCCGGCGCCGTCACCCGCGGGTGGCTTGGCGTCGCCATCACCGACGTGAATCCGCAGTCCGTCAAGGAGTTCGGGGTCGACCCGAACGTTCCTGGAGCCGTCGTGGCTCAGGCCTTCTCCGGCGATCCGGCCGACCAGGCCGGGATCAAGACAGGCGACGTGATCGTGCGCATCGGGGATGCGACGATCGCCTCCGCCGACGACCTGTCGAGGACCGTGGCGCTGTTGTACGTCGGCTCGATGGTGGAGGTCGAAGTCGTGCGGTCGGGAGATCATATCGTGCTTCAAGCCACCCTGGCCGAGCGCCCGGACGAGGAAACCCTGGCGAACTACCAGGGGAATGTCCCGCCGACCGAGGCGACGACGGCTCTCGGCCTGACGGTCGGCCCGATCACGTCGATCGTCGCTCAGCATCTGGGATTGAATTCGACAGACGGCGTGGTCATAATGGGCGTTGCCGCCGACAGTCGCGCCGGCAAGGCCGGACTGGCCGAAGGGGACGTCGTCCTTGAGGTTAACCGCCAGCCGATTACGTCGGTCGAGGACTGGAACAAGGCCGTCGCGGAGCTGAAGCAGGGCACGAAGGTGATCCTGACCGTGCTGAGGCCGCCGGTTCGAATCCGGCCTCTCCGATTTGGCCGCGGGAGTAGCTCAATGGTAGAGCGCTGGCCTTCCAAGCCGGTGATGCGGGTTCGATCCCCGTCTCTCGCTCTGCCGGGTCCGGCGGATTCGTCCCAGGCCGCGGGCGCGCTAGAATCCGACTCGCCAGTGACGGCGGCAGGCTACTAGGGGATAGAGCAACGGCCTTCTAAGCCGTGGGCCGGAGGTTCGATTCCTCCCGGGCGCGCATCGATGGGGAGCGTGGCGCAATGGCTAGCGCACTGGGTTGTGGTCCCAGGGGTTGCGGGTTCGAGCCCCGTCGCTCCTCCCAGAGGTAGGTCGAGCGGGCTGCCACGGCAGCCCGTTTGCCCTCGAAGAAGGACCCGGAGTCTCGCAGGCATTCAGCTGGCGAAACGCCCGAGCAACACGAAAACGACGACGGAGTTTGCGCGGCAAACTCCCTAGCTGCGCCGCGGCGCAGCCCTGCGCCCGTAGCTCAACTGGCTTGAGCATCGGTCTTCGGAACCGGGGGTTGGGGGTTCAAGTCCCTCCGGGCGTAAAGAGAGCAAGGGGGCATTCTCGCCCCCTCGCTCTCTTCACGTTTGGAGCCACCTTGATCTCCTGGAGTTCGCGAGCTCCGAGTCAGCGAACTCCCGAGCCGCACGAAGTGCGGCCGGGGGTCTCAAGTCCCTCCGGGCGTATAGATGGCCCTTCGCAAGGGCCTTACCTCGACAGACTGTACGGGACGCTCTTGCTACGTCTCAGATCTTCGGTTGCTTCTGGCGACCCCGGGCGTCTTGCCTGGATAGGTCATGGAGAGGGTGGCGAGTCCGATCGCAGTGGCTGGACTCGGGTAGTGCACTCTCCGGTGAACCCGGGGCGGTTCAGAGCTTGCCCTGCGTTAATGTCGGACTGGCAACCCGACCCGGGGTTCAAGAGTAGTCCGTAAGGGACGGAAGCGCCCTCTCTATGGGCTCTCTGCGGCTCACTGCATGGTCGCTCTTGAACTCCAAGGTGCCGCCGGCCGAGGAGATCCGGCATCGACACGAACCAACTCATCCCAAGGCTGGATCTCGGGGACTACCTCCTGCGGCTAAGCCTTTGGCATTGCCTCGCACTGAGGGAGTCTGCTTCTTGTACCACACTTCTCTGCTAGACTCGCATCTGCGGGAGGTAGCGATGCTATTCGGAATCCTGGCTGCGGCTCTCTTCGGGATCAGCGTTCCACTTTCGAAGCTCCTTCTGAGCGACGTCGATCCCGTTCTCTTGGCCGGGCTTCTGTACCTCGGCGCCGGAGCGTCGCTCGGGCTGGTGCTCCTCGGGAGGAGAGTGATCCAATCGGCTGAGTCTGAGGCACGCCTTGAGAAGGGCGATCTGCCGTGGCTTGTGGGAGCCGTGATTGCAGGAGGCGTTGCGGGGCCGATCCTCCTGCTACTTGGACTTCGGCTTACACCTGCTGCGACTGCGTCGCTGTTGCTCAACTTCGAGGTGGTCGCGACAGGACTCATAGCGCTTGCGTTCTTTCGAGAGCCCGTGGGGCTCAGGACTTGGGGAGCAATCGCAGCCGTGGCCGCCGGAGGAGCACTCCTCTCCCTTGACCCTTCTGCCAACTGGGGAGTGTCGTTCGGAGCTCTCGCTGTAGTTGGAGCCTGTCTCGCGTGGGGAATCGACAACAACCTAACCGGACGCATCTCGTTGAGGGACCCGAAGCGAATCGTCGCAATCAAGGGCCTCTGTGCGGGCTTGTTCTCACTCCTCCTCGCGACCGTTCTTGGGCGGCCGTGGCCTGAGCTCAGTCGGGTACTCTATGCCCTCTTGCTTGGAGCGGTGAGCTACGGAGCCAGCATCGCGCTGTTCGTTCAGTCATTGCGGCGAGTCGGGGCGGCTCGCACGGGAGCGCTCTTCGGTATGGCACCATTTGTGGGCGTCGGCCTATCACTCATCATCTTCAGGGACACGGCCGCATGGACGTTCTACGTGGCCCTCTCACTGATGATTCTTGCGGGTTTCATCGTTGCCAGGGAGAGACACGTTCACCAGCATGTGCACTCAGACCTGATCCATACGCACGCGCACCAGCATGACGACGAGCACCACGCTCATGCGCACCCGGAGGACATGTCGGCAGGCACAGGGCACGTCCACGAGCATGTTCATGAGGGGTTGGTTCATTCGCATCCTCACAAACCAGACCCTCACCACCGGCACGAACACCCGTGATCCAGTCTTCGAAAAGCAGGTTGGGTCCGCTGCCACTTCGTTGGTCGCTATGCGTCACGTATGATCACGTGGCACGCTCCGGACGGGAGCACGGGAACGGACAAGGGAGGTAAGGATGAAGTGGGTTACGCGCGCGCACGTTCACGTCGATCGGGTCGCCTGCCCCTGGCTGATCACGCGATTCGTTGACAGTGACGCGGAGTTCTTCTTCGTCGCGACATCGGAAGTGGAAGCGGTGGTCAAGAGGGACGGAGCGATTCCATTCGACGCTCCCGGAGTCGAGCTCGGTCACCATGGGGACCAGTGTTCGTTCGACGCGATCATCGGCAAGTACGGCCTCAAGGACAAGGCCCTACAGAGAATGGCGAAGATCATCAACGCCGCAGACACTGATCGCCTCGACGCCGATCCGATCGCCACTGGATTGGAGGCCATCGCCTCCGGGTACAGGGTCCGGTACCCGAACGACATCGAGAATCTCAGCCAGCAGTTTGAGGTCTACGATGCCCTCTACACATGGTGTCGGCTGGAGATAGCCCAGAGTGAAGAGCGGTAGGGCACCACTCCGATTGGCCCTCTCCCGCGCTGTAGAGTTCCTCGGCCTACGTCGGAGTATTGTTGGGCTGCTCGGCATGGTGGTCCTCGTCGGCATGGGGGAGAACATGGCCGAGCAGTTTCTCCCTCTTTACCTCATTGCGCTGGGCGGAGGCTTCATCTCCGTCGGCGGCCTGAACGCGATGGACAACCTTCTCGGGGCGCTGTACGCGTTCCCCGGGGGGTATCTTGCCGATCGACTCGGGACGAAGAAGGCACTTCTCCTGTTCAACCTTCTCTCCATGGTCGGCTTCGTACTCGTGATCCTCATCCCCGCCTGGCCAGCCGTGATGGCTGGGGCTGTCTTGTTCCTGTCTTGGTCAGCCATCTCGTTGCCAGCCACCATGGGCTTGGTCGCCCGTGTCCTGCCCAAGGACAAGCGAACGATGGGAGTGTCTCTCCACTCCCTCGTCCGGCGTGTCCCCATGGCCCTGGGGCCGCTGCTCGGGGGTACTCTCATTGGCCTTCTGGGGCTGGAGGCAGGGGTAAGGGTCGCGTTCGTGGCTGCACTCGCCCTCGCTGCAGTGTCAGCCGTCCTTCAGCAAGTCCTGATCGAGGAGGACAAGTCTCAGTCTGCGGAAGCCAAGCGAACGGCTGAGGGGAATCCGCTTCGCATGTGGAAGCTGATGAGCGCGGACCTGAAGCAGCTCCTCGTGGCAGATACGCTCATCCGGTTCTGCGAGCAGATTCCCTACGCGTTCGTCGTGATCTGGGCGGTTGGCTCTGCGGCGCATCCTGGGCCAGTCACAGCGCTCCAATTCGGCGTGCTGAAGGTAATCGAGATGACAACAGCCCTCCTGATCTACATCCCGGTTGCCTACTTCGCCGACCGGAGCCAGAAGAAGCCCTTCGTGGTCGCCACATTCGGCTTCTTCACCCTCTTCCCGATCGTTCTCCTTTTCTCCCGATCGTTCGTTCTCCTCGCGCTGGCGTTCGTGCTGCGCGGGCTGAAGGAGTTCGGCGAGCCGACGCGGAAGGCCCTCATCATGGACCTCGCCCCTGAAGGGAAGAAGGCAGGCATGTTCGGCCTCTACTACCTGATCCGAGATGTGATCGTCTCGGCGGCCGCCTTTGGGGGAGCCTTCCTCTGGTCCGTGCGGCCTGAGGTGAACCTGCTCACCGCGTTTGGGTTCGGAGTTGCTGGCACAGTTTGGTTCGCCTTCCGCGGCCGTGACCTCGGGCGGACAGAGCCAATCCGCCCACCTGCAAGTCCCTAACTGAGTGGCATGCTGAGCCAGGGAGCGCCCGCAGTCGCCCACCGCAGAGTTCAAGAGTAGTCCCGTAGAGGGTATGAGCGCAGAAAGATGCCTATTCATCGGCTGTCCGGAGTGGACCTTTTCGCCGCTCTTGAACTTCACGGCTCTGTCGGCTGACGGAATCGCGATGGGTAGGGTCTGACCATCTCCGCGGGCCGGTTCTTGGGGCTCAGGTCGCGACAGAACAGCTGTCTGCAGAGACGTCAGGCGAGTGACACTGAGAGTCTCACCTCTCCTCGGTGTCAGTGCTGGTACTTGCCCGGCCTAGGCGAGTCGCCAATGCTTTGGCTGCTGTGTGCACGACTTGCCAGTCGCTGTCGGAGAGCGCGCGTACCAGGGCGGCGACGGCATGTCTCTCCGCGCCGATGCGGCCTAGACAGGCTACTGCGGCCCTGCGCACTGAGGTATCCTCGTCGTTGAGGACACGCAACACAGCTGCAGTGCACTCTTCGTCCTCAACACTCAGTCTCCCTATGGCTGCTATGGCTCCTGAGCGCACAGATGGGGACTGATCTTCCACAGCACGCACGAGGATCGACCTCGCCTCGGCGCTCTCTGAGGCGATCTCGCTTAGGAGGCCCACTACGGGGTCACCGAAAGAGCTGCTCGGGCCGCAGTTCATCGTCCTTAGGGAATCGATCAGATCTGGAACGGACCCGACGCCCCCGATTGCACCGACAGCGTACGTGACTTCCCAGCCGGCGCCCCCAGCCTTGAGGGCACAGGTGAGACAGGAGAGCGCTTGCTCTGCCTCACACCCCATCTTGCCGAGGATCTCCGCGGCACGCGACCTAAGCTCTGGATCTGCCAAGGCGCGGGCGAGAGCGGGGAGAGCTTCCCTCGCCTCGGTTCTGAATTCCGCAAGGGCCCCCACGGCCCACCTCCGGACGCTCGGATCAGTATCCTCTAGGGCCCGGGCGAGTGCCGGGACTGCGGTTCCCCTCCCTTCCGGCCCGATCGCGCCGAGAGCACACACAACCGAGGAGCGAAGATCCCTATCGTCATCTTCTAAAGCAAAGACGAGAGCTGCGAGTGCCTCTGGAGAGACCGGTCGGATCCGCCCGAGAGCATTGGTGGCTTCACGACGTGCAACAGCTGTTCCGTTCCTCAGCGCTTCGAGGAGATGGGGAACTGCTCTGGAGCCGATCCTGACGAGAGCATCTGCGGCTCCAGGGACTCTGCCCAGTGCGCGCATGAGAGGGCCAACCGCTTCCTCTGCCGCCGGCCCAAGCGCGCCCAGAGCGTTGGCAGCGGAGAAACAGACATGCTGGTCCTTGGCATCTAGGGCAAGGACGAGAGCAGCGACGACCTCGCGAGAGACCGGCCTAGTTCTCCCCAAGACCCATGCAGCGGCACCGCGGGATCTGGCCAACGAACTCCCATCCCCCAATTCCCGAATGACTACCGGAATGGCGGCAGGCTCCGTCTTGGCGAGCGCTTGAGCGAGGGGCCCAAGTTTCATCAGGTGGGCGTCTTCTCCCAACGACCTGCCCAGAGCCTCGATTAGCGGGGGCACTACCTCCGCAGGCACCGAGCCAGTCTCGCCAATCGCCTCGAGCGCACCCCGTCGCGTCCAGTAGTCGCGGGCTCTCAGTGCTCGGGCGAGGACAGGAATGACCTCGGCGGCATCGTCCTCTAGGCTTCGGGCGGCAACACGCGCAATTGCAGCAGCTTCCCCGACTGCCCCACTCTCCTGCCTTAGCGCCAGCATGAGAGCAGGCGCAGCTTCTTTGGCGTCAGTCCCTATCCTCCACAGCGCGCGGGCGGCGGACCAACGGACCGATGAGTCTTGATCCTTCAGCGCATGTACGAGGGCGGGCACAGCTTCCTTCCTTGCGCTGGCTCCGAGCGCTCCGCGGGCCCACGCCGCGACGGGGTAGCGCACGCCAGGGTAGTCCATCTTCTCCGGGTCCCCGAGCTCGCCCAAGGCTTGGAGGGCGGCCTTGCGTGTGGCAACTGACGATGTTTGGTCTTGCAGAGCTCGGATTAGGATGGGAATAGCGGAAGAGCTGTTCTCCACAAGCGCGCTAGCAGCAGCGTGGACGGCCTCACTATCGTGTGCGGTGTGAAGAACATCGGCCAGAACAGCTATCGCCTCAGGCCCCATCCTGGCCAAAGCATCAAAGGGCGCACTCGAGCGGAAGGAGGTGTCTCTGCCTGCATCGAAGATCATGTCCCTGTCTCTCAGGATGCGTTTGAGGGCGCGGATGGCTTTCTTGTCCCCGTAGGCGATCTGTCCAAGAGCGACTGCAATAGACTCGCGGGCGCTTCCTGGGTTCCTTAGGAGCGCCTTCACCAAGGCTGGGACGGCTAACCTTGCTGCAGGACCTATCTTACCGAGGGTGTCGGCAGCTGCAGTCCTTAGCAGCACGTCTGCCGTGGCTTGGGTCTTGCCCTCTAGGAGTCGAGTGAGGGCTGAAACCGCGCTCCTCAGCTGGTGTTCTGGCTGCGCGCGTGCCATGCCGCCTCCTGAAGAGGGACGACAACCAGATGTCTTCCTCCGCACTGCTCGATCACGACTTGAGCCATCCTGCCAGTCTCCCGCCGCCGTCGGCCAGTATGAGGTATTCCCCGGAGGGCGGTCAACTCACTCGGGTGTAGCACGGCCCTCCCTGGCCGACCAGGACCCGGGCGCCCGTCAGTAGCCTAAGACCAGACCCGCGATGGAGCTTCTTGGCTTGGCCTCATGAACAAGAACGCGTACGTGCCAGATGCAAGTGCAGAGTCCATGGCCACATGTGTCCCGAAGCGCTTCGTCTGGGTAGCAGCTAAGGCCTTCAGTAACCAGGGAGTTGGTCTCCCAGCTACTTCCGGCGAGGTGCTCCAGGGCAGGCAGCCCGCTGAGATCAGACAAGCTTGTGGCCCCAACCGAATCGCCAAACAACCGTGTCTTGAACCGCTACTGGATTGCCGGAGGCCAGATTCCTCGAGAGAGTGGCGCGTGGCACGATTGGGCAGGTGCTCTCCCGAGGTGCACAGTCAGCGGGCGGGAGTTCAAGAGTAGTCCCGTAGAGGGTAAAGCGAGCGAGGGGTCCATAGGGCCCCTCGCTCTCTTTACGTTTGGAGCCACCTCTGGTCTCCTGGAGTTCGCAACCACCGAGTCAGCGAACTCCCGAGCCGCACGAAGTGCGGCCTGGGGTCTCAAGTCCCTCCGGGCGTATAGGTGGCCCTTCGGAAGGGCCTTTCCTCGACAGACTGTACGGGACGCTTGGTTTCCCCGCATTCGGAGCGAAGCCCGCACCGTAGATCCTGCGGTCGGAGGTTCGAGCCCTCTAGGCTCCACAGGATCGCGCAATGGTTGTCTCCATGATGCTTCCAGGCTTCGTGGCACTTGAGATAACGCTGTCTTGAGGAGAAGAAGTGCTGACAGGTAGATGTTCAGGTACGTTTCGTCGCAGGCCCCTACCCACTACGTCTTACTCAACAACCTTCGCTTAGCAACGTTGTAGGGTTAGATCGATCTACTGGGCCTCTGGATCTCATCAGCGCGCTGACGTGCAGGGAACCTATCGGCGTTGTCACCTGGGGTGGTTCATGCTCTCTTCCGTGAGCGAGGCAGAGGCGACACGAACGACGCGGAGATCGTCCGGTCCGCAAACAACGCAGACGTACCCAGCCAGCATGCGATCGACCTCTTCGTCACCGGTATCGACGAGAAGCGGGTGCGTCGTGAGACGGTTGAGCTTCTCCGGCGTGGCGACGACGAGAACGTTCTCAACTCCCACACATTGGAGGACTTGCGGACTAATCTGCTGATTCCCACGGCCAAATAGAAAGCCCTGGCCACCGATCGGCGTAACAATGATCCTCGCCGGCCGCCCATCCAGCAATTCGAGCAGCTGTGCCTCATTGACATCTGATGCCAGCAGCTTCCCTCGATGGATCACGTCGACGCCGACAAGCGTCTTTTCCATTCCAAACTCAGCGAGGATGGCGCGCGTCGTCGTCCCCGGTCCGACGATGTAGACGGTCTCCGCGTCCATTCGCGCGACAACGTGCTTCGCGATCGCCACGGCAGCGGAGGCATCGCTCTCAGAGCTGAAGGCCTTTGCTCCTTGTACCCGCTGCGCATCGTTCGGAACCCGAAGGATGCCGTGGAGCATCGTACTGACAACGCCGCAGCGGAGGGCAGCCTCGTCGACATCTACCACCTCGGCCTCGTGCGTTCCCTGAGTCTTCCCCTCTAGGAAGCTACGAGCTAGCTGCCCTGCGACAGCAGGGCTGATGGCATACACAGCAGAGTGAATCTTGACACCGACAGGTATCCCAAGGACGGCCAGATCGTGACCAACAGCATCGGACACGTCTCGAGCCGTACCGTCACCCCCGGCGAACAAGAGAAGCTCGACCTCCAGACGCCGCATCTCGCACGCCGCGGCTCGCGTGTCGCTGGCCGTCGTCTGGGCCGGCACGATGGAGCCGATCACGTGAGGAGTGAACCCGGAACGCCTCGCAGCCTCCTCTCCCATCTCTCCTGGGTATGTGACGAGCGTGAACTCCCCAGCAATCGGGCGCAGCCGTACGAGGGCCTCGATCGTCCGATGGAGCGCCCGCGGCACCGCGCCAAGTTCGAGCGCTCGCTGCTGGATCGCCACTCCGTCGCTCCCTTTCAGCCCGACGCGCCCGCCGAGGCCCGCGACCGGATTGACGATCAGGCCAACGCGCCGTTCACGCTCGGCTCCTCTTTCCGGCTCGCTCATGCTTCTGGCTGTTCGCGCTTCTTGAGGAAAGCTCGCCAGGTAATCGCCCATTGAGACGGATCGTCGAGTGACGCCTGGTCGACGCGGTGCACGGTGCTGTTGTGCGGCGCCGTAAGGAGCGTCGCCGGATCCTCCCGCGCCTCTTTGGCGACATGCTGCATGATCGCCGCGTACTCGTCGAGGTCGGTCTTGGAGAACGACTCAGTCGGCTCTAGGGTGCACGGTTCAGGGACGACGAACGGATGGTGGCTTGTCCAGTAGTGGACGCCAAAATCAGCGGCCCGTAGCCCGATGTCCTCGGACCGGACTCCAGTCTCAGCGCACAGCTCTTCCCAACTATAGCGAACTTGCTCGATCCGATGCCGCCCCGCAGCGTACGGAGCGGTGACGCCGG
The DNA here is from genome assembly GCA_026390345.1 of Candidatus Bipolaricaulota bacterium. Lineage (GTDB taxonomy): Bacteria > Bipolaricaulota > Bipolaricaulia > UBA7950 > UBA9294 > JAPLGD01. Next base: position 298 of record JAPLGD010000023.1, on the reverse strand, counting down.
AGATTTCGCGCATTCGCTTGAGAAGGTAGTTGTTGTTCAACACCGCGACCTTCGAAGCCTCCAACAGGCCGTCCGCCCCGAGGCTCATCACCCAGGCGTAGGCCCTGACGATGGCGCCCGCCACCCCATAGAAAGCGCGAAGCTTGCCGATGCTCTGAGGGCGATTCCCATCGAGCGTGTACCGTTCACCGTCGAAGGCGACGACCGGAGTGGGGAGGAACGGGGCGAGCGCCTCGATAACGCCGAGCGCGCCGGAGCCGGGTCCCCCGCAGCCGTGTGGGCTAGAGAAGGTCTTGTG
>JAPLGD010000004.1 GCA_026390345.1 Candidatus Bipolaricaulota bacterium | reverse complement strand
TTGCCTCGTGGATGCAGCAGGAGGGGTCTATGTATGACACGCATCTGATCCACAGCGCCGCCGCGAGGTGGCTGATCGAGGACAGACTGGACGAGGCGGAGAGGCTTCGCCAGGTTCATCGGGCGGAGCTGCAGCGGAAGGCGTGGCTTCGGGTCAAGCGGGCGGTCGAGCTCGGCCTGCGCGACGGCCTCGACCAGGGAGAGTTGGCGCACGAGCTGAGCACGAGACTCGGGGAAGGTGTCCGGAACTAGTCGGTCTCGAGGCTGCGCTGCAGGGGCTCCGGGAGGTGGCGGCGGGCTCGCGCCTGGGGCGGGGCTGAGGATAGAATGACGGCCACTATCCTGGAGGGGGCCTGAGCGGTCTGCCCGGCGGGCGAGCCGGTCCTCCACAACCTGGAGTCCCGATCATGAGAGTGTTGATCACGGGTCTATTCGAGCCGGCCGCCGTTCATGTGGTCCGCCGGCTCGGGGAGCTGGGGTACGAGGTCTACGCCGCGGAGGGCCATCGGCTGGCCTACGCAGGGTTCTCCAAGTACGTCACGCGCAGGGTCTCGCTTCCCAACATGCGCTACGCACCGCGGGAGTACGCCGAGGCACTCCTGCGGGAGCTTGAGTCGGGGAAGTACGATTACTACTTCCCGTCCTACGAGGAGATCATTCTCTTGAGCCACTACCGAGATCGAGTCGTGGCAGCGGCGAAGACGTCGATGATGGACACGGAGACTCTGATGGCGCTCCACGACAAGACCCGGCTCGGCGTTCTTGCCACGGAGCTCGGCATCGACTCGCCCCAGACGTTCGCGCCGCAGAGCCTGGCGGAAGCGGATGAGTCGATGGCCTCCGTCAAGCTCCCGGTTGTGATCAAGATGCGCAAGACCTCGGGCGCGGCAGGATTCCGAAAGGTCTACGACCGCGCGAACCTGAAGAAGGAATACGAGGAGGTCGTGCGCGCCAACAAGCTCGCGGAGGACGACCTGCCGATGATCCAGGAGCTGATCGAGGGCCCGACGACGTGCACTCTCCACCTGTGCGATCGCGGCAACGTCATTGGCGAGGTGATGTACCAGGGCGTTCGTACGATGCCGCGAACGGGCGGAACGACCGTGTGCCGGGAAAGCATGGCGGATCCCGCATGTCAGGCCGCTGCGGCGAAGATTGTGAAGCGCCTCGGGTTCAGCGGGTTCTGCGGGTTCGACTTCGTGATCCAAGAGGGCACGGGAAAGCCGTTCCTTGTCGACGGCAACTGCCGGATTACCCCGGCCATCGCTATGGCCTACCACGGCGGCTGCGACATGGTGCCCGCGTGGCTCGAGGCGGCGGCCGGCCGTGCGCCGGCGAACCTACCGACAACGAGGATCGGAACCCGCACGAAGATGGGTTTCGGCGACTTCGTCTGGCTTCTCGAGAGCTACCTCGGAAGCTTCAAGGACTGGTCCGGCGAGCGCCGACTTCGGAAGCTCTGGTGGGCCGATCGCCGAGTTCCCGACGACATCTCGAGTCGCAAGGATCCGATGCCGATCGTGATGTTGTGGGTCTACATCTTTGCCAATTTGTGGAAGCTCATTTTCACGGACTTCGACTCAGTGCAGCTGTTTATCTTCCACAACCAGTACGTCGAGGATCCGCGGACGTAGAGGGCTACGGCGCAACGTCACGGTAGACGGTGACACCTCGCGCCTCGAGCGCGGCGATGGCGCTTGCCGCGTCCGAGCCGGGGAGAACGGCGGGGGTCTCGCGGAGATCGATCGTCGTTTCGGGACCCAGGCCGCTGTTCGCCACAAGGGGAGCGAGGTCGTCAACCAACGTCTCCGACAGCCCGACGATGCGGAGGTCCGTCATGCCGCGGAGAACGGAGATGTCGCGGATTGGGTTCTGGTCGAGCCAGAGCTTCTGAAGGTGAACGAGTTCCCGAAGCGCCTCGATGTCCTCGACCTCGTTCTTCCAGAGGCTGAGCCGCTGGAGGTTCGTGAGCCCCGCCAGTGGGGTCACGTCGCGGATCGCGTTCTCGCTCAGGCCTAGGCCCTCCAGAGACACAAGGCCTGCGAGCGGGCGGAGGTCCGAGATTCGGTTCTCGCCCAGGCTGAGCTTCTTGAGTTCGGTCAAGGTCGCAAGAAAGCCGATGTCGTCGATTCCCGTGTTCGGCAGGCCGAGCCACTCAAGGTGGGTCAGCCGGGCGAGGGGGCGAGCGTCGGCGATCGGGCACCCGCTCAGTCCCAGCTCGCGCAATTCCAGGAGGTTGGCGAGAGGACCGACATCCCGAACCCGGCTGTCCCAGAGCCCGAGAAAGCGAAGCCCGACCAGGCCGGAGAGCGGCGCGACGTCGACGATCGAGTTCCAATCGAGATCGAGCTTCGTCAAGCGGACGAGCCCGGCCAGCGGAGCCGCGTCCTCGATTCGGTTGCTCTTGAGGACGAGGGTTTCGAGCTTCGAAAGACCCCGCAGGGGTTCGAGACGGCTGATGTGATTCTCGGCGAGGTTCAGCTCGCGCAGGTTCGAGAAGGCTTCAAGACCGTCAAGACGCGTGATCTCCGCAGCGACCGCCTCAAGTCGCTCCAGGCGAAGTGCGTCGGCGGCGAGGATCGGTGCGGATTCGATGCCGAGGGCCATCCGAACGGCTCTCTCTAGGCGCGCGTCGACGAAGGTCACGACGTCACCGGGGCTCGATGCCCCTCCGACGGTGACGAGGAGAACGCCGAGCGTGACAAGGCTGGCCCACCTGAACCGGCGCGTCTGGGCTTGCATAGAGGACGAGTCTATCGGCATGCACGCCGCCCGCAAGCAGAAAGGAAGAGGAGGGAGGGGAACGGCTCTCGTTTCGTTTCCCTCCCCCCAGGAGTCAAGGAGGCGTCGTGGTTTTCCACGTATCTCGGGTTCAGGCTAGTCGCCACCGCAGCGCACGACTACCCATCCCGTCCGCTTCGCGAAGGACAAGCGTTCCCTTGGTGAGGGACATTCGTCCCCATGGAGTGTCCGGCCCATGGGCGATTCGTGGCTACGGGGCTCCCGCGCCCGCCGATCCGAAGAGCGAGAAGCTGCACCCGCAGCAACAGCCCAAGGATTCGCCGGCGCGCAGGATTAAGTACGCGCTGCCGCACGCGGGACGGCAGACGGGAGAGCGGCCGATGCAGCCGCAGGGATTGCAGCACGAGATGAGACGAATCGTGTCCGTGATCTCGCCGGCGGACGTCGTTTCGACGATGAGCCGGTAGAAGCCGTCCGCGACGCGGGCGCCGGCGTCATCGTCGAGATTCCACTCGAGCACCGTGACGAGCCCGAGGGGGAAGTCGAACGTCACGCGCCGCACCACGACCCCGGCGAGCGTCTCAATGCGCCAGCCCGTGAGGAATGGCGTCTCCGTCGTCGCGTGGGCGACAAAGTAGTCTAGCGGCACGGTGACGGAGAACTCGATCGTCCGATTCATGACGAACGCCGTGTAGCAAGTAGGATCCCCGGCGGGTGCACAACCGCAGTCGGCCCACGCCGACAACCCGACGCCGACAAGCAAGACCGCAACCATCCAACCAACGCGATTCATCGCCACCTCCACGATTCGGACAAACAACGAGGGGATTCCTCCATCCTCACGACTCACGTACACCCTTGGCTGAAGGAAGTGTCTTCCGCGGCGTGGAACTCGGTCAGCAGGAGCTGTCGGTGACGCTTCTCCTCGGCCGCGAGCGAGGAAAACAAGGACGCGGTTTCGCCGCCCAAGCTGGCGAGAAGCTCGTAGAGCGCAGCAAGGACCTCCTCCCGCCGAATGGCGGCCGCGATGTCGCTGGGCGACAGGAGATCGGTCGGGATAGGAATGTCGACGAGCAGCCTGGCGATGACGGCACCTTTGACTGGCTCGGCGCTCTCGGGCGTGATCTCGCTGGGGGAGACGTGGAGGAGAATTTCGTGGTGTCCGCACTCGGCGGCTCCGAGCTCAGCGAGGATCGACTTCAGGCGCGCGGTCGCCGCGCGCTGCGCCCAGCGCTTGTAGGTAAGCTCGGCCGTCTTCTCGTTGGCGGCGGCGAAATCGAGCGCACGCTGTAGGAAACCGGTCAAGCACCCTCCTCTCGAGCCGCGACGACCGAGGCCAGCGGCCGGCGAAAACGCCAGGTGGTCCCGTGCGTTCTCAATGATGCCGCAGAATGCGCGCGCGCTCCAACCGAAGGGGATGGGGAGGAGGCGCGGCACCGACCAGCCCCGGGGTAAGCATGGACGCTACTTGGCAGAGAGAGCCCAAGCCAGTACGGTGGACGGAAGAGGAGAGCGCCTCGCGAGTTGGGATCGCCTATGAATGAGTCCAAAGCGGACGGGCGGGATCTTGGGGAAGAAGGAGCCGGAAGCAGGTGCCTCCGCATTCCGTTTCAGACCGCGCTCGTCGCCCTCCTCGTCGCGGAGGTCTTGCTGGCGGTAGGCCTGGTTTGGTATGTGTCGTTTCGCAACGCGCGCGCGGCCGTCAACGATGTGGCGAGGCAGCTGCGGAGTGAGGTGACGACGCGCGTCGAGGAGCGTCTGCGGGAGTTCCTGGCGACGCCGCAGGTTCTGAACGAGGTGAACGCCGAGCTCATCGGACGCGGAGTGCTGGACGCCGACGACCCTGAGGCGCTCGCGGCCCACTTCTGGCGCCAGGTGCAGGCGGCGCCGACGGTGAGTAGCACCTACTTCGGAAATACGAAGGGTGGAGTGGTGGACGCGGGGCGAGAGGGAGCGGGAGGTCCCCTCTATGTCATCGTGACCGACGGTTTCGCGGCAGGCACGTTCCGCAAGTACGCAACGAACGCCGTGGGCGCCCGCACGTCGCAGCTCCAGGCCGTGCCGAACTTCGATGCAAGAACGCGGGCCTGGTATACGGGCGCCGTGGCTCATGGCGGACCCGTGTGGAGCAGCATCTACCTCCTCTTCTCCGGCCAAGACATGGCGATCTCCGCCAGCCGCCTTGTCGTGAACGAGCGCGGCGAGCTGATCGGTGTCGTGGCGTCCGACCTCTTCCTATCGCAGGTCGGCGACTTCCTCCGCGACGTCAAGATTGGAACGAGCGGTCGATGCTTCATCATGGAGCGGTCGGGACTTCTAGTCGCGTCCTCGGCCGACGAGAGTCCGATTGCCTTCGGGGAAGGAGGCCAGGCGCCGCGCAGGCTTGCGGCGCGGGAGAGCTCCTCCCCGATGATCCGAGCTGCCGCAGACGCCATCGAGGATGACGCGGGAGTCGCCGCCGGAGGTGTCGGCGGACAGTGGGAGTTTGTGATGGACGGAGAGCGCCACTTCCTCCAGGTGGCGACGATTCGGGACGGCTACGGGATCGACTGGCTCGTCGGCGTAGCGATTCCCGAACGGGACTTCATGGCCCGCGTTGACGCCAACACGCGCGCTACGATTGCGCTCATTCTTGGGGCAGCGCTGATTGCAGTGACGTTGGGTCTTGCTGCCTCGCGGTGGGTAACCCTCCCCATGCGGCACCTAGAGCTTTCGGCCCAGGCGCTTGCGCGCGGCGAGCGGCGACCCGTTGCGGAGACGAGTCGGATTGATGAGGTGGCGGGTCTGTCGCGATCGTTCAACGCGATGACCCAACAGCTCGAGCGAACGGTCGACAGCCTCCAGACCGAGGTCGCCGAGAGAACACGAGCGGAGACAGAACTGCGTGCGAGCGAGGCTCGCTACCGCCTTCTCGCCGAGAACTCGACCGACATGATCTGGACGATGGACCTGGAGGGGCGGCTGACGTACATAAGCCCGTCCGTCGAGAGGGTCCTTCGCGGCGTCACGGCCGAAAGCCTCTTGGGGCTCCCGTTCACGACGAGGCTGACGGCCGAGTCCGCGGCCGATGCCCTGGCGCGGTTCGCGACGGTGCAGGACGGGTTCGCGCGCGGACTTCCGATTCCCTTTGAGGACCGCATCGAGCTCGAGCTGGTCTGCTTAGACGGATCGACAGTGTGGACGGAGAGTGTGATCAGCCCGATCGCAGAC
>JAPLGD010000080.1 GCA_026390345.1 Candidatus Bipolaricaulota bacterium | reverse complement strand
CGCCTGGAGCCGACCGACGTGCTGCAGCGAGAGGAGGTCCGCATCGGAGCGGAGTCGATTCGGTCGTTCCTGGGCGGCCGCTCCGTGCTCGTCACCGGTGCGGCGGGGTCGATCGGATCCGAACTCTGTCGTCAGGTCCTGCGCTTCGGTGCGGCCCACCTCACGTCGGTCGATTTCGACGAAACCGGACTCTTCGACCTCCAGAACGAGCTTCGTCGGCGCTTCCCGGAGGCCTCGTTCGAGGTCGTGATCGGCGACGTCAGGGACGGCGAGCAGATGCGGGCGCTCGTAGCGCGGTGCGCGCCCGACGTCGTGTATCACGCCGCCGCCTACAAGCACGTGCCGATGATGGAGGCGTTCCCCGCAGAGGCGATCAAGACGAACGTCGTCGGAACGCGCAACGTCCTCAAGGCCGCTCGAGCGGCGCGGTGTGCCGCGTTCGTCCTCATCTCAACTGACAAGGCGGTGAACCCGTCGTCGGTTATGGGAGCCTCGAAGCGCGTCGCAGAGATGCTCGTGCGCGGGCACGCCGAGGGACCGACGCGGTGCCTCGCCGTGCGCTTCGGGAACGTGCTTGGCAGCCGCGGTAGCGTGCTGCAGACGTTCCAGGCCCAGGTCGAAGGCCGCCGTCCGGTCACCGTGACCCATCCCGACATGGAGCGCTACTTCATGGTCACTGCCGAGGCCGTGCAGCTTGTGCTCCAGGCAAGCGCTGTGGGAGAGGCCGGGCAGGTCCTCGTGCTCGACATGGGGAAGCCGGTTCGCATTGTGGATCTTGCCCGCGACGTCATCCGCTTCTACGGCCTCGAGCCCGACGTCGACGTTCCGATCGTGTTCTCGGGGATTCGGCCGGGCGAGAAGCTCTTTGAGGAGCTCTTGTCAGCCGAGGAAGGAACGGAAGCGACGGGCCACGCGCGTCTGTTTGTGGCTCGGCTTCAGGAGCCGAATCCCGGCTGGGACGGCGAAGTGGACGAGCTCGTGCGCGCCGCAGGCGGCGCCGACGGAGCAGGCGTCATCGAGCGTCTGAGACGCCTCGTCCCCACCTACAGCCCTGCGCCTGCCGACGGATAGGGGCTGCCGATGACGACGTCCAAGGAGCACGCGGCGGACGCAGCGGCGGCTGAGTCAGGGATGCCGGCGGCGCCGGCCGTGGACGTCTGGCGCGTAGCGATTCCAGGTCTATCGCAGCCGGCGACGGCCACGCTCTCGCCGGACGAGGTCCGCCGATTGCGGCGCCGCCTTGACGAGACGGATCGTCGGCGTGCCCTTGTCGCGTGGACGTCCCAGCGGGAGATTCTTTCTCGCTATCTCGCTTGCGCGCCGCGCGACGTTCCGCTGGAGCGCGACAGGAATGGACGACCCTTCGTGCGGACGGGCGGCTCCGTTCTCGAGCACAGCATGGCCCACTCGGGGGCTTGGATGATGCTCGCCGTGTCCCGCTCGGGTCCGGTGGGTCTCGACCTCGAACAGGTCGACCGGGCGATCGACGTGGGCCGGCTCGCCGCGCGGTTCTTTGCGCGGGAAGACGCTGCCGCCATTGTCGAACTCCCCCCCGCGGAGCAGGCGGAGGCGTTCCTTCGCGCCTGGACGGAGAAGGAAGCCTACCTGAAGGGGATCGGCGGAGGCGTCCCGTCTCGCCTGCGCTCGGTGCGGGTGGGTTTCGATTCCCGGTCGGGGAACCGCGCTGTCGGGGATTGGAACCTCCACGCGATCGAGGCTCCCGCGGGGTATGTGGCGTGCCTTGCCGTGCGGGCTGTCGACGTTCGGACTTGCACGATCGACTTCCGGCCCGACGCTCGCTAGCCTCGGGAGAGGATCCCCGCGCGAATGAGGATCGCGAAGACGCCGAACACGATTATGCCGAGGACCGTGCCGACGTACGCCTCGTAGAGCGGGCCGACGTGTCCGGTCTCCCGCCTGGTGATATCCCGGTACACGCGCAGATAGCGCAGAATGTGGCCGCGGCGCAAGAGCGCAAAGACCCGCCGATTGGCCTGAGTTCCTCGCGACTCGAGGTAGTCGGCGATGAACGACGCGATGACGCCGGACGCCACCGCGCAGGCGATGGAGAGAGCGCCGAGCGCATAGACGAAGCCCATGGAATCTCGACCCTTTCGGACCCGTCCGATCCGCTGAGGACAGTACCGCACGGCGCGACGGACGACAAGAGGCGTGCGAGAGCGGCAGAACGGCACGTGGCGCGTAGCATGTGGCCTGTGGGAGCGACGAACCGGCGTTCGCGATGCGGAGTCCGTAGTCGGTGGTCCGGGGTCCGTGGACGTATGCAGCGTCTATGCGCTTGGTTCCCACGCGAGAGTGCCAATGCGTCGGTTCTGCCATGAGAACGCACCTCCATCTGCGTGTGACGTTCGGAACGGGTGTAGCGTCGCACCTTGGTGCGACGCTCGCGGATGAAGAACGTCGGAGGCAAGCTCCGACGCTACTTGATCGAACGACGACATCATTGCGTGCGGGGTTCGGAGTACGGCCCGCAGCGGCTAGAATGCACCCATGACTCCTAAGACCACGCCAGCAGGACTCGCGACGAGCGACGCGAAGCGGAAGCTCGAGGAGCGGTTCGTTCGCTACGCGCAGATCGACACGCAGAGCGACGAGGCGTCGGACAGCGTCCCCACCACGGCGAAGCAGCTCGATCTCCAGAGGCTCCTCGCGGATGAGCTTCGGAGCCTTGGCGCCGCCGACGTTCGACTGAACGAGGCGGGCTTTGTGCTCGCGACGCTGCCGGCGACGGAACAGGGTCCGATCCCGACGGTTGCGTTCCTCGCCCACGTCGACACGGCGGCCGACTACTCCGGGACGGGCGTCCGGCCGATCGTGCACCGCAACTACGACGGCGCAGCGATCGCACTTCCGGGAGATCCGGAGAAGCGACTCGACGCGCGGTCGGCTCCGGAGCTCTTGAGCAAGGTGGGAGAAACGATCGTGACCGCCGATGGTACCACGCTCCTCGGCGCGGACGACAAGGCGGGGGTCGCCGTGATCGTGACCCTGGCCGAAACGCTTCTTTCGCATCCCGAGCGCCGCCACGGCGCGGTGCGTGT
>JAPLGD010000040.1 GCA_026390345.1 Candidatus Bipolaricaulota bacterium | reverse complement strand
GCCCTCGACAAGCTCTCCAGCGCGTCGTGGATTCGCATCGTGACTCTCACCGCAATGGCATTCTCGGGAGTCGCCGTGGTCTCCTGGATGCGAAAGCGCTATGTGACGCCGCGGCTTGGGAGAGCGAAGTTCTCGGCCGAGCGCGCCCGGCGAACGCGGGCAATGCGGATCATGCTTGCGGCCTGCGTCGCTGCGACGGTCGCCCTCGTCGCCCTGACGGCCCTGTCGCCGCGACTGGGCATCGAGCTCCCCGGCGACCTCGGCGCCTGGCTCATCATCTCCGCCGTCATCCTCGTCCCCGTCGGGGGACTGGCCGTGTTCCTCGACTGCCCACGCCTCCTCGTGCATGGAGGGCTGTTTGTGGTGGTCGAGTTTCTCCACATCGTCGTCCGCTTCCCGGACCGCGTTCCGTTCGGAGGCATCATCGCCTACGGAGCGGCCGCATGCATCAGCCTGACCGTGGGAATCAGCGTCTACATCCACTTCCTGCGGGTCGTGTCCCGCCCTGTTCTTGTCCCCGGCGAGGGTCCCGAGGAGGAACGCCGTGTCGCGAACTAACGAACCGCACAGGATCGAGATCGATCGCGTGATTCACGAACCGGCGCGGCTGCTCCTCGTTGCCCACCTGTACGTCGTAGAGAGCGCCGACTACGTCTTCCTGATGCAGAACACGGACTTCACATGGGGCAACCTCTCGTCGCACCTGTCGAAGCTCGAGGAGACAGGCTATGTCGAGATCGTCAAGGACTTCATCGGCCGCAAGCCGCACACGATGGTGAAGCTCACCGCGGCGGGACGAAGGGCCTTCGACACGTACCGCCGGCAGATGAGAGAACTGCTCGCGGATCTCCCGGAGTGAAGGAGGTGCAACGTGGAGCCGACGACCCCGTGGATCATCGCTGGACTGATCGTTGCCGCGGCCATCCTGTTTCTCGTTCTGAGCAAGAGATAGTTCGGACGGCGTCGGCCTGGGGCGGGTTCCGCGAGCCAGACCTCAGGCCGCGCCGAGTCGCTCGACCTTGATGAAGTTCGTGGTCCCTCCACCGCCGATTGGAACCCCCGCACAGAGGACGACCAGCTCCCCCGAAACGGCGTACCCTCCTCCAAGGAGCGACTGCGTCGCGACTCGGAGCATCTCGTCCGTCCCCTCGTACTGAGGGACAAGGACGGGGACAACGCCCCACACGAGCGCCAGTTGCCTCTCGACCTTGGCGTTGGGCGTGAGGGCAACGATCGTCTGATGGGGCCTCTCCCGGGCGATCTGCCGCGCCGTGTACCCCGACCACGTCGAGGTCACGATCAACCGCGCGCCGACCTCGTCGGCAACCCGTACGGCGGCGTCACTGATCGCGTCCGTCACCGCATGCGCGTGCTCGGCCTTTCGGGTTGCGGCGTCGTCGATATGCCACGGCATCTGCCGTTCGGCGATGGCGGCGATCTCGCGCATCATCGCCGCGGCCTGGACGGGAAACCGGCCAGTCGCGGTCTCAGCGGACAGCATGACGGCGTCCGTTCCATCGAGGATGGCGTTCGCGACGTCACTTGCCTCGGCGCGCGTCGGGCGCGGGCTGTCGGTCATCGACTGAAGCATCTGCGTCGCCGTGATCACTGGCTTCCCGAGCCGATTGCACCGGCGAATGATCGCCTTCTGGTGCATCGGAACGTCCTGCGGCGACATCTCGACTCCGAGGTCGCCGCGCGCCACCATCACGGCGTCCGAGACCTCGAGGATATCGTCGAGGTTCTCGATGGCCTCGGGTTTCTCGATCTTGGCGACGATGCCGACCCCTGCACCGTCAGCGAGCGTCGCGAGATGCTCTCGGAGTTGACGCACGTCGTTCCCCGTGCGGACGAAGGACAACGCGACGTAGTCCGCGCCACTGGCGACGGCCGATTTCGCGTCGTCTCGATCCTTGGACGTAAGCGCCTCCACCGAGCATCCGGACCCCGGCGCCGCAATCCCCCGACGAGAGGAGAGCCTCCCGGACACAGTGATCTCGGCCACGAGAGCGTGAGGACGAACCTCGCGCACGATCGCCTCGGGCTCCCCGTCCCCGAACACGAGCCGTCCGCCGGGCCGGACACCCTCGATCAGTTCTGGGTGCGGAAGCGGGAAACAGCCGCGGGACCCGTCGGCGGCAGCGTCGCTGGTGAGCGTAATTCGGTCGCCCACGGCGAGATCGAAAGAGCGAGCAAGGTCTCCGAGGCGAAGCTTCGGTCCCTGAAGATCCGCGAGAACCGCCACGACGGCTCGCTCTTCGGCGGCGATTTGACGAACGAGGCGAATGGTCTGCTGACGCTCCTCCGCGGTCCCGTGAGAGTAGTTGACGCGAGCAACGTTCATTCCCGTGCGCACGAGCGTCCGCAGAGTCTCGGGGGCTCGCGTCGCGGGCCCGATCGTGCAGACGATCTTGGTTCGATTCTCCCCCGTCTGGGACGCCATGCTTCGTAGTCTACCCGCGACGCGGGCTTCGCGCGCCTGTTGACCGATCCGTTCGCTGGGCCGAGGAAGCTGCCCCAACGGACCGAATCTACAGGTCGAGCTCTCGTCGGAGTGCCTGGCGTCGAGCGGCCTGAGGCTCGAGGGGCGGTGCCCCTGAATCCGACAGGAAGTGCTGCAGCACGTCTGCGTCTTTCAGGAGCTCGGAGAACGCGTCGTGGATGATGGCCTTGTCGCTGTGGTGGGCGATGACCGAACGGACGGCCTCAACCTCCCAGCGGGTGAAGGTTCCTAGGCTCCCGAGGATCTCGCTCGCGCGGCGAGCGCCTCGCGCAGCGTGGTCGTCCGACGTGCCAATCTCGTAGGTCGCAAGGTCGTGCAGCATTCCCGCGACCGCAGCGAGTTCGGCGTCCTGTTCGCGCCGCTGGGCGAGAAGGACCGCCGCCGCGGAGACGCCGTAGAGGTGGACGAACCCGCAGCGACGATCCTCGGGGGCCCCGATCCCGTCAAGGACTTCGTCAACGATCTCGCGCAGGTTCTCCAGTCGATTCATACCCGCGAGAGGATGCGCGGCGCTCCGACGGGGGCACCCAAGCGGCGTCCAGAGAGGCTCCTTGTACAATGAGCCGCAGTCGACATCGCTACCCGAGGAGCGTGGACATGGCCGAGGAAACCAAGAACGCCGAAGCGAAGAAGGACGGGGAGTCGAAGGAGAAGAGGCGCAAGCTCCTCGGGATCGAGCCTGTTGAGACCCATCACGAGCTCGTGCTGGGAAACCGGCGACTTCACTACACCGCGCGGGCCGGAGCTCTGCCGCTGAAGGACGAGTTCGACGAAACGGAGGCGGAGATCTTCTTCACGGCCTACGAACTGGAAGGCGTTGAGAGCCGTTCGGCGCGGCCTCTCACGTTCGCCTTCAACGGTGGACCGGGATCGGCCTCCATCTGGCTCCACATGGGGGCGTTGGGCCCAAAGCGGGTGCGGATGGAGAGGGAGGGATGGATGCCGCGACCTCCGTTCGTCCTCGACGACAACGAGCAGACGTGGCTCGACCAAACCGACCTCGTGTTCGTGGACCCCGTCGGGACCGGGTACAGCCGCGCCGCCAAGGAAGAGCTCGACAAGAAGTTCTGGGGCTTCCAGGGGGACATCGACTCCGTCGGCGAATTCATCCGTCTCTACCTGACGCGGTACGCGCGCTGGACCTCGCCTCTCTTCCTTGCCGGAGAAAGCTACGGCACGACGCGCGCCGCCGGACTCGCAGGCCATCTCGTCGACCGCGGCATCACGTTCAACGGGATCTTCCTCATCTCGACCGTCCTCGATCACCTCGCCATCCGCTTCGGGCACGCAAACGACCTTCCATTCCAGCTCTTCGTCCCGACGTACGCCGCCACAGCGTGGTACCACAATCGGCTGCGGGACTCTCTCCAGAGCAGGACACTTGCGGAGCTCGTCGCGGAAGTGAAGGCGTGGTCCGAAGGTCCACTGACTGCGGCGCTCATGAAAGGAGACCGGCTGGGCGATGGAGAACGGCGGGCCGTGGCGAGGAAGCTCGCCGACTACACCGGCCTCGATCTCGAGTACGCCCTTGGCTCCAACCTGCGCGTGGACATCTTCCGCTTCTGCAAGGAACTGCTGCGAAGCGAGAAGCGGAGCGTCGGCCGACTCGATTCCCGCTTCAAGGGCGTCGAGGCCCTCGCTGTGACCGAGATCCCCGAGTTCGACCCGTCGATGCAGGCGATCACGCCCCCCTACACATCGACGTTCTGCCATTACGCCCGCAGCCAACTCGGAATCGAGACCGACCTCGTCTACGAGACCATGTCGAGCAAGGTGATCGAGAAGTGGGAGTACGAGAAGGGGCATCTACCCGCGACGGGCGAGACGCTACGCGCCGCGATGGCCAAGAACCCGTACATGAAGGTGTTCGTCGGGCAGGGGTATTACGACCTCGCCACGCCGCTCCTGGCGACGGAATACATGGTGAGCCACATGAACGTCGACCCGGAGCTGCGGGCGAACGTCGAGATGCACACGTACGAAGCCGGACACATGTTCTACCTCGATCTCGATTCGCTTGCGGCGTTCAAGACCGACGTCCATGCGTTCTTCGAGAAGGCGAAGTAGACGACCCGGAGACGCGGACCAAGTAGAGTGCTCCTCCTCAAGGAGGCGCCATGGATTTGGTCCGAAAGCTCAGCGAGACCCTCACGTACCTCTCGCCCTTGGGGCCGCAGGCCGCGGAACTGTGGTACCGATAGCACAACGACCTCGAAACGGGGCTCCTCGCCTCGAGTCCCGGCCACCGAACCCGGGAACGCTTGGCGAGTACCAACAGACGATCGCGCGGTTCCTCGAGCAGAAGGCGCACGCCTTTCTGATTGTGGATGCGGCTGGTGACCGCCCGATCGGATGGTGTGCGCTCTTCGTTTCCGACGTGCCAAATCGTCGAGCGGTGCTGAGCGTGTTGATCGGGGAGAAGGAGTACTGGGGAAAAGGGCACGGCGAGGACGCGCTACGCGCGCTCATCGGGTACGGCTTCCACGTCGTGAATCTGCACAGCATCGAACTCGTCGTTCGCGACGACAACGCCCGCGCTCGACGGTGCTACGAGAAACCCGGTTTCCAGGTCGTTGGTGGAAGGCGTCAGGCGGTGATTCTCGGCACCCGCAAGTCCGACCTGCTCCTCAGGGACCTTCTCGCCGAGGAGTACGTCGGGTCTTCGCCGATTCCTGACTAAGAAAGCTCGGGGCGAGACTCCGACGCCGTGGGGAGATCCGGGCTTCGTAGATCGGGTTCTTGCTTTCTCCCCGCCCCGTTCGGTATTCTGGGAACTCGTACCCGGTGGGCGAAGGCAGGAACGGAGTGAGGGGCTCCTCCATCAACTACGAAGCCGTGTTGTCCCGGCTTTCCGCCGCGGACTACGACGCGCTTGTCGCTCGGCTTGGGAAGGCGCTTCCCTCGCTTTGGCTGCGCGCATACCGAAGAATGGCGTCGGCGCCGGCCAACTCCGTGAGGTTCTCCGACGGTGGGTTCGAGTTTATGTTCGACCACGCCTCCGAGCGAACGGCGGGGGGGGGCTCTCGAGGCGGCGACGGGGTGGAAGACCGCATCATCGTCGCGTTCGGCCGGTCGCACCCGAACCGCATGCGACAAGAGCCGCAACGAAGCGGGCTCCTCGGCGCGTCCGCGGCGATCTTCGGCGGACGCGCCGACCGGAATCACGTCTCGGGTGGCGTGCTCGGCGGAACCTTCGACGGCTGTTTGTACCCCCAGCGCCGCGACCTTCGCCGGGAAGGGTCGGTCGATGGGCGCGCGTTTCGAGCGATGGAGCGCTACTGCATCGAGCACCCGGGCACGTTTGCGTTCTCTCGCCCCATCTATGATTCCCCGTCGTGGTGGCCGCGCGAGGTCGAGCACGGCCTTCTGCAAGACGATGGAACGCTCTGGGTCCAGAGCTTCGACAACACTGCAGTCACCGTCCGCATTCCGTTCTTGGCGACGGGGCGGGCAACCCTCGTCGGAGCCCGACGCGCCCCGATGCCCGAGGAGTGACCGAGGACTCTCCGAGGCCCGAGGCAGAGGACCCTCCTGCAACGCCATCGATTCGCCGGCGTCGGCCCCATGATCTAGGATCGAGGGGAGAGGCGATCCGCATGGACGGGAAGCTCCACCCTTGGGCCGTGACGCCGAAACAAGCGGCGGGAATTCAGATGGAGCTCCGCCACTTCCTGGATCTCACGTGGGACGAGCGCGCCGTGGACCTCGTCGGCGGAATCGACGTCAGCGTTGTTCGAGACACGGCCCGTGCGGCGGTCGTCGTCCTTGGGTTTCCCGATCTGCGTCCGCGCGGCAGCGTGACCGCCGAGATGAAGACGCCGTTTCCATATGTGCCAGGACTCCTCTCGTTTCGTGAGGGCCCCGTCATCCTCGCCGCGTGGGAGAAGCTCGACTGGAAGCCGGACCTCGTTCTGTTCGATGGCCAAGGAACGGCGCACCCGAGAGGGATGGGGATCGCCGCACACATGGGACTGTGGCTCGACGTGCCGACGATCGGGGTCGCGAAGTCGCGCCTCTGCGGCGTAGCTATGGAGCCCGGACCCCGTCGCGGTGCCGTCGCCGACCTCCTGGACGAGGCGGACCCGAGGCGCGTTCTCGGCGCCGTGGTGAGAACAAAGGACAGCACACACCCGGTGTTCGTCTCACCGGGTCACCGGATCGACCTGGCTCACGCCGTCGAGTTCACGCTCCGATGCGTGGCGAGCCATCGACTTCCCGAACCCATCCGCTGGGCCCATCACGTCGCCGGAGGCGGCGCGCTCGCCCCCGCACAACCTGGTTAGGAAGGTTCGGATCTCCCCCTGGTAGACAGCCTCCACCTCTCGTAAAATAGCGTGGTACGGAATGCCGTCGGCGGCCAGATGCTCAGGGTTGCCGGCGCGAACCGCCAGGACCTAAGGGAAGGGTTGCGATGGGAAAGGGGCTCGGCCCATGGACGGGGTGCCAGACACCAAGGAGGACCACGTTTCCTCCATATCAACCTCACACGTCACGCACGTCTAGGTGGAACAGTCCATGGGTTGGGGTGTAAAGACAGTAGAGACGTTCTCAGGAAAGAGAAGGGGGAGTCATGCCTAAGAAGGAACTCGTCGACAAGCTCAGCATCTATGTGCCGAAGTCGAAGGTTGCGCAGCAGCCTGTCGAGCGGCTGATGAAGGTCGGGGCCAAGAAGGATCGGTCCGTGAACTACCTCGTCGTGGAAGCCATCCTGCAGTACCTGGACCGCGAGGAGAACAAGAGCTAGTCGCCAAGCTGCGGGGGCTGCCCGGACCCGGGCAGCCTCTGCGGCAGCCTTCGAAGGCCGCTCCGTTGAGGTTGCGAGCGGCTGCGGACGCCCGTGCGCGCTCCGAAACATCCCGCCGGCTGCGCTGCGAAACCACGGCCTTCTACTTGTCGATCATCTTCCGCACAGCCTCGGCCATCGCGACCTGCGACTTCGCGTCGAGCCAGGCGAGAACCTTCCGCCAGGCGAACGGAATCCCGGCGGCCAACATGACCGCCACAAGCCCCCACGCAGAAGCGGAAATCAGTCTAGCGATCCCTTCCATCCTGTCACCTCCGCCGAACACCCCTCGGCTCCCGCCAGAATACCCGACGGAACCCGCTCCCGGAAGGCACCCGCGAGTCTCCGGTCATCCGCGAACCAAGCTCGAACGCCCTTTGCCCTTGCACCGCCGCTCGATTCGACTAGTCTTACGGCCGGGCAGGAGAGAAGGGGGAAGGAATGAGACACGCACTAGTTCTTGGGGCGTTGCTACTGCTGGTCGGGGTGACGGGCGCGGCTCAGTACCACTACGCGTTCTACTACAACACGCTGGGGGAGAGGGACCTCGAGATCAGCCTGATCAGCACGGTTCCCGACATGTCCCAGTACTCGATCGCCGTACACGACGCATACGGCGCGGAGATCTGGTCGTACTCCGGGGAGCTCGGACCGGGCGCGTCCGACGTTGTGAGCCTCCGCAGCCGTGTGGCAGGGATCCCGTTCGCGTGGGGGGTGGTGACCATCGACTCGAGCGGCCGCTTCCTCATCGGCCTCGAGTATTCGGTGGGCGGAGTCCTCGTCTCAACCGATACCGTCTCGAGCGAGGTGCCCGTTCTCAACCCAACGGAGCGGTTCTGGCTCGGCGCATACTACACCCAAGTCCGCGATGCGTCGACGACGTACGTGGTGATGAACCCCTGGAACGAGGCGGTGACCTGCACGGTGACGGTGTTCAGTTCCCTTGGGAAGGCCATCGACGTGCGTCAGCTGACCCTTGCGCCGTTCGAATCGGAGGACATCGGACTCACCCCCATCCTGGGGCACGGAAGCCTCCTGTGGGGCCTGATCAATGTCCGGATGGAGGGGCGCTCGGTGATCCTCGGTCTTGAGTACACGGGGCGGGGAGCCGGTGGGCTCGAGGTCGAGAACGTCACGCAGTACTACTACTGAGCAAGGCGCCTTGGCGCGCCCTCGTTCAAGAAGCGCGATCAAGAGCCAAGAATGAAAGAAGGGCGGCCTGGCCGCCCTTCTTCTCAGAGTCCGTTTGAGGCCGGGCTACTTCATGACTCCGACCTGAACGTTCCGGAACCGCGCCGGAGCCGCCCCGTGGCCGGTGTGGGCAACCTGACCCGGCTGCCCCTTCCCGCAGTTCGGGGTTCCCCAGACGTGCCAGTAGTCCTTGTTGCAGATCGCATCGCAGCCGGCCCAGAACTTGGGTGTCATCCCCGTGTACGTCGCGTTCTTCACCATTCGGCCGCGCTTGCCCTTCTTGATCTCGTAGGCAAGCTCCGTTCCGAATTGGAAGTTCAGTCGCTTGTCGTCGATCGACCAGCTCTTGTTGGTGATCATGTAGATCCCGTCGTCGGTGTCGGCGATCACGTCGTCGAGCGTCCACGTGCCCGGGAGAAGGCTCACGTTGTTCATGCGGATGATCGGAATCCGGTTCCACCCGTCGGCTCGCATGGCGGCGTTCGAGCGCGCGGGCGCATTCGGATGGATCTTCCGCAGCTGGCTCGCCGTCTCGCGCGACGTCAAGTACCCCACGAACTGGCCGTTCTTGACGATATCGGTTGTCTGCGCCGGCACGCCCTCGTCGTCGTAGCCGTACGTGCCCAATCCCCCCGGCGTCACGGCGTCGGAGACGATGTTCACGATCTTCGACCCGTACTGGAAGTCCCCAAACTTCTCGGGGGTGAGGAAGCTCGTTCCGGCGTACGCGGCCTCGGTGCCGAACACCCGGTCGAGTTCGATCGGGTGTCCGCACGACTCGTGGACCTGAAGTCCGAGCTGCGGGCCGTCGAGGATGATTGACGTGACGCCGCTCGGGCACTGGGGCGCCGACAAGAGCGCCACGGCCTCCTCGGCGACCCGGCGGGCGTTGCCCGGCAGGTCCCACGTCTCCGCAAATTCGTATCCGCCGGTTCCTTGATGGCGGCCGAACGAGTTCGGGTACGAGCGCTGTTGCATCTCTCCCTCGGACACGGCCGTCACGACGACGCCGACCCCGGTCTCGGTGAGGGTCTGCTCGATGTAGCTCCCCTCCGTGCTCGCAAAGATCTTGTGGTTTCGCTCGAGCCCCAGGGTGCTCTCCGCCACGCGCACGCCCGGAACGGCACGCGCCTCCTTGTCGGAGCGCAGGAGGTAGTCGATCTTCTTCTCGAGGGACACCTGGAACGGGTCGATCTTCATCGGCGTCGTGTACGTGCCGACGTGGCACTCCGCCGGGCCAAGATCGACGTCGGAGGCTTTGCTGATCGCGCTCGCCTTGGCGATCGCGACCGCCAGCGCGGCCACGCGGTCGATCTCCGCGTTCTCGAGTCGGTGGCTGCTCGCGAATCCCCACGCGCCGTCTGCCACGACGCGGATTCCGAACCCGTACGTGTCTCCGAGGGAAAGGGTCTGGACGATCCCGTTCCTCACCTCGATGTTCTGGGTCTCCCGGCGGACGATGCGGATGTCAGCGTACGTGGCTCCCTTCGCCTGGGCCTGGTTCAGTGCACGATTTGCGTAGTCTCGCATGGTTCTCCTTTCTGGGAGCCTTAGTCGGTCGTCCCGGTGAACCGGAAGTCGCGGATCTTGGCTGCCGGAGCGCAGGTCCCGACGGAATTCCACTCGTCCTTCAGGAGCACAAGGTCCTTCCCCAACGCCTCGATGTTCGAGAACGCTTCGAGGATGCTCTGCGTGAATCGGAGGTTGCGGAGCGGACGAACGATCTTCCCGTTCTCGATCAGGTAGGTCCCATCTCGCGTCATCCCCGTCAGGATCGTCTGCACGGGATGGAGAATGTTCGTGTAGTGGAAGCGCGTCACCCAGATCCCGCGCTTCGTCGAGGCGAGCATCTCCTCCTTGGTGGCCTTTCCCGGCGCCATGAACAGGTTGAGCGGGATTGGGCCGGCGGTGTTGGGAGCCGGCAGGCTGTGCCCGGTCGAGACCTTCCCCTCCTCTCGCCCGGCCGTGAACGAATCGTAGACGACGTTCTTCGCCACGCCCTTCTCGATCAATGTGACCTTCTGCTTCGGCACCCCTTCGAAGTCGAACGGCAGCGGGAGGCCGCGCGGGTCGGCGCCGTCGTCCCAGATCGTGACCTTCTCGCCGGTGATCCGTTCACCGAACTTCCCGTTCATGAAGCTGCGTCCCTCCTGGACGGCAAGGGCGCCAAGCCCCATCCAGCCCAGGGTGAACAGCATGTCGGCAACAGCCGCCTCCTCGAGGATGACGGTGTACTCCCCGGGCTCGATCGGCGTCGGATTCTTGCTCGACAGCGCCTTCTCGACGGCAATTCGCCCGACGGATTCCGGATCGAGGTTCGCCACGTCGATCGAGGCCGCCGTCGCGTACCCGGAGCTGTTCTGTCCCATGATGACCGTGAGAATGCTGGCGACGGTCCCGCGGTGGTAGGCCGAGACGCCGAGGGAGTTCGCAATGTAGGTCTCGTTCGCCTCGGTCGAGAACGCGCCGGCCGCGTCGAGCTGGTTCTTCCGCGACATCTTGAGGATCTTCTCGACCCCTCGGGCCCGCTCGACGGGAGTGCACTCCGCTGTCCGCTCGACGAAGACATCGACCTTCTGCGCCGGCTTCGGACCGGGCAGGGAGCCTAGCTCCGGGTTCTCTTCCTGGAAGCCGGCGACCGTCTCCGCGGATCGAACCAACTTGCGAAGAGCGGCCTCGGAGAGCTCATTTCCCGAGGCGACCCCGGTCTTCCGTCCGAGGATCGACCGTACGCGCACGGCGACGTCGGTCTCTGAGACGTTCTGGTGAATCGTGTTGACCGCGAACCGGGTGAGGTGCGAGTCGGTGCCCGCAACCATCACCTCGGTCTGGTCGGCTTTGGCCTGGCGCAGCACCTGCTGCGCAATCTCAGCCAGACGGCTTTCCCCTAGCACGTTCCCATCCTCCCTTCAGACGAAGCAAGAGACCTTCCGCCCCATCGAAATCCCGGGCAAGTCCTGTCGCGGCAAGAGAGTACCGTTCCGATCGCGACACCTCAAACGCCCCTTGATACAGCCGCGTCGTCTCTCTTGCGTCGCTCTGAGAGGCCGACCGGTTCACCCGCGAGCGGCACGTCCGGTGCCCCCAAGGCGGGGACACTCCGTTGCCGCAACTTCCCCACACGACTTCGTATACTGCGAAGGCGATGGCTCAGAGAGTGCTTGTGGTGGATGACGAGAAGTGGGTGGTGGACGCCGTACGCCGCTACCTTGAGGAAGCCGGCTACGAGGTGGCGTTCGCCTACGACGGCGCAGCGGCACTCGACGAGTTCACACGCCACAATCCCGACCTTGTGATCCTCGACTGGTTGCTGCCGAAGCTCGACGGAATCTCGGTCGCGGAGCACATTCGCCGGACGTCGAGGGCGCCGATCATCATGCTGACGGCGAAGACCGGCGAGGAGGACCGTCTCCAAGGATTCGCCGCAGGAGTCGACGACTACGTGGCCAAGCCGTTTAGCGCTCGGGAGTTGGAGGCCCGCGTCCGAGCGGTGCTCCGGCGGTTTGCCGGAGACGAGTCCCCGATTCTCCAGGTCGGTGACGTGCGCCTCGATCGAGAGCAGCGCATGGCGTGGGTGCGAGGTCACGCGATCGACCTGTCCGCCATGGCGTTCGACCTCCTGGCGTTCCTCATGACCCATCCGGGAAGGGTCTTCACTCGCCTTGAGCTGCTCGAGGCCGTACGGGGCGAAACGTACGGAAGCTTCGAGCGATCGGTCGATTCCCACATCAAGCGCCTTCGCCAGAAAATCGAGGAGGATCCGGCGGATCCGAAGTATGTGTTGACCGTGTTCGGCATCGGGTACAAGATGGCGCGCGGCGACGAAACCTCTTCCTCCTCCGAAGGCTCGGCGCCCGGGAAGGGCGAGGCGTGAGGAACCCACTGCGCCGCCTGTCGTTCCAGACGAAGCTCCTGGCTTCCTTCGCCACGGTCATCATCCTGGCGACCATCGGTGGGTATCTGTTCATCAACCAGTCGGTCAACCGCGCGTTCTCGAACTTCGCCGTCCAGCGGCTCTCCCTCGAGGACCAGCTGCTCATCCAGCTGATTGCCAACTACTACCAGCGAAGCGGCAGCCTCGAGGGGGTTGCGGAGGTTCTTGGACGCGGGCCGCGAGGAATCCCGTTCACGCTGGTCGATTCGACCCGCACGGTGATCGTCTCCCCGGATCCCCGTCTTGTCGGCAGGCAGCTCGACGAGGATCAGGCCAAACAAGGCCAGCGCGTTGTCCTGGCAACGGGGGAGACATGGACGGCTCTTCGCTACCCACCCGAGCCCCCGCGGCCGTCCGGAGCACTCGAACGAGGATTCCTCTTGACGACGCGTCGCGCACTCTGGTTTGCCGGGTGCACGGCCGCCGCGGCCGGCCTCTTGCTGGCCATCCTGCTTCTTCGCCAGACGACGAGCCCCCTACGACAGCTGGAAGCGGCGACGCGACGTATCGCAGAAGGACACCTCGACGAGCGTGTCCATCTCGACTCGTCGGATGAGATCGGGCGCCTGGCGGCGTCGTTCAACGACATGGCGGCGACCCTCGAGTCCGCCGAGCGGGCGAAGCAGAGGATGATCGCCGATATCTCCCACGAGCTGCGAACGCCTCTCTCCGCGGTTCGCTCCGCCCTTGAGGGGTTGCGGGACGGGCTGATCGAGCCGTCCCAAGCGACGTTCACCGCCCTTCACAACCGCCTCCTTCTGTTCACGAGGCTCGTCAATGACCTCCACCAGCTGACCCTCGCGGACGCCGGTCAGCTCTCGATCGAGAAGCGACCGACTCCGATCGGCGGGATCCTCGAAGGAATCGTCGACACGGTCGGCGCCGAGGTGGAGGACGCAGGAATCACGCTGGAAGAGGACATCGACCCGCAGCTCCCGACCCTCGACCTTGACCCGCACCGAATCGAGCAGGTCTTCCTGAACCTCCTGTCGAACGCCATCCGCCACACGCCAAGCGAGGGGACGATCCGGCTCGCCGCGCGGAAAGAGGGGGAGGATAGCGTTGTGGTCAGCGTGTGCGACACCGGGCCCGGCGTTCGTCCGGAAGACCTCGAGCGCGTGTTCGAACGCTTCTACCGCGCGGACGCTTCGAGGTCCAGTGACGAGGGCGGAGCCGGCCTCGGCCTTTCGATCGCCAAGGTCCTCGTCGAGGCACACGGAGGGCGGATCTGGGCGGAGAACACCCCGCGGGGCGGCGCTTGCTTCCGCGTGGCCTTGCCGATCGGTCGCTCCGGGGTGGGTGAAAAGGAATCCGCCGCCCCGGAGTGAGGCGGCGGTCCTGCTCCTCGGAAAGGGCAAGCGAGAGGGGCACTATCGCACGTCGAGGACTCGACGCGGCATCGGGCTTCCCTGCGGTCCAGTTCCTGTCATGCCCAGGGGCGCTACCCCCAGGCGGATCGATGTCTTCAGCGTATCCATGTCGAATCCCTTTATGCTTACGAAGGAAAGCTAGTCCCCGGGAGTGAACGCCATCGTGCAGTCCTGTGTCAGGACGGTGAAGCTCCGCCCGATTCGGGATCGCAGTTCCCCGGGCGCGATCTCGCTTCGAGATCCGGGGGCGCATACACTCACGACGAACGAGGCGTGCGTCGGAACGAGGGAGGCCGAGTGAGAGGTTGGGGAGCTGCGGTCGTTGCAGGGGCGCTCTTCGTAGCCTCGTTTGCCGCGTTCGCCGAGGTTCACGTCCTCTGCACGACGACCATCGTGGGGGACGTCGTGGCTCACGTCGCAGGGAGCGATCTCCCCGTCGCCGTCCTCCTGCCGGTGAACGCAGATCCGCATTCGTTCGAGGCGACGCCGAGTGACCTCGTGGAGATCGCCCGCGCCGACGTGATCTTCGAGAACGGCGCGGGACTCGAAGCGTTCCTCGTTCCTCTTCTCGAAACCACCGCAGCGCGCGTCGTCGACCTCTCGGCAAACCTTCCGCTCCGAACCCTCTCGCCTGGAGACGCCCACGCGGGCGAGAGCCTAGATCCCCACGTTTGGTTCGACCCCGTGAATGTGATCGCCTGGGTCGACGTCGTGGCGGGGGTCCTCGGAGACGTGGACCCCAATCACGCGGCGGAGTACCGGGAACGTGCCGCGGCCTATGCCCAATCCCTTCGAGACCTCGATGCCTGGATCCTCGAGGAGGTCTCCCACCTTCCCCCTGCGAGCCGGAAGCTTGTGACCGACCACGACTCATTCGGCTACTTCGCCGACCGGTACGGGTTTGAGCTCATCGGAACGGTCTTCCCGGGATTGAGCGCGGTGTCCGATCCGTCGGCCCGCGAGGTTGCAGCGCTGGAGACCGCGATCCTCGAGGCGAAGGTCCCCGCCGTCTTTGTCGGGACGACGGTGAATCCCGTGCTGGCCTCGCAGATCGCCGCCGACACCGGCGCGCTGCTCGTTGTGCTGTATACGGGGTCCCTCAGCGACGCAGACGGGCCTGCGGCGACCTACATCGACCTCTTGCGCTACGACGTCCTGCAGATCGTCTCCGCACTGGGGGAGTCGCCGTGACCTCTCTGCGAGCAGCCGCTGCAAGGACCGGACGACGGACGACGGAGGCCGTTCACGATCCGGACGCCCCGGCTCTGCGAATCCGGAACCTTCACGTTTCCTACGGAGAGCGCCTCGCCCTGGAGGACCTCACCTTCGACCTCCCGGCCGGGGCGCGCCTGGCCGTCGTCGGTCCGAACGGTGCCGGGAAGAGCACGCTCCTCAAGGCCGTCGCCGGGATCGTCCCGCGCGCCGGCGGCTCGATCGCTGTTCACGGCGTCGTCCCCGAAGGGCACACGTGCATCGCGTACCTCCCGCAAAGAAGCGAAGTGGACTGGCGGTTTCCGGTCACGGCCTTCGACGCCGTGATGATGGGGCGCATCGGCCGCCTCGGTCCGCTGCGTCGTCCGAAGGAGCGGGACCGCGCCCTGGTGCGAGAGGCTCTCGGGCTCGTCGGCCTTGAGGATCGCGAAGAGCGCAGGATCGGAGAGCTTTCGGGCGGCGAACAGCAACGAATGTTCATCGCGCGAGCGATCGCTCAGGAGGCCGAGTTGGTGCTCCTCGACGAGCCGCTCGCCGGCCTCGACGTCTCCTCGCAGAACGAGGTCCTGGCCCTCCTCGCGCAACTTCGGAAGGCGACGATCCTCGTCGCCCTGCACGACCTCGGAGTCGCCGCGACGCACTTCGACTTCCTGCTCCTGTTGCGGGGGCGAATGCTCGGCTTCGGCCACCCGGCCGACGTCCTTCAGCCGGAAGCCCTCCGCGAGGCCTACGGCGGGGCGCTGCGCATGGTGCGTACGGAGGACGGCATTCTCGTCGTCCACGACACGACCTGTACCGCGGAGGATCGGTGTTCGTGATCCACTGGCTGACCGCCCCCCTGCAGTACCCGTTCATGGTTCGGGCCCTCGTGGCGTCGGTTCTCGTGAGCGGCCTCTGCGCAGTAATCGGCGCGTACGTCGTCCTGCGGTCGATGGCCTTCCTCGGCGACGCGCTGGCCCATTCGGTCCTGCCCGGCATCGCCGCCGGCCTCCTCATTTCGGGGCGCGGCGACCGCCGATCTCTGTTCTGGTGGGCGCTCGGCACGGCGATCGCGGTCTCGCTCGGAATCGGGTGGATCGGCGAGCGAAGCAAGATCCGAGAGGACACGGCGATCGGAATCGTGTTCGCGGGGATGTTCGCGCTGGGTGTTGCGTTGCTCTCGACGGTGCGAGGGTTCGCCGTCGACCTCGTCCACATCCTCTTTGGCAACGTGCTCGGCGTCTCGTCGTGGGACCTGGTCGTGATTGGAGGATTCGGAGCCGCCATCCTCTTGACCGTGATCTTCTTCTACAAGGAGTTCCTCGTCGTGACGTTCGACCCGACGCTCGCCGCGACGTTGCGAATCCGGGCGGCGTTCTACCGCCGCCTCCTCCTCGTCCTCGTGGCCGTCGTCGTCGTCGTGTCCCTCCAGACGGTCGGCCTGGGGCTCATGCTGGCTATGCTGATCACGCCGGCGACGACGGCGTTCCTCTTGACCCGTCGCCTGCCCTGGATGATGGGGACGGGCGCGATCCTCGGCGCCGTTTCCGGCGTGGTGGGTCTGTACCTGTCGTTCTACTGGGGCATCGCCTCCGGTGCCGCCATCGTGCTTGTGGCGACCGGATTCTTCCTCGTCAGCCTTCTCGTCTCGCGTCGCCGCGATGTTCTCCGATGGAGGCTCAGGCGGCGCTCCTCCGGCCAATCGGTTGCGGAGGAATAGGCCGCGCCGTACTGTGCTCCCGCCATGATCCACATCCGAAAGGCGCAACGGGAGGACGCAGAGCGGGTTCTCGCAATCTCCGCCCAGATCTGGGACGGCAACGACTATGTCCCGTCGACCCTCGCAGACTGGCTCACCAATCCGGCCGGCGAACTCCTCGTGGCCGAGGTCGACGGCACCGTCGTGAGCTTCGCGTACCGCACGTGGCTTCTTCCCAGACACGCCTGGCTGCAGGGAATCCGAACGGACCCGGCCTACCGTGGGAAGGGAGTGGGGAGAACGCTCTCCCGAGCTCTCATCGATCGATCGTGCCAGGACGGCGCAACGCGGATTTCCCTGTCGACGTACTTCGATAACACGCCGTCGATCCGCATCATCGAATCCCTCGGATTCGAGCGCGTCGCCTCGTTCGTCTATCTGGAGAGGACGGAGAAGGCGCCTCCTCTCCCGGCGACCGCAAACCCGGGCATCGCGGAGCCGACCCCGGAGGAGGTTGTGCAGTTCGTCTCTGTCTCCCCGTACCTTGCGACGGCCCACGGGTGGTATCCGTTCGAGTGGCTCTTCCTCCCCTTCGCCGCGCGGCCGCAGGCATTTCTCGAGAAGACGCCCTATCGAATCGGAACCCGCTCGAACGGTGGGTGGAGGTCCCTTCTCTGCGCGTCGCCCGGCCGAGAGGATGGCGACGCGGCCTTCCTGTCGTTTCTCGACGGCGATCCAGGCGATTTCGCCGCGCTTCTCGTGCAGGCCTCGCGGGATCTTGCAGCAACGACGTGGGAATCCATGATCCCACGGTGCGGGGAAGACGTCGCTCTGGCTCTCGCGTGCCTTCGACGCCTTGGGTTCACGCCTTGGCAGGACGGCCGAGAGGACGTGCTTTGCTACGACCTCATCGTGTCCCGCCTCAAGGGACGCTCCGCCGCGTAGCGCACGCGGCCGCGGAGGGAAGACCTCCTAGGAACCGCTGGCCGCGGTGAGAAGCCGAACGGCCTCGCGGAAGCCGTCGAGCGGGTTTTCTCCCCCGCGCTGCACCTCGAGGACTCCTCGTCCCGTGTAGTGGATGTCGTCGAGAATGCCGAACAGGTCATTCCAGTCGATCCGCCCTCGCCCCGGCGCGTCGTGGCTGTCGTGGACTCCATCGGTGTCGTGGAGGTGCAGGTGGGCGAGCTGCCCCCGATAGCGTCGCAGGTAGTCGCGAAGAGGATGTCGTCCCGCATCGGACGAGAGGAACGCATGCCCGACATCGATGCAGATTCCGAGGTTGGACATCGCAGGGTCGTCGCCAAAGTCGTCGAGGGCTCGATCGAGGGCCCACATCGCGTTCGGGGTGTTCTCGAGCGCGAGCTTCACCCGTTGCTCGCGCCCGTGGTCGAGGATTCGCACGATCTCCGGCACGTCGGGGCGTCGATCCGGTCGATCCAGTCCGAGGCTGCCCGGATGAATGACCAAGACGGGAGCGCCGATTCGCGAAGCGAAGTCGATCTCCGCGCGCAGGCCGGCGGGGTTCCACGTCCAGTAGTCGCCGCGCGTGTGGGTCGTGACGAAGGGGGCCGCGGAGACCGCGCGGATGAGGTCGCTCTCTTCCCCCGGAATCGGCCCCGCATCGGTGGGCCCCTTCGACGCCCAGACCTCGACACCGAGCCCAAGCTTCAAGCCCACGACGGAACGAACGGCGTCACCCAGCGACGGCCATGTCGCCACATCGCGGCCGAAGTAGAAGCCCCAGAGACTTGCCCCGAGCTCGAGGTGCATGATCGAACGCCGCCTACACGACCGTCGTGGTCTCGCGGAACTGCACGCCGAGGGCGGCGAGTTCCTTGAGAACCGGCTCATAGACAGCCGGAACCATCGGGACGTGGACACCGGTGAGGTCGATCTCGCCCTGGAGGATCATCCGCGCTGCGATCGCCGCAGGAAGTCCGACGAGACGCGACATGGACGTGTCCCCGTTCGGGATCCCGTAGTCGACCAGAGTCGACGTAATCTTCTCCGTCCGATCGTCATAGTCAACGACGAACTCGTGCTGCATGACGAGAAGGTCCCGTTCGCCCGGCGCGTATTGCATCTTCTCCAGCATCCGCTGCGCCAACACGTCGAGGTACGTGTTCGCACCCGCCGGAAGGGGATCGGCGGAGAGGAAGCCGAGCCACTCGAGGTCAGACACCGGCTTCGCCGACGCGGGAAGACCGAGGCGCCGTGCGAGGTCGCTTCGGGTGGCCTTGCACGTTCCTCCGCACAGCTTCCCGGTGAGTCCGGCGAACGTCATCCCGGCAAGCTCCGGCCGAACCGTTTCGTCGAGCAGCCCCAGCTCGACGATCTTCTTCATCGTGTCGCACCAGCCGGGGTACCGAAGCGTGCCGCGGAACATGCTCTTGACCGTGGGAATACCGTAGCTTTCGATGTACGGGAGTGAGTCGCGGTTTGGGTAGACCTCGAGGGTTCCGAATCCGACGACCGGACACGGCCCATGGTGCGCGAACAGCTCGGGGCCGGGGATGTCGACGACGACGCCGTCCTTCAAGTAGCGAGCCGGGTTCTTCCCCGCCAGAACGACGCCGCGCGGCGCCCATGAGAACTTGTACCCCATCGGGTTGTCGTTCGCCTCGGGCGCCGGCAGCCCTCCCGTGTTCGAAGTGAACGAGACGAGCGTTCCGCCCTCGTCGCGGATCTGGTCGATCACTCGCATCGCCGACATGTGGTCGATTCCGGGATCGACGCCCATCTCGTTCAGGAGGATAACGCCCGCTTTGCGCGCCTCGCCATCGAGTGTCCGCATCGCGTCCTTCACGTACGACGTCGTGACCATGTTCTTCCCGTGTTTGACACACAGTCGCGCCACGACCGGGTGGTAGACGTAGGGGAGGAGGCTGATCGACAGGTCGTGCTGCGCGATCAGCGTTTCGAGCGCGCTCTCGTCGCTGACATCGATGGCGCATGCCACTCCGTTCTTGGCATGTCCGACGAGCTTCTCGGCCTTCTCCACCGTCCGCGTGGCAACAGTGACCTGGAACCCCTTCACCCCAAGGAGGTAGCGAACCAGCGGACCGGACACCAGACCGGCACCGAGGACCAAAACCTTGTTCATCAGCGTCTCCCTCCCTCTCAGCCCTCTAGGCCGAATTCAGATGCCGCTCCAGATGCCGGTAGTCGGGAGCGAGGCTCCCGCGGTACGCAATCACGGCGCGCTTCAGCTCGGGCGACAACCCGCACGCGTCGAGGGACTTCGAGTAGTCGGCCGCGGCGATCTGCGGCACGAACGCCTTCAGGATGTTGCTGAAGTAGGCGGACGCCTCGCGCGGCAACTCGCTCGGAAGAATCTCCACCGCCATGATGACGGGGCCCTTTCCGCCCACGCCCGGCGTGGTGGTCCCACGAGAAGGGTCGTACACGTAGATCGGATCGTCCGGCTCGGTGGCGCGCACCGTGACCTCGATCGCCCCTTTCACGTCGCACGAGATGTCCCCAATCACGCGGAGCGTCGGCCGCTTGGCCTCGAACTGGTCTCGAACGTCCTGCCGCGTGATGAGCCGCGGGTACTTCGGCTCCCAGTAGATGCAGTTCACGACCGTGTGAAGGTGCTGCAGGTACTGCGCGAACATGCCCCGGTATCGCTCCGGATGCTGGTAGTATTCCTGCAGGTCGAACGGCTTGCCGGCAACCTGAGGCGTCACCGTGTCCTGCTCTTTGAACAGAACCTTGACGATCGGTCGAGTCGGGTCCACGGCGGGCATCCCCGACAGGAGCGCCGACGGCGAGACCTCCGTCAGCGGAAGCAGGTCGAGGATCTCCTGCGCTCCTCGCGAGACATTCCCGTACCCCGTCACGCCGATCACGAGGGGAAAGACCGACTTCGGAAGCCCGCGAGTCCGAATCTCGTCTCCTACCGCGGCAATCGCTGCCTTCGCCTCGGCGAGCGACGCGTACGAGGATGCTTGTCGCACGCACTCAAGCGGTGTGTGGATTCCTTCCCACAACAGTCGCTGTCCGAGCGTCCACAGCGTGTCGATCATCCCCGCGAGCCCAGCATAGTTGCCGAAGAAGATGAGTCGGCGCCCTGAGTCGTCGACAATCCGCTCGTAGTCGATGATCGTCGCGCCAAGGTCAAGGATGCGCTTCAGCATCGACATGTTGTGCGGCTGCCCCTTGATCGTGTGGGAGAAGAACACGTAAACCTTGTCCCGTTCGACCACGTCGACCGGGATCTCCTTCAGGCCGATGATGACCGGGCAATCGGTCAGGTGATCCGCCACAGGGAGTCCCACGGCTCGGTACTCGTCGTCCTCAAAGATCCGTCGTCCCGAGGACTGGACGGTCACATCCAGCGGATGACGGTCGCACAGCTCGCGCACATGCTCCGGAATCAGCGGCGTACGCCGCTCCCAGACGTACATGTCTTCCCGGCGGATACCGATCTTGTGGCGCACGACGTTCCTCCATGATCGAACTGAACGGCCTCTCGGCCACGTCGGCGGAGTATACCGAAGCGGAAATGTCCAAGCAACACGTACTTTCGGCCTCATCCCGCTCGCGACGTCCGGCAGACTGGTCAGGAGTACCTCCTATCAGCTAAGATAAGATCGCTGACATGAGAAAGCGCAGCAGGACTACCAGAGGTTGTTCACCTGTCGCACGGCGGATCCTGGTCCGCGGCACGGCCGTCGCCGCGTGTCTCGCTGCCCTGGGAGGGGGAGGGATCGGCGGACGGGACGCGGCGCCTGCGGACGTCGTCATCCATGAAGTGTGCTGGACAGGCACCCGGGCAAGCGCCGCCGACGAGTGGATTGAACTTCGAAGCAACGTGGATCACGCTGTGTCGCTCTCCGGCTGGCGGCTCGTAGCGGAGGACGGAGTTCCGGCCGTAGCGCTCTCCGGAATCCTCGGTGCGCAGGGGTTCTTCCTGCTTGAGCGGACCGACGACTCCACCGTCGCCGACGTGGCTGCGGACGTCCTCTTCACGGGGACGCTCGAGAACTCAGGAGAGACTCTCTACCTCTACGACGCGGCCGGGCGCCTCGTCGATTCGGTCGAGTGCGGTGGAGGGTGGTTCGCCGGCGAGTCCGCGCCATCGTACGCCTCGATGGAGCGGGTGAACTCGAAACGGTCGGGCGTCGCCGCGAATTGGCGCACCCACGATGGATCGGTACAGAACGGGCACGACGCCGCCGGCCACGCGCTTCGGGGCACGCCAAGGACCGCGAACTCCGTGACGAAGCCTCCGCTTGCGGACTTCGCCGTGTCGCTCGCGAGCCCGACGATTTGGGACGAGGTGGCGTTCTCGGACCTCTCCACCGACGTCGACGGTTGGGTCAGCTCATGGCGGTGGGACTTCGGAGACGGAGTCGTGTGCGACACCCGGAGCGCCGTCCACCGCTTCCGGTCTCCAGGGACGTACTGCGTCGTCCTGACGATCGAAGACGACGACGGCCTCGCTGCGCGCTGTGAGCGGTGGGTCGTGGCGTCGACTGGATCTGGAGACCTGAACGGCGACGAGCAGATCGATCTGCTCGACGTTCGTCTCTGCCTAGAGCTTGCGCAAGGGTTCGGCGGCACGGCGTCGGAAGACGCTGACGTCGACCACGACGGGGATGTCGACCTCGACGACGCGAAAAAGCTCGCGGAGTTCGTCCTCGGCCTGTAGCTATCCGCCGTCAGCGGCCGGCCCACCGCTCGAACGCGCCCTTCCCTTCGGAACGGTGGAACGCCCACGTGATCAGGGCGTCCGTGTGGTGGTGGAAGGTTTCTCCTCGCTCGTCGAGCCAAGCACCGACCGCATCAACCAGACCTCTCGTTCGTTCCTGGGAAGGATCGCGGAACGTCGACTCCACGTTCTCGAGAAGGGTTTCGGGGACGCCGAGCAGGCGGAGCTCCTGCCCAACCCAATGATGGGTCGCCGGCCACGACTGCGCCGCAAGGAAGAGGACCTTGACGAGCGCCGAGGCGGCGTCGCCGCGCAAGAGACGCAGGTTGAGGTCGCCTCCACGCCGCTCCGTCTTCCGAGCCCGGCCGAGCGCGAAGCGGAACTCAAGGTAGTGCACGCGCAGGCGATCGTGTCGGATCTCTTCCGGAAGCTCGGCGAGACGCCGAACGATCGAAGCAATCCTCCCGTCGGGGTCATGGAGGATGACAGCGTGCTGGTACGGGTAGTGGAACAGGTCCTGGGCCGACGAGACGAGCGCGAGGAACTCACTCCACGGCCGCAGGTAGAACTCGTAGTCGACGACCTTCGGCTCGCTGTCTTTGTACGCGAAGACCTGTCGCTCGGCATCGGGGGTCTGTGCGTACGCCGGGTCTTCGAGGACAACCTCAATGTCGTAGTCCGAGAGGTCGTCGCGGTGCGGGCGCGTCGCCGAACCCACGACGTAGATTCCGACAACGCCCTCTCGGTTCATGTACGGGCGGCTGAGTTCCCTGGCGCG
Source organism: Candidatus Bipolaricaulota bacterium (assembly GCA_026390345.1). Taxonomy (GTDB): domain Bacteria; phylum Bipolaricaulota; class Bipolaricaulia; order UBA7950; family UBA9294; genus JAPLGD01. The sequence continues at coordinate 9,061 of JAPLGD010000040.1, read as the reverse complement.
TTCCACCGGACTGGCCTCCCCAGCGCAATGATGAGAAACGCCGCAGGTATGCCCGCGGCGTCATACGCGGAGCCCTGCGGCGTGGTGGGTGGTACAGGACTCGAACCTGTGGCCTCATGCACGTCAAGCATGCGCTCTCCCAACTGAGCTAACCACCCTCGGGATGGGTGAGGCGGCGAGCGGACTCGAACCGCTGATCAGGGATTTGCAGTCCCTTGCCTTACCGCTTGGCTACGCCGCCGGCCGAGTGATTATAGAGGCTGCCTGAACCACCATCAATTCCCTCCGCAGCTCAAGGGCCACGGCTGCGTCGTAGCTCGCAGGGACACCGGCACAGACCTGCGTCGTCTCGACGAACTTACCCGACAGCACTCTCGGCTTCGTCGTCGAAACCCTTCGCCCGCGCGAGAACCTCGTCGATTCCACCCGCCATGTAGAAGAGCTGTTCGGGGAGGTAGTCGAGCTCGCCGTCGACGATCATTCCGAAGCCGCGCACGGTGTCGGAGAGCTTCACGTACGCGCCGGCGCGTCCGGTGAACTGCTCTGCAACAAACATCGGTTGGCTCATGAACCGCTCAACTTTGCGAGCGCGCCGCACGGCAAGCTGGTCATCGTCCGACAGCTCGTCCATCCCCATGATGGCGATGATGTCCTTCAGGTCTTCGTATCGCTGCAGGACCTCGAGCGTCTTCTTCGCCACGCGGTAATGCTCGTTCGTGGTGAACTGGGGGTCGAGGATGGTCGAGTTCGACTGGAGCGCGTCCACGGCGGGGTAGATGCCCTTCTCCACGATGGCGCGCGACAGGGTGATCGCCGCGTCGAGGTGGGAGAAGACGGTGGCCGGGGCGGGGTCGGTGAGGTCGTCGGCCGGAACGTAGATCGCCTGCACCGACGTAATCGAGCCCCGCTTCGTCGACGTAATCCGCTCCTGCAGTTCGCCCATCTCGGTCGCCAACGTCGGCTGGTATCCGACTTCGGACGGCATGCGGCCGAGCAGCGCCGACACCTCGCTCCCGGCCTGAGCGAAGCGGAAGATGTTGTCGACGAAGAGGAGGATGTCCTTGCGCTCCTCATCGCGGAAATACTCGGCGACGGTGACCGCCGTCAGCGCGACGCGGAAGCGCGCCCCGGGCGGCTCGTTCATCTGGCCGTAGACGAGGGCCGTGTTCTGCAGGACCCCCGTCTCCTTCATGTCGAGGTAAAGGTCGTTCCCCTCGCGCGTGCGCTCGCCGACCCCCGCAAACACCGAATAGCCGTGGTGCTCGTGGGCGATGGAGCGGATGAGTTCCATGATGACGATCGTCTTGCCGACGCCGGCCCCGCCGAACAGCCCGATCTTTCCGCCCTTCGGGAACGGAGCGACGAGGTCGATCGACTTGATCCCCGTCTCGTAGATCTCGGTCCGCGTCTCCTGCTCGAGCAGGGACGGCGCCTTGCGGTGAATGGAGTAGCGCTTCGCGGTCTGCGGCGCGGGGAGTCCATCGATCGGCCGGCCGACGATGTTGATCATGCGTCCGAGGGTCTCGGGACCGACGGGGACGTCGATCGGTCCCCCGGTGACGAGGACGGGCGTCCCGCGCGACAGGCCGTCGGTGGAGTCCATCGCAATCGCGCGGACGATGTCGTTCCCTAGGTGATCCGCGACCTCGAGGATGAGGTCGTCCTCACCGTCGCGCTGGATGCGAAGCGCGTCGTTGACGCGCGGAAGATCCCCTTTGGCGAAGCGAACATCAACAACCGGTCCCCGGATCTCCGTGACCTTTCCCATTGCGAGCTTCTCGGCCATGGCCTCGTTCCTCCAACTCCCTCTACTTCTTTCGAAGCGCCTCGGTTCCTCCGATGATGTCGGCAATCTCCCGCGTGATCGACTGCTGGCGCGCCCGGTTGTAGGACCGCCTTAGGGTCTCGAGCAGGTCTTCCGCGTTGTCGGTCGCGCTCTTCATCGCCCGGCGCCGGATCGCCTCTTCGCTCGTCTTCGTCTCCACCATCACGGCGTACACCTTGGCCCGCAGGTAGAGCGGGAGGATCTCGGCGAGCGCCGTCGCGAGGTCCGGCTCGACGAGCGCTTCTCCCAGTTCCGGCTGGACGACAACGGGAAGAAGGTCAGCGGCGCCGAGCTTCTGCGAGAGGTCGGACAGAAACCGCATGTACACGATCTTCACGCGCCCGATCTCGCCGCGTTTGTACAGGTCCATCACCTCATCCGCGATCCGCACTGCGGCGTCCCACGTCGGAGGCTCGTAGACGTTCGCATACGAGCGCAAGGGCTCGATCCCACGCCGCAGAAAGTACGTGCGCGCCTTCTCACCTCCGGCGAGGATCTGCGCCGACGGGCCGGCCGCCGCGAGCTCGGCCTCGGCGGCATGGTTCAGCTCGCCCTTGTAGCGCTCGCAGTAGCCGCGGTCCGAGTTCAAGACGAGGATGGCCGTCTTGTCGGGTCCACGGTCGATCATCAAGGGGTGCGGCGCGGCGTCCGAAGAACGCTGCCCGGCCAGCCTGCGCGTGAACGCCTCAAGATCCTCGACGTACGGACCCACGCCTGCGAGCCGGCGCTTCAACCGCATGACTTTCGTCATCGCGATTGCGTTCATCGCGTTCGTGATCTTCGCGATGCCCTCGATGTTCGAGATGCGGCTCTTGATCGCTCGGACGTATTGCGCCACGGCCTACGCTCCAAAACGCTTCTTGAACTCGGCAACGGCAGTCTCGAGCTTGGCGCAGAACTCGGAGGTCAGTTCCTTCTTCTCGCGCAGCTCGCGGACGAGGTCGTCGCGCTTCTCGTGGAGGTAGCGCAACCACTCTTCCTCGAAGCGCCGCACGGCTGGAACCTCGACGTCGGCCAAGTGGTTCTTCACCGCGACGTAGAGCGAGAGGACCTGATCTTCGACCGGCATCGGCTGGTACTGCCCCTGTCCGAGGACCTGCATCAGCCGGTCGCCGCGGGCGAGCTGAGCCTTGGATTCCTCGTCCAAGTCCGACGAGAACTCGGCGAACGCCTCGAGCTCGCGGTACTGCGACAGCTCGAGGCGCAGCTCCCCGGCGATCTGCGACATGGCGCGGATCTGCGCCGCTCCGCCGACGCGCGACACGGAGTACCCGACGTTGATCGCCGGACGGACGCCCTGGTTGAACAGGTTCGTCTCAAGGTAGATCTGCCCGTCGGTGATGGAGATTACGTTCGTCGGGATGTACGACGTGATGTCGCCGGCTTTCGTCTCGATGATGGGGAACGCCGTAAGCGACCCTCCGTGAACCTCGCGGGGCAGCATCACGGCCCGCCCGTTCTCGGACTCGGGCATGTCCTCGCCCGCCTCCCGTTCGTCAGGCCGATCGGCCAGTCGGGCCGCGCGTTCCAGCAAGCGGGAGTGGGTGTAAAAGATGTCGCCTGGATACGCCTCGCGGCCGGGAGGCCGCCGCAGGAGAAGCGCGATCTCGCGGTAGGCCACGGCGTGCTTCGAGAGGTCGTCGTAGACGATGAACGAGTCGTCGCCCTTGTACGTGAAGTACTCGGCCATCGCGCAGCCGGCGTAGGGAGCCAAGTACTGCATCGGCGTCGGGGAGTGGGCGTCGGCGACGACAACGATCGTGTAGGAGAGCGCGTCGTGCCGCACGAGCGTGTCCACGATGCGCGCCACGGTCGAGGCCTTCTGGCCGATCGCGACGTAGACGCAATGTACGTTCTTCCCTTTCTGGTTGATGATCGTGTCGAGGGCGATCGCCGTCTTGCCAGTGCGCCGGTCGCCGATGATCAGTTCGCGCTGCCCGCGGCCGATGGGCGTCATGGCGTCGATGGCCTTGAGCCCGGTCTGGAGAGGGGTGTCCACGGGCTGCCGATCGATGACGCCGGGCGCCTTGGCGTCGGTCGTGCGCTTCCCCGTCGCCACGATCGGCCCGTTGCCGTCGAGCGGTCGACCGAGCGGATCGACGACACGGCCGAGGAAGGCCTCCCCAACCGGCGTTTCCAGAACGCGGCCGGTGCGGCGCACCTCATCGCCTTCCTTCACCCGCTCGGTGTCCCCGAACAGGGCGACGCCGACGCTCTCCTCCTCCAGGTTCAAGACCAACCCGTACACGTCGTCCCCGAAGGTCGTGATCTCCGAGAACATGACGCGATCGAGCCCGTAGACGTGGGCGATTCCGTCCCCAACTTCCGCGACGACGCCGACCTCTTGCGTCTCCAAATCGTAGCGGAAGCCGCGCAGGTGTTCCTTCAGAATCGCGGCGATTTCGTCCTTGTGCGTCGTCATGCGTCCCCCGATTGCCCGAGCGTCTGATGGAGCCGATCGAGCCTCGCCTTCAGCGTTCCGTCCAACGTTCGTCCCTCAACCTCAACTCGCGCGCCAGCCAGGACCGCCGGATCGACGCTCTCCTCGAGCTTCACCCGGGCCTTCAGGGCGTGCTCAAGCTTCTCCGCAAGGTGCTTCCGCTCGTCGTCCGACAGCGGCTGGGCGGTCACGACGCGCACGCGAACGATTCCCTCCGCCTCGGCACGCACGGACAAGAACTCGCCGAGAACGAGGTCGCGGATGAGAAGCCCCATCAAGTGGCGGAAACCATCGCTTGCGTCTGGAAACGCCGTCTTGACGAGCTCTGCGGCCCGGCTCTCGGCTCGCGGTGTCTCGTCGGTCGAGGCGGCGATCTGCCGAAGCTCCCGCTCCAAGGCGTCGGTCGTCTTCTCCTCGGCCGCGAGGGCGTAGAGGTCCTCGGCAATCTTCCGCGCGACGTCCCGGGATCTCACCGCTTCTCCTTCACCCCGTCCAGCGCGGCCTCATCGATCTCCGCAAGCAACTGGTCGAGGAGCCGTCGGTGATCCTCGACCCGCACCTCACGGCTGAGGACCCGTTCGGTCCCGAGGACGACCATCTCCGCGTACTGTGCCTTGAGGTCGGCTAGCACACGATCCCTCTCGTGCTCCATCTGCACTCGCGCGTCGGCGAGGATGCGATCGGCCTCTTCCTTGGCACGCTGCTTGGCGTCCTCGAAGCTCTTCTCGGCGCGCTCGCGGGCCTCCTCGAGGATCGCAACCGACTCCTTCTTCGCGGTCACGAGCTCGGCTTCGCGCTCGACGACAAGTTCGCCCGCCTTCTCTTCGGACGTCTTGGCCGCCGCCATCCTCGACGCGATCAGCTCGCGACGCTTGTCGATGTACTTGATCGCCGGCTTCCAGAGGAGCCATCGCAGGAGGACCAGCAAGACCGCGAACTGAAGGAGATTGATGACCAGCGTCCAGTTGAAGTCGATGATCTTGCCCCACTCAGCGCCCATGGGTTCCTTCCTCCTACTTCGCGACGAACAGAAGAATGATCGAGACGAGGAGCGCGTAGATTGCCGTGGTCTCGACGAAAGCGCATCCGATGATCATCGTGCTGAAAAGCGGCGCCCGCATCTCCGGCTGGCGGGCCGTGCTGTCCAGCGCGTGGGCGACGACGTTTCCAATCCCGATGCCCGGCCCGAGCGACCCGATCCCCATGCACAGCCCGGCAGCGAGAAACTTCGCCACTTGGACGAGGTCCGCACCGCTGACCCCTGCTGCTGCTACTTGCGCTTCCTGAACCATGAACCCTCCTAATGTTTCTCGATCGCGAGGTTGATGTAGGCGACCGTCAAGATCGTGAACACAAACGCCTGGATCAGTCCGAAGCCGATTCCGAAGATCGCGCGCAGTCCGATGGGGACGACGAACGGCTCCAGCTTCGCAAGGAAGATCGTGACAAGCACCATCTCGGCGAACACGTTGCCGAAAAGACGGAAGCCGTGCGACAGGGGTCGCGCGACGACCTCCGACAGGATCTTGATCGGAGACAGCCACCACGGGCTGAAGTACTCCTTGCCGAGCCCGCGCAATCCCTTCGTGCGAACTAGGTAGTAGTGCGACATGACGAGGACCATGAGGGCGAGCCCGAGCGTCACGTTGGGATCCGCCGTCGGAGCCTCCAGGCCCGGCAGAAGCGAGAGCCAGTTCGACGCGAGGATGTAGAGGAAGAGCGTTCCGATGAAGGGAAGCATTCGCGCTCCGAAGCCGGGCGAGCTGAAGTTGCCGAGGAGCTGGCTGTCCAGCAGGTCCATCGCGATGTCGAGCGCTCCCTGCGTGCGGTTCGGCTTCTCCTCGATCGGCTGTCGAAGCGCGCGGCGCAGGAACAGGGCGAGGATGAGGACGAGGATGGAAGCAATCCCGGACATGACGATCGTCTTCGGATCAACTTGGATCGCGAAGCCGCCGATGTGCCAGGTCGCGACCTCCTTCTGCCCGAGACGCTCCAGGAGTCTGCCGAGCTGCTCGCGCACTACGCCCCTCCCTCTGAACCGGATCGCCTGAGGAGCAAGCTTATCTGCGCCGCGATCAATCCTCCACCCGCCCCGAGGAACACGTCAGAACCCAGAACGACGGCAATCACGGCAAGGGCGATGCCGAGGAGCAGGAGCCGTGCGGCACTCGACGTGGCCGCCAGCATCGGCGCTCCGTGAGCCGCGTCGCGTGCGACGAGCGATTGGAGCGTGGCAACAAGGAAGAACGTGTTGAGAAGGAAGAGAAGAAGACCCAATCCCACTCCCGCCGCGGCTGCCGTCTGCCCCAGCGCGACGAGGATTCCAGCAAGAACCGCACAGATGAGAACCGCGAGACCCGGGGCGAGGATGCGGCTTGTTCCGGGGATGCGACGCAGGGTAGGCACGGCAAGCGTCGTCCAGCCTAGATCGTCTGGATCTGCTTCGACTTCTGCTCGATCAGGGTGTCAACCGTCTGCGAGGCCTCGCGAACCGCTTCGTCGGTCTTGTCGCGGTAGCGGCGATGGGCATCCTCCGAGAGCGTGCCGTCCTTCTTCATCGCGTCCAGTTTCTCGTTCGCTTCACGGCGGACGTTGCGCAGGGCAACCTTCGTCTCCTCGGCACGGGCCTTGATGACCTTCGTGAGCTCGCGTCGGCGCTCCTCGGACAGCTTGGGCACTTTGATGCGAACCACGTTGCCGTCGCTCGCCGGGTTGAGGCCGAGGTCGGCGGCGAGAATCGCCTTCTCGACGGCCGCCATCTGCGTCTTGTCGTACGGCTGCACGACGAGCAGGTTCGCGTCGGGGGCCGAGATCGTCGCCAGCTGCTTAAGCGACGTCCGGGTCCCGTAGTAGTCGACCATCACGTCGTCCACCATCGCAGGATTCGCCCGTCCGGTCTGAACTTTCGCGAGATGCTCCTTGAGAACGTCGAGCGTCCTCTTCATGTGCTCGGCCATCTCGCGCTGCACTTGTTCTGGCATGCTCTGCACCTCAACGCCGAATTCTATGAACGCATGGGACGCCCGTCAACGAGAGGCCCGGCACCCCTACTCGTCCGGGCGCGCGACAAGCCGTTCAAGGTCGGCCTGCTGATCCGGGCGCACGATCGCCAGAACCTCGTCGACCGGCTGAAGCACCGTGTCGGCACGTGGGAGGATGAGGTCGCCCTTGCGCAGGATCGCAGCGAGCACGCAGTCACACGGAAGATCTAGGTCTCGCACGGCCTTGCCGTCGGCAATCGATCCAGGGGCAACCTTGACCTCGATGAGCGAGTACTGGCCGCGGCGCAGCTTGAGGAGCGTTACCATGTCGCCGATCGACATCTCCTCCGCGATCAGCTTGGCCATCAAGTCGGCCTGGTTGAGGGCCACGTCAACGCCCATGTCGCGCGTGAACAACCAGGCGTTGTCGGGGTCGTTCACGCGGGCGATCACGCGCGGCACCATGAACTCAAAGCGGGAGATCGTGGATACGACAAGGTTGTCCTCATCGTCTGAGGTGACCGCGGCCACGACGTCGGCCTTCTTGATTCCCGCCTGAATGAGCACCTTCGGGTCGGCCCCGTCCCCGGTCACGATCATGTCGCGCGGGAAGCGCTGCCGCAGAGGCTCGGTGATCTCCGGCCGCGGGTCGACGATGACCGCCGTGTTCCCGCCGGCCAGAAGCAGTCCGGCGAGGTGTGCGCCTGTCTTTCCTCCGCCCACGATCAGGACGAACACGGTTGCCTCCTCTCCTAGACGATCGCCAGGAGACTCTCCAGCCGGCTCCGCGCCGTGGCGAGCACGCTGACGACCAACCGGTCTCCGCTCTGGAACGTCGTTCCGGTGATCGGAATGAACGTCTCTCCGCGCCGCGCCACGCTGATCACGGAGATCTCCGACGGAACGATGACGTTGTTCACCGTTCGTCCCACCCAGTGGGGCGGGACGTCCACTTCCACGAGTTCCACCTCTCCGGTGCCGAGGCTCGAGATCACGTTGAGCTCCCGGTGCCCCAGGAGCTGCATGATGCGGCTCGCTCCCCACGCGGTCGAGGACACGGTCTGCAACCCGAGCCGCTGGTAGATCTCGGCGCGCCGCGGATCGTACAGGCGGGCGACGATCTTCGGGACGTTGAATGTGTTCCGGGCCACGCGCGCGATGATGATGTTCCGGTTGTCTTTTGCCGTCACGGCGGCCAACGCGTCGGCCTGCTCGGCGCCGGCGCGGGCGAGGACGTCGCGGTCGAGGCCGGATCCGGCCACGGTCTTGCCCCGGAACGACGGTCCCAGCCGGTCGAAGGCTCGAGGGTCCACGTCGACCATGGTCACGTCTTGGCCGTCCTCAATGAGCTGATGGGCCAATTCCGACCCCATTCGCCCACAGCCGACAATGATGACTCTCATAGCGTCCTCCTACCTCGGACGGCGCGCCCGTTCCCCGCTAGGGTACTGCATGGGTCTCGTTCCCGCTCGCGCGGGCGTCCTCCGACCGCCGGAAACGAGCGTCCCCATCCTACCGTGCGCTTGGCCTAGACAACCAGTCCATCGCACATCCTGTCCGCTCCATCTACGCACGGGTCACCTCCGGCAACGTCCGCGCCGCACTTCGCTTCCGTTCGATCCGGCGCACAAACACCTTCCGTCCCTCCTCCGCGAGGAACATGATCGGTGGATAGAGGAACAGGAATCCCCAGTACTTGAGCGGCAGCGGACCTTCCTCGAACAGGGCCTGGAACGGCGGGAGGTAGATCATGCAGACGATCAGCGCAAGCTCGAAGGCGAAACCAAACAGGAGGAAGCGGTTCGCGAAGAACCC
>JAPLGD010000019.1 GCA_026390345.1 Candidatus Bipolaricaulota bacterium | reverse complement strand
CGCGACCACTCGTCGACTGGGTGATAGGTAGCTCGATCGACCGAGTTGTCGAGCACGAGGACACGCTTCTGCATGGGGTCAGGGTACACAATCGGCGAGGGTTCCCCTACCCGCCGGCAGGCGGGCGTTGCCGCGGGCGGGGCAATGCCGCTAGAGTAGGTTCGCTCTCAGGTTCCGCGTGGAGAGCGGTGCGACTCTCCGCCGTCGCGGAGAGAAGAGGGGGTAGAGATGACGCGAAGAACTCGGATCTTTGCAGTCTTGGCGCTCGCGGTCCTCGTGTTGGCGCTTCTGCTCGCCGCCGTCGCCTGCACGTCGAATCGGAAGCCTGCGACGGTGCCAGCGCCGACGAGCACCACAGCTACGAGCAAGACTCCTACGGCAGTAGCGCCCGCGCCGGCGGCGCCCGCTCCGACCAAGCCGACGTCCGGGGCCTCTGCGACGACGCCTCCCGCTCCGGGCACGGCGCCTGCGGGGGCTTCTCCTGTCACGGTGGCTCCGACGCCGCCCACGCCGACGCCCCCTGCGGCAGCTCCGTCCACGCCGACGCCCCCTGCGGGGCCCGCCACAAGCACAGCGACGGCCCCAGCGTCGCCGCCCCCCGCTCTGCCGGCAGCTCCGTCCACGCCCTCCGCCGCCCTGCCCGCGGCGCCGACGACATCGTCCACACCGTCGGTCGTTCCCCCGCTGCCGCCCGTCGCGGTGCAGACCCCTGCAGCCACGGCGCCCGCGCCCGAAGCTCCGGCGACTGCAGCACCTCAGACTGGGGTACTTCAGCCTGCGGCACCTGAGCCTGTAGCTCTCGAGCCTATGGCTCTCGAGCCTGCGGCTCCCCAGACGGCGCCTGCCACGGCGAGCTCGCTTCCTCCCTCTCCACCTGTTTCGGGTTCGACGCCCGTGCAGACGGAAGCAGAGACACTGAGCGAGTCAGTCCCTCCCCCTGCGACAACCGAGCCCGGCGCGACGCCCTCCGCCCCCGCCGTGTCGTCGGCAGAGCAGGCGGAAGGCACACCCGCGCCGAGAGGCGTCGTCTCGACGGCACCGGTCGCAACTCCTGTCCCTGAGTCGACTCCGCAGACAGTGCAATCCGCCCAGGGCGCAGGAGCGCCGGACGACCTGTTCGCGCAGTCCCCGAACGCGTTGGCAGACCTCGCGAGCTACCGGTACGTCACCGTGTTCTCGTTCACCGACGAGGTCGAAGGGAAGCCGGAATCGGGATCGATCGAGATGAGCGGCGCCTTCGCAGGACCTGACCGCCGGATGGCGGCTTGGAAGGATCTCGGGTCGGGCGAGGAGTTCAGCGTCATCCGCGTCGGCGATGAGGCATGGATGCGAGAGGGGGACAAGTGGACGCCCATTCCCGCGATGGTCGCGGACGCCATGACCCAGGTCGTTCTCATGTTCGCGCCGGCGACAAGTTGGGGCGAGTTGGCGGGAGGCGTCGGAACGACGGCCACGTACGTGGGAACCGAGACGGTGAACGGGATTCGTGCACGACACTACGCGTCGACGTACCGCGATTGGGTCGAGAACGAGGACGTCAAGGTCGAGGACGCCTCAGGAGATGTCTGGATCGCCGAAGCCGGATACCCGGTTCGCTACCGCTTCACGGCGAAGGGCGTCGATGAGAAGGGATACAAGGGTACGGCGCTCTGGTCCATGGACCTCTTCGACGTGAACAGCGACGTGAGGATCGAGGCACCGCAGGTCGTGGAGGACTCGGGCGAGTAGCTGAAGACCTGAAGAAGAGACCCTAGCGCCGCGGGGACGTGACCTTCTTCGTTCCGCGGCGCAGGGCGCGAGAAAGGGCCAGGCATGGCGCTACGGCAAACGTACCTGAGCATGAAGGACAAGCTTCCGAGAAACGCCGAGTACGTGCTCGTGATGCACGGGCGCGGGGACGACGAGCTCGCGCCGTCGAAGGAGCTTCTCGACGAGTTCAACGAGTGGAAAGCGAAGTTCACTCCCGGTGAGGGGTACCCGACGGCGTACCACTTCGCGTGGGCCAAATCGGACTACGAGGCGCGGTTCCGCGCAGAGATCGCGGCGAACCCGGAGGCGGCGGAGCGGCTGAAGGAACTGGCCGAGCGTGCGAGAACGCACGACGTCTTCCTCATCTGCTACGAAGGAAACGACAAGCCCTGCCACCGGAAGCTCTTGCTCAAGATCGCCAAAGAGGAGTTCGGAGCACCGGTGGACGACTCCGCGTTCGTGCCCATGGACCGGAGGTGAGCGAGATGGCCGAGCGGCGATCAGGGGGGTGGAGACTGAGCATCCTCCGCCCGTCGACGCGGGCGTTCTATCGCGAGGGGCGAAGAACGGAGGGCTACTCGCTCCTCGACTTCGTGCACGGCTACGTCTACTCCCGCTGGCCGTACCTCTACATCGGCGCGGCGACGGGCGCCAAGCCGGCGCCACTCGTCTTGCGCCCGCTCGTGCGCCTTGGCGCGTGGGCGACGAGCCGCAGGAAGCCCAGCGCGGATCCAGAAAGAAACGCGTTCGCTGACCGCTACCACGGGAAGGTGATGCCGCTCGACGCGGCGGAGCGGCTGGTTGCGCTCGACGTGGGTATCGATCTGCGTGGGCTGGAGCAGGTGATTCCGTATCCCGTCGCCCGCGACATCGTGCTCAAGCACCCTGACCACATCGTGGCGCTTGAGTGCCCGTGCCGCGCTGCGAGGGAGAAGCCATGCCTTCCGCTCGACGTGTGCCTGATCGTGGGGGAGCCGTTCGCGGGGCTCATCGCCGAGCACAATCCGAGGCGGTCGCGGTGGATCACGCAGGCCGAGGCGGTCGACATCCTGCGGGCGGAGCATGAGCGCGGCCACGTGCACCATGCCTTCTTCAAGGACGCGATGCTCGGTCGGTTCTACGCGATCTGCAACTGCTGCTCCTGCTGCTGCGGGGCGATGCAGGCGTTCCGGCACGGGACGCCGATGCTTGCGTCATCCGGCTACGTGAGCCACGTGGCGGCTCAGTCTTGCATCCGCTGCGGTGCGTGCGTCAAGGCGTGCCCGTTCGGCGCGCTCGAGATGGGAGAGAAGGCCGTCCGCGTCGACGAGGGGCGCTGCATGGGATGCGGTGTGTGCGTCTCGAAGTGCCCGAGCAGTGCGCTGTCGCTCGTCCGCGACGCGACGAAACCCGAGCCGCTTGACACCCGGGAGTTCGTCTCCCTGCGATAGGGGGCCGCAAGTGGCGGCGAGACTTGGGGCAACGATGTGACTCCCAAGCATGAGCATCCAGACTGCTCAGTGGCGTTGACCTCGCGAACGGTATGATGTATGGTCATACCGGTGGTGCTCTATGAAAACGTCAAAGGTTGCGGTGAGTCTTGAGAAGGGTACGCTGGAGCGACTTGACCGCCTCGTCGCCGACCGCGTGTTTGCGAGTCGAAGCGGGGCGATCCAAGAAGCCGTTGCAGAGAAGCTTGCGCGCCTTGAGCGGACGCGGCTTGCTAGGGAGTGCGCGAAGCTTGACAGAAGTGCAGAGCAAGCGATGGCTGAGGAAGGCATGTTCGAGGAGCCGGACGCGTGAGGCGGATTCGGCGCGGTGAGATTCGCTGGGCAGATCTGAATCCGGTTCGCGGCAGCGAACAGGGAGGAAGGCGCCCGGTCGTGATCGTGAGTCACGACGTGTTTAATGAGCGATCCGGGACCGCAATCGTCATGGCGGTCACAAGCCAGCCGCAGCAGGCCGGGTTCCCACTGACACTCGAACTACGCGCAGCCGACATGCTGAAGCCATCGTGGGTGAAGATTAGCCAGGTGCGAACGCTGTCCACGGACAGGATCGAAGACTTGATCGCGACACTCGCAGATGAGGAACTCCACCGCCTGGTTGAGGGCTTGAACGAGATCGTTGCCTGACGCCGGAGGAGAGCGATGGGTACATCGACCTACGAAGACGCCGTGCGGTTCCACGGCCACAGCTGCCCGGGGCTTGCGATCGGGTACCGGATGACGACGGCGGCCTTCGCTATGCTTGGCGCAGCGAGGGCTGGGGACGAAGAGCTGGTGGCAATCGTCGAGAACGACGCCTGCGGCGTGGACGCCGTGCAGGTCGTGGCCGGCTGTAGCTTCGGGAAGGGGAACCTCGTCTTCCACGACTACGGCAAGCAGGTCTACACGTTCTTCTCGCGCAAGACAGGCCGCGGCGTTCGTGTCATAGGGCATCGGCGAGGCATGCCCGAGGGGCTCCGCGACGACCGAGAGGCTCGGATCCGCTGGATCCTCGGGGCGCCGGAAGCCGAGGTGGTCTCGTGTCGCGAGGTGACGATCGACGAGCCGCCGACGGCGCGGCTCTATCGGTCGGCGCTATGCGTCGGCTGCGGCGAGCCGGTGATGGAGACCCGGCTGCAGACGGTTGGTGGGCGGCTCCTCTGCATCCCATGCGCGGAAGAGCAGGAGAACCGCGGGACTCGCCACCGGCGTGTAGAATCGGAGGAACGGGAGGACCCTCGAACATGACTTCCGACCTCTGGCTGCTCTTCGGATACTTGGCCGCCGTGCTCGCGCTCGAATCGGCTCGGTCGCTTCTCTATCGCCGAGCGCCGGCCGCGGATCGAGCGGGCGCGTCCGCTCCGGCGGGGCGCAAGGTGGCGATGGCGGCGTGCGGCGCCGGCACGGCAATCCTGATTCTGGCGCTCCTCGTCGTGTGGTTCATCGTGAACGGCATGTTCAAGGGGGTCTGGCCGCTCGGGATTCGCGCCTCCGGCGTGATCGCCGCGGCGTCGTGGTTCGTCATCAGCCTTGTCGAATGGGGGTTTGGGTTCCGGATCGTTAGTCTGGGACTCCGAAGTCACTCGGTGACAACGTCGCGGCGAACCTGGCAGTCCGGGGTCGAATTGGGCCTTGCGGTTGCGTTCCTCGCCGTGACGGCCGTTGTCCTCATCCTCTACCTGTACCTGCGCGGCTAGTCGCGTCCGGCGAGCTGGCGGCTACTGCCCTTCCTGGAGCGACTCCTCCCACGCGCTGTCCTGCGTTTGCACCCGGTTCAGGTGCCGGTACAGGCCGTTGCGGGCCATGAGCTCCCGGTGCGTGCCCTCCTCAACGATGTGGCCCTCCTGGAGGACGACGATCTTGTCAGCGCTGCGGATGGTCGAGAGGCGATGGGCGATGACGACCGTCGTGCGGCCGCGCATGAGGCGCTCGAGCGCCTGCTGGATCAGGAGTTCCGTTTCCGTGTCGACGGACGAGGTTGCCTCGTCGAGAATGAGGATCGGGGCGTCCTTCAGGACGGCGCGCGCGATGGCGAGGCGCTGACGCTGCCCGCCGGAGAGCTTGACGCCGCGCTCGCCGATCAAAGTGTCGTATCCCTCGGAAAGCTCCATGATGAACAGGTGGGCGTTCGCGACGCGTGCGGCGTTGATCATCTCCTCGTCGGTCGCGCCCGGGCGCCCAAACAGGACGTTCTCGCGCACGGTGCCGTGGAAGAGGAAGACCTCCTGGAGCACGAGGCTCGTCTGCTGGCGCAGGCTCTCGAGCGTGAGGTCGCGGACGTCGTGGCCGTCGAGGGTGATCGCCCCGTCGCACACGTCGTAGAAGCGCGGGATGAGCATGGAGAGGGTCGTCTTCCCGACCCCCGTCGGGCCGACGAGGGCGACGACGGACCCCGGCGCTACGTCAAGGTTGATTCCCTCGAGCACCATGTCACCGGTGCTGTAGCGGAAGCTCACGTTCTCGAAGCGGATCGCGCCTTGGGCGCGGCCTGGTAGCTCGACGGCATCGGGCCGCTCGGCGACGTCGGGCTCTTGCTCGAGCAGCTCCGCGATGCGG
>JAPLGD010000117.1 GCA_026390345.1 Candidatus Bipolaricaulota bacterium | reverse complement strand
CTTCCCCGGCGTGTAGAAGTGGATCTCGCCGTCGAGGTGCGTGCCGACGTGGTTCGAGTGGGTGACGAGCTGGCCGTTGGCGCCGTTCGGCGCGAGGCGCTTGAAATACTTGACCTGCAGCGGCTCGTACGTCGGCCACGGTGGGGTGGCGATCGAAAGTGGAATGGTCAGATCGATGAATCTCATCGGGTTACCTCCTTGGGGAGTTCGCAGTGCGCGGTGCGCAGTTCGGCGGAAGGATTCGTAGGGTTCGTTGAGTTCATTGGGTTCGTAAGGCCAATCTGTCGTTCTCTGCGCGCTCTGCGGGTCATTCTTCACTCTTGTTCAGCGTCTCGGCAAGGGGCTGCTCGACGGTCGTCGTTGTCGAGCAGCTGGGGAGTTCCCGTGAGAGCATCGCCCGGGAACTCCTGCCCCCTCTCGGCGCGGCCATCGTGCTCGCCCCGTCGCGCGGGAGCGGGGTCATGGCTGGACCTCCGACGCGCGAAGAGTCTCAGCCAGGGCGCGAGCGCCCTGGGCGAAGCACTCGAACGGGGGCTCGACGAGGCCGGCGCCGACCATGCCGACGCCGGGCTCCTTGTGCGCAATGCCGGTGTTGATGGCGGGAAGGATGCCGGTGTCGATGACCTTGAGGACATCGATCCCGGTGGGTGTGCCGGCGAAGCCGAGGGCGGGAATCCGGTACGCGGGGCTCTCGGCGAGGGTGATGCGGCGCATTCGGCGCGTGGTCTCGAGCGCGCGCTCGGGGCTCCCGCCGACGAACTGAACGATGGCGGGCGCGGCGGCCATGGCGAACCCGCCATACCCGGCGGTCTCGGTGATTGCGGAGTCGCCGATGTCCGGGGCGGCATCGGCCTCGGAGAAGCCAGGGAGGTAGAGGCCTGCCACCTTCGGTGCCGGCGCCGTGAACCAACGATCGCCGGTGCCGGAGACGCGGATGCCGAACTCGGTGCCGTTCCGCGCCATGACCGCGACGAGCGAGCTACCGGGCACATCGGCCGCGGCGTCGAGCGAGCACTTTCCCGCCGCCATCGAGAGATTCAGCGTGAAGTGGTCGTTGCCGTTCAGGAACTCGAAGATGCGGGCGACGGCGTCGCCCGGCTCGGCAAGCCGCGCGAGGTGCGGGGCGAGCTCTCGGATGAAGAGGGACGTCGCGGCACGGTTGCGGTTGTGGCCCTCGTCGCCCATCTGGAGCGCCTGGGCGATGAGGGTTCGGAGATCGAGCGGCCCGTGCTTCCGCAACGCCTTAGCGAGGATCGGCGCGAGGACGTCGCGCATCCACACGAGTCGGTCGATGACCTCGTCGGAGTACGCGCCGTAGCGGAGGACCTTGCCGAGGCCCTCGTTCAGGGTGGCGAAGGCGCGATTGCCGAACGCGACGTTCTCGACGATCCAGACGGGCATCGTCGCCGTGATGACGCCGGCCATCGGACCGACGGCCTGGTGGTGGTGACACGGGTCGAAGCGGATTCCGTTAGACGCGGCGAGGCGTTCGGCGTCCTCGGGGGAGGCAGCGAGGCCTTCGTACAGGAGTCCGCCGATGACGGCGCCGCGCATGGGCCCGCACATGCGTTCCCACGCCACGGGAGGTCCGGCGTGGAGAATCGTGTCCGGCGTCATCCCGGGGATCACGTCCTGGGCGGCGCCGATTCCGATCAGCGTGGGCTGCGCCGCGAGGAGCCGCTCGACGGCGGCTTGGTTGGCGCGCTCGACCTGGGCGATCCAGCCGTCGCCGCTCTCGGCGCGCAACCCGTCGAGCAGGCGCGCCAGCTCGGGATCGCCGCCTGCCGGGGGCCGCCAATCGACGTCGACGACGGGGCAACCGGCGGCGCGCAGTGCCTGGGCGAACGATGCGAGTCCCAAATTCGCGACGCGAAGCTCGCTCGCGAAGAGGTCGCGAGCCCGCTCGTTCGGCTTCCGCTTCATTGGGCGCCTCCTTGGACGATCTCGGCCGCGCATCGCGCCGCGAGGGCGTTCGTCTCGGCGACGATGACCCCGGCGGCTTCAAGCTTCCGTCGTTGCGCGTCGTAGCCTTGAGGGTCGCGGGCCGTACCGGTGACGGAAGCCACAACGAGGAGCGGGCGTTTCCCTTTCCGAGCCGTGGCGCGAGCCTCCTCGGCGGCCCGCGCGAGGCTTCCGGCAGGGTCGGGGTGCGCGCCGTAGCCGAGGACGCAGTCCGCCAAGACGACGGCGACGGACGGGTCCGCGCCGGCAGCGGCCACATACCGGTCGCGGAGGTCCGGCTCGATCATCGGGTGGGGGCGGCCCACCGTGAACGCGTCGTCGCCGAGGTCCCAGAGGACGTGGCCGCCTATGGCGGGGCCGCCCGTGGTGGGGCCGCTCGCGGCCGCTTCGGCGCTGACGCGGAAGCGCTTGTCCGCGGCGACGTTCGACCGGACGTCGAGCCCGGCGGCGCGGAGGATGCCCCACGCCTCCTGGCAGAGCGTCCCGCCGCAGAAGAAGCCCTGAACCGAGCGATGCTCCGGACGGGGGACGACGGCGGATACCGCGGGGGGGCTCGCACTCTCGGGGATGCCGAGGCCGGCGTGTTGGCACGCAAGGCGCGCCGCCTCGTCGAGGGTCGGCGCGAAGGTGATGTTTCGCTCCGGCTTCCGCGGCGCCGCCGCGACGAACTGAACGACCGCCGGCTTGCTCCCCTTGAGCAGACGGGCGAGGACGAGGTCCGCGACCGCGGGGCTCGGCGCCTTGGATATGACTACGAGAACCGCGGTCTCGGGATCGTCGGCCAGGGCGTCGATCGCCGCCAGGGTCGATCGCGCGGCCACGGGCTCCGAGAGGTCTCGCCCGCCGGTGCCGATCGCCTGGGAGACGCCGCTCCCGAGCCGGTCGATGAGCGAGGAGACCTCCTGGATGCCGGTGCCCGAAGCCCCGACGATGCCGATGGAACCGCGTCGGACGACGTTAGCGAACCCAACGGGAACGCCGTTCAGGATGGCGGTGCCGCAATCGGGACCCATGAGGAGCAATCCGCGGGCCTTCGCTTCGTCCTTCAGGGCGATCTCGTCCTCGACGGAGACGTTGTCGGAGAAGAGCATGACGTGGAGGCCGCGCCGCAGCGCTTGGCGTGCCTCGCGGGCTGCGTAGGCG
>JAPLGD010000107.1 GCA_026390345.1 Candidatus Bipolaricaulota bacterium | reverse complement strand
GTCGCGTGGGGTATCTCACTCCCATTCTGGATGAAGGCCTCGTGGTTCCGGAAGCACGGGTACCGGAAGGTCGACAACCAGGGCGGCCAGATTCTCTTGTGGAAGCCCTTTAGCCAGGACGCCGTCGCGCCGGAGTGGGTCCGGCCGCGGAAGAAGCCGCAAGGAACCCCGGGGCGAGTCACCGTCACGTCGTTCAAGAACGGTTGGTGCCCGGCACAGAACCTGGTCTACGAGAGGGCAAAGCGCGCGGCCGCGACGTTCGGCGACCGCATCACGTTCCAGGAGTTCGATACTTCGAACCGAGACACGTTCCTCGAGTGGGGCATCTCCGACGCCCTGTTCATTGACGGCAAAGCGGTTCGCACCGGTCCGCCGCCGTCGTACGAGAAGGTGCGACACCTGATCGAGAAGCGACTCCAGAAGCTGCCCCGCTCCTAGAAGCCGGCGCCGCGGCCGGTGCTTCGCCCGGAGATAAGGTATGTGTCCCCCGAACTAGCCGGCCAGCTTGCGCGCGATGTACTCGTCGACCAGCCGCTCGAGGACCGGGAAGGGCATCGCACCGTTCCCGATGACGAGGTCGTGGAACTCGATCAGGCTGAATCGATCGCCCAGCCCAGCTTCCACCTTCTCGCGCAGCGCGACAAACTCGAGCATGCCGATCATGTACGACAGCCCCTGCGCCGGGAACCCGACGTAGCGGGCCATGCTCCAGAACTGCGACCCCGCCGGGGCGCCCCGCTCGGTCTCGTAGTACGCGGCAGCCTCTGCCGCCGACCACCCGAGAGAGTGGATCCCCGTATCCATGACAACGCGGCACGCGCGCTGCAGCTCCAGGTCAAGGCGCGCAAGGTCCTGGAGAGCGGTTCCGTAGAGCCCCATCTCAACCGCCAGCCCCTCCGAGTAGAGGGCCCACCCCTCGAGGAACGCCTGCGGCGCCTCGCAGCGCCGGAAGAGCGGCAGGTCGAGTCCCGCGGCGATCGTCATCTGGAAGTAGTGGCCGGGAACGCCCTCGTGGTAGGCCACGACGGGGACGGACGTGAGGTCGGTGACCCCGCCGTCCATGTTGACGTAGTACACGCCCGGCCGCGACCCGTCGATCGCCCCCGGCGCGAAGTAGCAACTCCCCGATCCGGGAGGCGCGGCGCGGACTTCGAGCGGGTACTTCGGCGTTAGGCTGCACACCGTCGCGATCGCCGCGTTCGCCAACGCGAGCACGCGCTCGTTCTCTGCGAGGTAGGCCTGCTGCCCTTCCGACGACGATAGGTCGCACGTCGGTTGGTCGGCGTTCGCCGCTCGGCGCAGGTCGAGCATCGGCTGGTCCGGCGCGAGGCCGAGCGCTGCGTACTTCTCCCGCATCTCCGCCTGGATGCGACTGACCTCGACCAGGCCGATCTCGCGAGTCTCCTCCGCCGAGCGGTCGAGGGTCGTCTGGTCGCGCAGCTTGAAGGCGTAGTACGCCTCGCCATCGGGGAGCGTCGTCGCCCCGCCGACCTCGGGGGCCTTCGAGCGGATCCCTTCCAGGTGCTTCAGGAGCGCGACATACCCGGGGATGAACGACTTCTGAACGCCTTCGCGCACCGCGGCGTAGGCGTCGTTTCGCTCCTTGTCCGACAGCCCCTGCATCGCGGCAAGCCGGTCGCGGAACGACGTCCAGATGATCGTCCCCTCGACGCGGACCTTGGCCTCCGGCACCGGTCCGGACTGCGAGGCGCCAAGGTACTGGCGTATGCGCGACGTCGCCATGTCGACCGTGAAGCGGGCAGGGAAGATCCCTCGCTCCTCGCGGTACTTGAGCGCCTCGACGAGCTCTATCATCTTGCCGTTCACAAGCGACAGGCGAGTCACGTAGTCGTCCAGGTTCTCCTTCGTGACGAGCGGGTGGTCGTCGGTGAACAGCGCCACGAGCGACGCGTCCGTGCTCCAGCCCATGAGGCCGAGCCCCGAGATCGGGTAGTCGTGGAACGCGTAGGGCTCGCCGCGGATCCAGTCGTCGAGGTACCACCCATAGATGTCGTACGACAGCCTGTCTACCTCGCTCTGCGCCGCGCGGTCGTAGGTGTGCAAGAGGTCGAGGATTCCGTGGTGGAGGGCGTAGTTCTCGAGGATGAACTCCGGCGACACGTCGGTCAGCTTGTCGTTCCGCATCCCGAACGCCGCCGAGAGCCCGAGGCTTGTCACGTTCTCCGGGTTCCGAAGCAGCATCTCCTTGTACGACGCGTCGAGGAACTCGCGGAACGGAAGCCCTTGCAGGCTCGCGAGTACTTCGTCGAGCGTCCGCGGCGCGACGTTGTCGCTTCCGCCGCCGGGAGCACAGGCGCCCAGAGTGAGAACCGCCACGCAGACGAGGACCACAGCCAGCCGACTCCGCATGATTCCACCCCATTCGAGGAGATGAGGCGTATCGTACACGGGGCGCTGTGTGGAAATTGTGGATAGGGCGGCCTGCCCGCTGCAAGCAGCTCGCAGAGAGCTACCCCCGCCGAGCAGGCCACACCCTCGGCCTACCCCTGCTCGTGTGCTTCGTCCGAACCAGCCCGCCGCCAGTTGGCCGCGGTGTATGCCAGGATGACAACACCGAGCCCGAGGAAGAGCGTCGGGAAGAACCCCAGGTCCACGGGCGGCATCGCAAACCACTGCCGCCATACGAAGATCGTCGCCCCTAGAGCGGCCGCGACCGCTCCCAAGATCGCGGTGAACCGGTTCACCGGGATCCCAGACATGCGTCGCGCCAAGTTCAGGACAAGGAGAATCCCGCCAACGCCAAAGAGTCCCGCCCCCGCCGGTAGATCGGGGACAAGGCTAGCAATGCCGACCCAGAGGAACAGCGCGCTCCATGCCAGCGCCTCGTAGAGGCCACTCCGTCGTTCGATGTCTCTCATTCGTCTCTCCTCCTATGCTTCCTGTGATTCGTCTCTGCAACCTTTGTACTACGCAACAACCTACGCAAAAGAGAAGTCGCCACCTCAGGTGCTTCTCACGGGGTTCCCCCATTTGGGGCTCCCCCTGCGGGGGATCCTCCCTTGCAGGCCGTGCAGCTCCCGGTCTCGAGGAACTCGCCCAAGCTCGCATTGACGAGCTCGAGCGCTTCGATCGTCGCCATCTGCCGCGACGCGGAGATTCCGTCCAGTGCGCCGAGGAAGCACGATGCCGTTGCCTTCCCGAGCTCCTGCCGCAACCGCTGTCCCTTCTCGGTCAGAGCAATCCGAACCGCGCGGCGATCCTTGGGCGCGCTCCGCCTCTCCACCAAGCGCTTGCTCACGAGCTGATCGACCATCCGCGTCGCCGTGCTCGGAGCGACCCCGAGAGCTTCTCCGAGTGCGCTCATTCCGACGTCCCCGTCCTGCGGCAGGGCCATGATCGTGTACCCCTGCGACACGGTGATGTCGAGGCTCGCGAGGCACATCTCGTCGTAGCCCTCGAGGAGCCGGCCGAGTTGGCAGACAAGATCCTGGATCCTGCCCACGCGGGCCTTCGACGTGCCGTACTTGTCTCGATGCAGTTCTTTCTTTGTCATAGCGAACATTTGTAGTATACAACTACAAGCACCCGATGTCAAGTCCTCGCCTGCAAGCGTGGAAATGCCCTACCCTAGGCCTTCGAATCAAGCCGGCTTGCGGATCACACCGTGATGACGACCTTGCCGCGGGCGTGGCCTTCCTCGAGATAGCGGATGGCTTCGGGAACCTCACTCAGCTTGTAGGTCCGGTCGATGACGGGCGTGACCTTCCCAGCCTCGATGAGGCCCGTCAGGATCTCGAGATCGTCCTTGTTGCGCTTCGCGATGAGCTGCGCCAGGGTCTGGCTCACGAACGGTGCAACGATCGGTAGCGCCAGGACACGGGCCATGCGTCCGCCGACATGGACGTAGACCGCCTTGGGACCGAGCACGCGCCGGCACGCGCGGAGCGATCGACTTCCCACCGTGCGGCAAAGGTGCCCACGCCGCCCGACGCGCCGAGGATCAGCACCTTCTGGCCGGCCTGGATCTTCCCGCTGTCGCGCAAGCCTTGCAGGGCCGTCATCCCCGCCATCGGCACCGCGGCCGCCTGCTCGAACGACAGGTTCGCCGGCTTCTTCGCCAGCCAGCGCTCCGGAACGCACGCGTACTCGGCGAACGCCCCTGCGCCCTCGCCGAAGACCGCGTCGCCCGGACGGAACCGCGTCACATCCTTGCCGACTGCCTCGACCTCGCCGGCCAGGTCCGCGCCCAAGCTGTGGGCCTTCGGCTTGAGGAGGCCGAACATCAGCCGCGTGAAGTACGGCTTGCCCCGCATGAAGTGCCAGTCGTAGGGATTCGTCGACGCCGCGCGGATGCGCACCAGGACGCCGTCATCGGTAACGCTCGGCTTGTCGACATCTCGGAGCTCCAGAACATCGGGGGATCCATACCTCTCGTAGACGATGGCCTTCATTGCGTCCTCCTCACTTCTCGCCGCCCACTAGACTACGACGAGTATGCCGCATGCGGGGCAATGGCGATGGTTCCGTCGTGCGAGGCGAGAGGCTTTCCCAACGCCACGATGACGAGCGAAGCGACGTAGCACAACAAGACGACGATGAATGCTGACAACATCCCATACTGGAGAACAGGACTGGCTGAACCCTGTGGATAGACCAGCTGGAACACCACCCTCGTCATCCACAAGACGCACGTCGCAGCAAGCACGACGACGATCGAGTACCTGCTGGACCTGCCCCCGTAGACCAGCAGCACGTTCACGACCCCGAACAACACGAGCGACAGAGAGAAGAACACGTTGATGGCCCGAACGGCCAGTACGAGCTCCGTCGCGCTGCGATCGATGTACGAATACCACTTCCACCACATGGGCACGAAGAAGTGCCAGACTCCAAAGCCAACAGATGCAGCACTGCCAACCGTCACCAGGATCTTGACGAGCAGATTCGTAGTCATAGCTCCTCGCAGTTCTCGCGCCCTCCCAACGCCTTGCGCGTAGCCTGCGGTACGTGCGCCCTCTTTCGCAGTCTACCTTCTGGCCGTCAGGTTGACGTGGGACCCTGGGGTCAGAGCGATGGGTTGACCATCACCTGCCGCTTCTGCGCGGCGATGACCGCGTCGCGCACGTCCGCCGGCAGCGGATAGACCCGCACCTCGACGCCGAATGTGCGGACGGTCTGCGCCAGCCACCCGTCTCCCTGAACGGACTGGGCTGCCGCCTCGTCAGCGAAGCAGAGGCACTTCCGCCACGTGCCTCCGAGGACTCGTTCGACGTAGATCATCTTCAGGATGTCGGTGGCGACCTTGTGTCGCTGGGCAGGCTTCAACACACCATGCCGCGCGTAGGCCTCCGCAAGCACTCGATGCTCAGAGGAGAACCCATCCAGCTTCACGCCGGGAGCGCTGCCCCCCTCGGGGCGGCCAGGCACGAAGAGGATGCCAAGCTCGTGCTCAAGGGCTCCAATGAGAAATGGCTCGGCGGCGCGCTGCGCGGAGGAATCGGATACATGGTTTGCCATGACTGAAGTAGACGCTGAACGCCTGCTACTATGCAAGCTCGCGACGCGCTGGCGCACATGTGGCCACGCAGTGTCTGGGCTCAGGTTCTGAGAGCGTCGCCTCGATGCGTGATCGCAAGACGCTCCAGGACATAACCCTGCGTCAAGGAGAGGAACTCCTTCAGGCCACGCTCTGTGATAGTCCGCGCCATCGAAGTAACCTCCTTGGGGTTACTTTCGATGCTCAGAATGTCATGCCCGCTTCCGTGGGTCAACCTACGGCTGAGCGGGAACCTGCAGGCCGGTTGGCGCATTCAGAGCAGATCGGCCGAGGTCCGCCCC
>JAPLGD010000099.1 GCA_026390345.1 Candidatus Bipolaricaulota bacterium | reverse complement strand
TCGGATGGGCACTTGTACGCGTTTGATTTGAGTCAGTTCGAGTAGTCGGCGTAGGACCGAACGAAACGAAGAGGAGCCGAAGCAAAGGAGCAAGGGGGCGGGGATGCTGGCAGGCCGTTGGCGTTGCGCAGTGCTTCTCTTCTGTGGGGGTCTCTTGTGGGTGGCCGTGGGTCCGTCGATCGGAGGCCAGGAATCGCTCGTCGACCTGCGCGTCTCCCAGATCTTCCTCGAACCCGCAACGTCCGTCGTGAGCGGCGAAGCGGTCACAGCCTCGGCGATCGTTGAGCGGTCGGGGCCGCCGCTTGAGGTTGATGCCCAGGTCGAGATCACGTGGCGCCGTCGCGACCGTGAAGAGCCGTGCGGCACGAGCCTTGGCGTCTTTCCCGCGGGGGACGGACCCTTTGCTCTCCAGTTCGTTGCGACGATTCCAACAACCGATCTCGCCCCGGGCGCGTACGAGATCACCGTTGTTGTCGACCCCGCCGGGGTCATTCCCGAAGAGAGTGAGTCCAACAACCGCCTCACAGCGTCGCTCGAGATTCTGCCACCCACGGCGGAGCTGCACCCGGTGAGTGCGGAGGTCACGCCGACGCCTCCCATGTTGTGGGGTGAGACCGTCACGATCACGGCGGGTGTCATGAACACCGGGCAGGCCGCCGCGGGTCCATTCCACGTCGGGTTCGCCCTCTTCCCCGTCTACTGCGTTGATGAATGCACCGGGGAGCGATGGTCCATCGCGCCGTCGGACTCCGCCAACGCCAAGGGGCTCACGCCGTGGGAGTTCGTGCCCGACCCGCAAGGCACCAGAAGTCCGCAAGCGACCGGGCTCGCCGCCCTCGCCGACGCGGTGCCGAGTAACGCGTGGATCCTCTTCGCCGAGACGCAGATCGCAGGCCTGGAAAGGGATCGCCGCGTCGACGTCAACGCCGCCCTTTCCACCGGGCTGCCCCTTCGTCTCCTCTTGACAACCTCCGGCGCACGCGACGGCGCGATCGGAACGTCGTCGATGGCCGTTCTCTCGTCCGCTGATGCCGACCGCATGGTGTCCTGTGCCACGACCTACGCCGTCCGGGTGTGGGTCGAGGATGCCTACGGCATCGCTGATGCCGATCCAACGAACAACGCGCTCGACGTCGCGCTCAGTGTGCGCCCGTCGACGCTCGAACTTCCCGATCTCCTGCCGATCGCCGCGTCGTTCAGTCGGCCGATGCCGCTGAACTGGGACGACGACGTCGACATCGAAGTGCTCGTCGCCAACCGCGGCGGCGGAGTGGCCCCGTCGAGCGGTGCGGCGGGAATCGCCGTCGCGTTCTCCTACCGGGCTGCAGAGGCGACATCGTGGACGCCACTCGTCACCCGCACGATCCAGCGCCTCGGGATCGACGAGGATTCAAGCACAGACACCGTCGAGGCGACGATTGATGCGAACCCCAACGCACTCGACCTCATCCCAGGAAGCTACGAGCTCCGAATCGTCGTTGACGACGGAAACGCAATCCCTGAACAGGATGAACACAACAACGAAATCGTCCTCGGGTTCTCCGTCCAGGGAACCGAGCTTCACCCCGTCGGGCTCGAAGTCTCAAGCGCCTCGATTCGCCAGGGCGATTCCGTGAACGTCGTCGCGACGATCGAGAACACGGGCGACCGCAGCCTCGGCGCGTTTACCGTGGGTTTCTATGTCGGCGGGACGAGGTTTGACACGTTCGCGTACCGCGCCAACGCAACGGGAGATCCGGGGCTCGAGCGGGAGGACCGCATGCGAGCCCAGGGAGTCCTCAACACGGAGGATCTCGTGCCTGGGACTTACTCCCTGCGCGTCGTGGTCGATCCCGACAATAGAGTCTCCGAGTTCGACGAGACGAACAACGTCATCAGCGCGACGATCACCGTCCAGCCGCCGGCCGAGCGGCTGGCCGAGCTGTACATCTCCGAGGTCACGTTGAGTCCGGCATCGCCCATTCCGTCGGGCGAGTCCGTCATCGCGCGGGCGTCGGTGCGGAACGGAGGCACGATCGACGCCGGTCGTTTCTCCGTGACGTTCCTCGTCGTCCGCGACGACGGGACTCCCTGGACTCTCGGACGACTTGACTGCTCCGAGAGCGCTCCGGCAGCGGAGCAAGGGGCCTGCGCCTGCCAGGCGACGACAGGACTGGCGCGCGGAGCGTCCCGCTGGGTGGAGTACGCGTTCTGGACAGCAGGCTGGCCCGAAGGTCGCTACGTGCTCCACGTCTGGGTCGATCCGCCGGCTCCTGGCGCCGCGGACGGCGAGGTGCGCGAGCTGGATGAGACCAACAACGAAATGGTCCTGTCGTTCTCTCTCGGGCGGCCGAACGCAGGCGGCACCTCAGAAGAACCTAACCTGGTCGTCGAGGCACTCAGCCTTCAACCCGCGATCGCGCAGGCGGGCACGACGAGCACGGTACTCGTGGCAACGGTGGCCAACCGCGGCGCCAAGCCCGCGGAGCCGTTCTCGGTGGACATTCGTTGGGTGCGCGCCGACGGAGCGACGCTCTCGCTGGCAAAGCCGAGCGTCGATGGACTCGGCCCGTCTCAGTCGGTCACGCTTCGGCAGGAGATCAGCCTCGGCTCCATCGGCTGGGTCTGCGGCGATCACACATTCCAGATCGTCGTTGACTCGAGCGGCCAAGTGACCGAAGCCGTCGAGACCGACAACTCAGCCACTGCCACGTATCGGGTGGACTGCGGCGCGTCGTCGTCCTACGGGCCGGACCTCGCCGTGGCTCTAAGCGCGCCGTCGGCCCGCGACGGGTTCGTAACCGCCGGGTGTCCGGCAACGGCCGAGCTTACGGTCGCCAATCGAGGGGCACTTGCGGCGGGCGCTTTCCGCGTCGAACTGCGGCAGGCGGGGACCGTGATCGGTATCCAGGATCTCGTGAGTCTTCCTGCCCAAGGATCCACAATCCTCCACATCGATCTCAATACGAACACAGCCGGCACGTTTCAGCTTTCCGCCGTCGTGGACGTGGAGGGTCGCGTTGCCGAACAAGACGAGGCGAACAACACCGCCGACTTGACTGTGACCGTGACCGCGCGCGACGCGTTGTCCGCCATGCGGATCGGCGGACCCTACCGCGGAGCCGTGGGCTTCGTCCTCTTGGACACCGCTTCGGGAATAGTCCTCGCAGCCTCTGACGACGGCGCCCTTCATGCGTTTGCCCGTGGCAGCCCGCCGACAGCCTTGTACGACGTCGGCCTGAACGACACCGCCAAGATCACGGGGCTCGCTCTTGATCGCGGTACGGCGGTCCGGACGGCGTACGTTGCGACAGCCTCAGGGACACTCCACCGGTTCGCGCTGTCTTCAGGGGGACGCATCGGGACGGCGGTCCACGTTGGGAATACGGCAACGTCGCTCGCCCTCGACTCCGCGGGCACTGCGTACGTCGGAACGGATGTCGGAGTTGCGGTCATCAAGCGCACGGGCGAGACGTCGACGAGCATCCCGCTCGGAGCGCGCGCGGTGGATCTCGCAGTGGACACGTCGGGAAGCCTCATCTACGTCCTCACCCCCACGGCGCTCTACGCCGTGTCCTCGGCGACCCAGACCGTGGTCTGCTCGGTCGGCGGGTTTGGCGGCGAGGCCACGGCGCTCGCCCTGGGGCCGACGGGCGTTTACGTCGGCACCTCAGCCGGGCGAGTCATCGCGTTCTCACCGTGCACATCGTTCGGATCGATCGGGACAGCCATGCCTCGCGGCTGGAGCACAGATCTCTCGACCGCCGGCGGCGCCGTCGCATCTCTCACCGTGTATCCGGAAACCGCCGCCGATCCCGTGTACGCCGCGCTCTGCGAGGGCGGAGCGGGGCGCATTTCCGCGGTGTCGTTGTCCGGCCAGCCGCTGTGGACTTACAGCGGGACCGGAACCGCACTGACCTGTCCCGGGGGCGACCTCGCGGTCGACCGGCGGCGCGGCCGGGTCTCGTTCGCGGAGACTTCGGGCACGATCCGCATCCTGAGCGACCGCGGTGAGGTTCTGTTCGTCGAGGACGCGCTCGCCGGCCTCGGGAAATCCATTCGGTCCGGAGTGGTCATGGACTCGTACGTGGGCGAATCCGACGGTGTGTCGCGATTCGTGGAACTCTTCTACGCAGGAACGAGCGACGGGAACCTCTACGTCGTGGAAACGGTGCGCGGCGGGTGTCCGTAGCCGCGCTGGAGGCAAGGCCCAACAGCGGAGGCGCAAGGAGGAAGGAACGGGCATGTCCAGGAGAGCGATTGTCGTGGGCGTGATATTGGTGTTGGGCCTCTCTGTGGGAGCGACGCTCCTTGGCGCGGGAAACCTCGCCGAGCTCGCCATCCGGGAGATCGTCCTGGATCCGCCGTCTCTCGTAATGCGAGGCACGCAATTGAATGTCGTGGTGCACGTCGCGAATACGGGAACTCGGACAGCGGAGCACTTCGAGACCGGGCTCTACGTCCGCCCGCAACAAGAGGGAGACCCATGGGCGCGACTGCCGGGGGCCATCGAGACCCCGTACATGGCGCCCGCGGAAGGGTGGGAGTTAGAGTTGGCGTTCTCGGTCGAAACGATGAACTGGGAGCCCGGGACCTACGAGATCCGAGCGGTCGTCGACCTTGGGAACGCAATCCAGGAAACGGATGAACTCAACAACGAACTCATCGTCGTCGTGACAGTCGTCGAGTCCCCGGCCGGCCTGCCGGATCTGCAGCCGATCGAGGTGAACTTCACGCCGACGGACCCCGAGGACGAGACGGCCCCCTGGACAGTGTCGATCATGGTGGTCAACGCGGGAGACGCGTCGTCCGGCCCCTTCCGCGTAACCCTTCTCCGCAACGGGCTTGCCTTCGCGACCATCCCGCAGTTCGGCCTGCCAGCGTCAGGCCAAGTCCTCGTGAGCGGCACGCTGTGCGGGGATGAGGGATTGCCAGCGGGCGATGTCTCGGGGGCGCTGGGTTGCAGTGGGGGACTGCCGTCGGGCATCTTCGAGATCCGCGCTCTGGTGGACAGCAACGAGGAAGTCGTCGAACGAGACGAACGGAACAACACGCTCAGCGGCACGCTGTCCGTCCAGGCGCTCGAACTACGGCCGAAGAGCCTGACGTTCGATCGATCGCCGATTCGCCTGAACGACGACGTCACCCTCACAGCCGCCGTGGTCAACACGGGCCGGGGGAGTGCGGAGTCTGTGCAGGTGGTGTTCTACGTCAATGGGAAGCAGCTTGACGTCCAGAGCGTCGGTCCGATCAGCTATCTCGGCGAGGTCAAGGCGGAGACCGTGCTCAACGCGGCGCGCCTCGGCTTCGTCGACGCCCCGGGGACGTACGAGGTCCGCGTCGTTGTGGACCCCCACGATCTGCTTCACGAGACCGACGAAGATAACAATGAGCTCGTCCGTTCGATGTCCATCCTCGAGCCGTTAGCTGAACTCCCCGAGCTGATGCCGCGGAGTCTCGGCCTCTACCCATCCTCTCCTGTAGAGTTGGGCCAGGCTAGCGAGATTACGGTCACGACGACGGTGCTCAATTCGGGACGCTCGGCGGCCTCCGACGTTGACGTGCGATTCTTCTATCGATCCAAGGGCGCGCTGCGCTGGATCCCCTTCCCGTGCGTAGATGACGCGCAGTGTGCGGGTGTGACGCTCGGCGCCGGCACGTCACTGCCGTTTGTCGGATCGATGTCGACCTTCGGCCTCTCGCCGGGCGTGTATGAGATCCGCGTCGCCGTCGACCCTCATGCGGGCTGCGGCACACCGACGTGCAACGACGTAGGCAAGGTTGCCGAGCTCGACGAGCGGAACAACGAGTTGGTCACCGCCGTGACGCTTCAGGCGGCGCAATTGCCCGACCTCGTCGCATGCGATCAAGTGTCTACGGACCCATCGTCCGCCGTTCGACGAGGCCGCAGCGTCACGCTGTCGCTGTGTGTAGCGAACGAAGGCGATGTCGCGTCCGGCCCGTTCAACGTGCGCTTCTCGGGCGCCTACTACCTCAACGTCGAACTCGATGTCGACCAGGCGGCTGCCCTGGGAGCGATCATCGAGTCGAACGAGACGAACAACCTCGCTCAAGGCGCGATCTTCGTCGTGGGTCCCGACCTCGCTGTGGTCGATCTTCAGATGACCCCACCGTCGCCCGTTGCCCAGGGCCAGCCGGCACAGGTCGCTGCCATCGTGTCCAACTTCGGCGACGAGGCGGCCGGCCAGTTCGAAGTCAGCTTCTACGTGATGCCAAGCCCGGGCGACGCGGTGCCCACGACCGGCTGCGCGGGGGACAATTGCGCGGCCATGCTCCTCACGCGTGTGCTCGTACCTGGGCTGGCCACGGTCGGCTTCGAGCGCATCGTCTGCAACCTCGACACTACGGCGCTCGCTCCCGGATCGTACTTGCTGCGCGCGGAGGCGAAGCTTGTCGACGTCCCGGGCAGAGTCCCCGAGCACGCCGTTCTCAACAACGCACTCGAGATTCCGTTCAGCATCAGTAGCAGCGCGGAATCCCCAGGAGAACCCGTCGATCTCGCCGTCCAGCAGGTGTATGTCTCAAACTACGTCGTGGCGGACGAAAGGGATGGCGTCGCTTGGGTGCTTGTCTCGAATCTCGGCACCGTCGCGGTGGGCCCGTTTGACGTGTCCTTCGCGATCACCGATTCGGAAGGAAAGACGATGACTATCGTGACGCACGTCGCGGGAGGTGTTGCGCCCGGCGCCACCGATCTGCGCGTAGAGACGGAATTCTCCACGGCAGGACTCAGCAGGGGCAACGCCACGCTGACGGTCACCCTCGATCCGGCGAATCTCCTCCAGGAGACAGACAGGACGAACAACGTGGGGACAAGCGTCTTCCGCATTCGTAGCTCATAGGTCAAGACGTCGTCGGGCCGCCCGCACGGGCGGCCCGATTGACGGGTTCCCCGAAAGCTGGTCCCGGGATTGGGTGAGTCCTGCCTTGGCTCGCGTTTCGGAGGGAGGAGGCATTTGTGGAAGTCGAGGTTCACCGAAACTGAGATTGTCCACGCGGTGAAGCAGGGGAACTGGGGTTGCCCTCGCGGGTACTTCCTAGAGAGGTGATAGGATCATGGTGGCAGAGCGGTCACTCAAGGTGGTCGTCGCAGTCGGTCTGCTCGTCGCACTCGCGGGCCTATCGGCTTCCATCGACGGGGATGGGGAGACACGCCGAGTCGCATGCGTCGACGACCTTCTCGTGTATCCGGCTGTTGGCACGGAAGAGGGGGAGGCTTCAGGGGCTCGGTCCTACGCTGTCTCCCTTCCGGGATCCCCCCTTGTCGTCATCCTCCGTTCAATTCCACGTGAGGAGTACTTCTCGTACCAGGTCCGGGCAGTTGGCTACGACGTGATCGAGCGCGAGATGCTTGCCGCGGCGGTGATCCTTCCTCCTTTGGAGATCGCCGACGTGTCTTCACTCCCGGCTTCACTAGTGGTCTTCCTGCAGAGCGAAGTCAACAACCTTTCTGGGTACGACGTCTTCCTCAACTGCCCATCAGGGTGATTCGTCGGGAAGCCCCTCTAGCGGCTCTGACCTGCGAAGTCAGAACGGTGACGGTGATTTGCTCGGATCGCACTCGTGGGACCTGCCACCGATGCCTGCCCCGACAACCTGACCGGGAGTTCAAGAGTAGTCCCGCAGAGGGTAGTAGTGCAGGAAGGTGCCTATTCATGAGCTATCTGCTGACAACCATCTGATAGGTCTTGAACTCCACGGCTCTGGCGACAAGCAGATGTACCCGCATGTCTCCAGACTGCTCGGTGGGGCGAGAGACCGAGGTGGAAGAGAGCTCTCGCCCCGAAGCCGCGGTCGGAGGACTCCACGCAGAGGCACCTACCCGTAAGGGGCATTGCGGTGGCGGCAAGGTATCATGCCTGACGTTGGGAGTGTCGACCAGTGAGCGCGCAGCTGCCCCCGTGATCGTCTTCTGCACTCGTACACCCTGCGGTCTGGCCGACCGCGGGCCCACAAGCTTGTCCGGCCGTTCTGCTGCGGCGAGAATCGCGCTAGGCTCACAGGTCGTCTCACGCGTGATGATTGGCGCGAGGAGCAGCATCACGTCTGAAGGAGGGAGGCTTGCCCATTCGAGCCCTACGTCTACCCCACGACCAGGGCCAGGCGGTGGACGTCCTCATCCGGGCGTTCCAGTATCCCGACCACGCTGAGTGGAGCGTCCATGGAGATGACAAGCCGCGCCTCCTTGCCCAAATGCGTCAATCGTGCGCTCCCGGAGTTGTGGGCGAGATGGTGCGGTGGCTCTGCCCTGCGTTTCGGGACGTCGCACTAGGGTGCGTTTGGGAAGAGAGTGGAAAGATACACGGACTTGCCCTGGCCGAGCGTGAGAATGAAGCGACCTTGTGGACTCTCGGCACAGTGGCCGTTCTGCCCGAATCCCGTCGCCGCGGCATCGCCAGCCAGCTGATCGAAGCCACCCTCGACTTGATGCGGCGGCGAGGTGGAACGCGGGTTCGACTCGGGGTAGTCGACGGGAACACCCCGGCACAGGCCTTGTACCGATCACTCGGGTTCGTCGAGTACGCCAGCTGGGCCCGATACTCGCTGACGCCGCACGGCTCGGTTGGTTGCCCGTCAGTGCCCGTTGGGTACAAAGAGGAACCCATGCGGCAGTCTTGCTGGCGCACCCTATACGAGTTTGAGCGGCGGATCGTGCCAGCAGACATCCAGGAGTTTGAGCCCGTGACGCCGGGCCGATACAAGACGCCCACTGCGTCCCGGGCGCTGGCGGCAATCTTCGGGTTGACGCAGATGTCTCACGATGAGGGTGTTCTACTTCGGCGCGCATACCACGGCGACGTCGTGGCGCGGGTCTGGTGGAGCCCTGGGGGGCAGAGCGGGGGGACAAGCGAGGTGCGCATGCGCCTCGACCCAGAGCACGGACGTCTGGCATCCTACGCCGTGCGGCGTGCGCTTTCCGGCGTTGTCGACAGGGCTCCAGCCGTACGCGTCGAGGCATTTGCCCTCTCATGGATGCCCACGGTCGGCGTTGAGCTCGAGTTGCTCGGTTTCTGCCGCCGCACGTGCAACAAGAGCATGGGGCGCAGGCTGTAGGCGACGCCCGTTCCGCGCCCGCGGAGGCGGCGGGCCCCGGGAACCTGCGCTAGCGGCAGAGCTACCCAGCCGGTCGCTCTCGCGTCCGGAGTTCCAAGATCGTCTTCCACTCCCGGCCCGCGGGGCAGAAACCGAACGACTTGCTGGAGAGTTCAAGAGTAGTCCCGTAGGGGGTATACGTAAGAGAGCGGCCAGGAAGAGGTACGGTCTGGCCGCTCTCTCACGTTTGCGTTCAGAGCCACCTTGTTCTCCGAAAGCTCGCATCGGCCAAACCAGCGAACTCCGTCGCCACCCCATGGGTGGCCGCCGTCGGCAGGACGGCCGGGGCTGCAAATCCCTCCGGGCGTATGAGTGCAGGAAGGCCCCTACTCATGAGTTGTTTGCGCTAGACGGTCCTGCCTAGTCTTGAACCCCACGATCCGAAAGGCTGTGCGATTCACCTTGCGCAGGGATCGGCCTCGTCTTCGGATGAGCCCTGGCATCAGGCTAGTGCGCATCGCGGGCTATACTGAACCTGTGAGAGACGAGATCTTGCTGCGCGACGTTCAAGAGAGCGACCTTTCAATCTTCTTCGAGCAACAACTCGACCCGGAAGCCACCCAAATGGCTGCCTTCCCATCGCGCGGCCGGGACGCATTCATGGCCCACTGGGTGAAGATCATGGCTGACGAGACAACTACCCTCAAGACCGTCATCTTCCACGGCGGGGTGGCCGGAAACATCGTCAGTTGGGAACAGTCTGGCGAACGCAATGTCGGCTACTGGCTCGGAAAGGAGTATTGGGGACAAGGCATCGCCAGCGCGGCATTGTCGAAGTTCCTGCGGCAAGTGAAGACACGTCCCCTGCACGTCCACGTCGCGAAACATAACGCGGCCTCAATCCGGGTCTTGCAGAAGTGCGGATTTGCGATTTCCAGCGAGGCGACCTTCTCAGGCGTAGATGGCGAGCAAGGCGAGGAGTTCGTCCTGACACTCGGAGCAAGTGACTGACACGAAGCAGGATGACGCCGGGCGGTCGGCGAGCCCGCTGGCGCGGCCGGACCGGGTATCTGGGTGAGGAGTTCAAGAGTAGGTAGTAGCGCCGGCAGAGCCCTGTGTCTGGGCTGTCCACGGCCAACCTTCCTGGATGGTCTTGAACTACAGGCTCAGCCGGGTAGTACGATCCCGATTGGGTAAGGATTGACCCATTCCGTGGATCGGCTCTTGAGGATCAGGTCACAGCTGGAACCTCCGTGCCGCGCTGAGGATCTATGCTGTTAGCGCCTGAATACCACAAGCTCTAGCCTCTCGTTTGACCGACCCGGATATCCACTGTACGCTCGGTAGACAACGTCGCGTGAATCGGGGGCCGATGAACCGGACAATGTGCCGAACGCTTGTCGTGATGCTTCTTGCGACCTCGCTTCCTGCCATCGCCCAACAGGGAACTCTCTCGATTTGTGACTACGAGCCCCCGGAGAGCCGGATTTCCGATCTCGGCATTCAGGGCTCGTTCAACTGGTCCGACGGCCCGTATGCCGACGGCCGGAACCGCGCCCTCTCTGCAAGCCTCGTCGCTGACTACGAGGGGCTGTTCTCGTCCGGGGCATTCGGGCAGGTTCTCAATGCCCATACCGAGGTTCGCGGGGCCAACGATGGGTGGACCGCCGATCTATCTGGGGCGGGAAGTCTTCGGGCGTTCTTCACCAGCGATTTGTTTGGCGTCGGTGTCGTCGGCCTCGACGCATCCACCCGGACCGGTCTCGGGATTGACCTGACTGGCGGTGTCGGTACCGGACGGTTTCGTGACGTCAGCCCTCTCGCACAGGCGATCCTGATCCAGAACGCCCTGCTTGACATAGGAGAGCTGTTGGCCCCGGTGGCCAACGATACGCTACTCGATTTGGCACAGATCCTCGGCGAGGACGGTCCCACCGACGATGAGAAGGTGGTTCGTTTGGCCGAACGACTGATCGCTACGGAGCTTGTACCCGGCACTGAGATTGGCGTCCGCGGGCTGCTGGCCATCGAGAAGATCCTCCAGTCAAGCGGTGAGACGCGGCTCTGCGGGCGCGACGTACAGGTGCGCCTCGGCGCCTCGGCGATTCTGCTCCCCGAGTTCAGCCTCGCGGCGACGGGAGTCCTCCTCGCTCGTTTCGCAGTTGTCCCCGATCCGGTTTCCCAGTTCGATTCCAGCGTCGAGGCAAAGTCTCGCCTGGCTCGGCCCGAAGAGATGAGTATCGAAGCCAATGTGTCGTATGCACGCTTCTTGCCGGACGGGTGGACCGGGCGGGCCAGCTGTCGAATGACCATCGACCGCATGTGGACCAAGCCTGACGCGACCGTCGTCTCTTACGTCGCTTCCGGGAGTCTGACGACGAAGGTGTTCGGCTCCGTCGGGCTGAGCCTCGTCGGCAACGCCCTGTACTCGACCGGCGATGAGGAGATGACTTTCTCTCTGGTCGTTCTCCTAGAGGCGGATCTCTTCTGATGGCCGAGGAGCAAGTCGTCCGCGCCGAGGGGCTTCGGAAGTTGTTTGGGAAGCATGCCGCGCTGGACGGTCTCAGCCTGTCCGTGCCGCAAGGGCAGCTGTACGGACTCGCCGGTCCGAACGGCGCCGGCAAGACGACGCTCATTCGGACGCTGTGCGGATTGCTTCGCCCGGACGAAGGCGCGGCGTACCTCCTCGGCTGGCGCATGCCCAACACGCGAGTCCGCTCTCAACTCGGCTACATGCCGCAGGATTTCGCTGTCTATGACGACCTGAGCGTCATGCAGAACCTCGAGTTCTTCGGCGAGCTGTACAGCCTTCGCCGGGCTCACGTGCTCGGGCGCGCGAACGAATTGCTCGACCTCGTTCAGCTGAGCGACCGAAAGCGACAGCGCGTAGGCACCCTCTCCGGCGGCATGCGACGGCGCGTCTCGCTCGCGATCAGCCTGCTGCACAAGCCGCGGCTCGCGTTCCTCGACGAGCCGACCGCCGGCGTCGACCCCAAGCTTCGCCGCTCGTTCTGGGACTACTTCAGCGCGCTCGCCGAGCAGGGCGTCACGCTGGTTGTGACAACCCACCTGGTCGATGAAGCGCAACGCTGTCACGTCGTCGGCTTTCTCATGGCCGGACGCCTTCTCACGCAGGGCACGCCGAGCGACATCCTCGCCCAGACCAAGACGACGAACCTCGATGACGCGTTCATCGCACTCCAGGAGAGCGCGCAGGTGAAATCATGACAAGCCTCGCCGTGATGAAGAACGTCCTTCGGCGGATTGTCCGCGACGTGCGAACCCTGGCATTGATCGTGATCTTGCCGCTGTTCTTCGTCCTCCTGTACGGGAACACATTCTCCGGCTCGTACTCTCACCTGAAGATCGTTGTCGTGAACGCAGACAACGGCCTCGCCTCCGTGCGCACCGCTGAGGTCGGACGCGTTACCCTGGCTGCCAATCTAGCCTCGGAGTTCGTTGACGCACTCGATCCAGGGACTTTCAGCGTCGTGATGGCTGACGAGGCAGGCAAAGCACTCGCCTCGGTTGGCGACGGCGTCTGGGCTGCGCTTGTCTTCCCAAAGTCGTTCTCCAACACCGTGGTCAACGAGGCCGTGCGGGCCGGAGGGGCCCGCAGCGTCGAGTTTGAAGGAAACACGGTGACCGTCTTGCCTGGTGATCCGGTCGACGTACCACTGACCACGCTCGCGATTGACGACTCCAACCCGCTCGTTGCTCAGGCGGTGCTTGCAGGGCTCGACGCCGCCTTCGCGAAGGTGCTTGACACCCAGCAGTCCTCACTGACCGTCAACTCGCTGCTCGACGTGCGCCCGCTGTATGAAGGCAAGATCAGGATGCTCGACTTCACGGCTCCCGGCATCATCGGCTTCGCGATGACCCTGATCACCATCATGCTGACCGCGATGGCGGTCGTTCGGGAGCGCACCGGCGGGACATTGACGCGCATCCTGATTGCACCAGTCAGTGCCTGGCAGGTCACCCTCGGCTACACGCTCGCATTCAGCTTGATCGCCATCTTCCAGGCCGTCGAGCTGTTCATCGCGTCAATCTTGCTGTTCCACATTCGCTTCGTCGGAAGCCCGGTCGCCGTGGCTCTCGTCATCGTTCTGTTCGCCATCGGCCTGCAGGGTATCGCGACCCTGATCTCGACCCTTTCAAAGAATGAAGCGCAGGCGATGCAGTTCGTGCTCTTCCTCTTGATCCCATCCATCATGCTGAGCGGCGTCTTCTGGCCTCTGGAGTCCATGCCGGCGTCGATGCGGCTGTTCTCCTACGCCATCCCGCTCACCTACGCCAA
Source organism: Candidatus Bipolaricaulota bacterium (assembly GCA_026390345.1). Lineage (GTDB taxonomy): Bacteria > Bipolaricaulota > Bipolaricaulia > UBA7950 > UBA9294 > JAPLGD01. The sequence goes on along the minus strand of JAPLGD010000099.1, from coordinate 1,979 downwards.
CTCGGCCCTCCGAAAGGTCATGCTGACTGGCTACGGCGTGGGCGAACTGAGCTTCGAACTCTCCGTCCTTGCCGCCATCGCCCTCGTGACTCTTTTCTTGAGCGTCCTGAGCATGCGCCGTCAGGCATACACTGCGTGAGTGACCCTCTCCGCTCAATCAGAGCGAGAAGCAGAGCTAGGATTGGAGAGACTCTACCCCACGGAGACAAGCAGGGACTCTCTCTCCTCCCGACTCAGCAAGACGGAAGTTCCACAACTGTCACCGCGAGGGGCAGCAGTCCGGAAGTGACCCGCCCCTGGGCGACGGTCCACTTGCCAAGCTAGTCTAGCCCGCCTTGACCCTGCCCACGTCGTCGGGGGAGTATTCTGTGACCGAAAGTCCAAGAGTAGTTCCGTAGAGGGTACTCAGGGAGCGGGACCAGGTCAGTCACCTGGTCCCGCTCCCTGAGATGCGTCGGACGGAGTGCGAAGGACTCCCTGAGTTCGCAACGGACAACCCGTGCGAACTCGCAAGCCGTCCGACAAGCCTGCTACAAGTAGTTTGCGATCTCAGTCTTCACGGCCTCTGTGAGGTCCATGCTCGTTGAGGGGCCGGGGTAGAGGACGACACCGTTCTGCTGCAGGACGAGGTCGAGGCCCTTCGCGGTGGCGATCTTGACTGCTGCCTGCTGGATCTTCAGCGTCAACACCTGGTTCGCCAGCTTCTCGAGCTGGGAGTACCCGGCCTGCATCTGCGACAGGCGCATTTGGAACTCATTCGTGCTCATAACCCCACGCGTGGCCATCGACGAGAGGTTCTTCGCGTTGTCGGCGAGCGGCTGGGCCTGTTGACGCACCTGCTGGAGTGAGGATCGCACGTCGGAGAATGCAGACGAGGCGATCATGCGGTCGAGGAGGGTCACGTACACTGAGATGTTCACCTCGACCAGCTCGGAGCTGAGCACAGTGGCCTGCTTCTGGAACTGGTCCTCCTTCACGGTGCCCGCGCTATAGGAGGCCTGTAGGTCGGTCATCTCCTTGGCCTTGGCGGCGCTTCGCTCGCGGAGATCGCTCACCGCGGTCAGGAAGACCGTTCCAGCGGAGTCGACGTTGACGAAGCCAACCTTGAACCCGGTCTGGCCGCCCTTCACGGCGGATGCTTGACTTGTGTTCCCCGCCTTGGAAGGAACTACGAATTGCACCACGAGCGCCGCCGCCGCGAGAACCAAGGCGACGCTGGCGAGCACGATGAACAGGGTGTTGCGCGACATGGACTCCTCCTTATTCGTGAAGAGCCTTGATTATGCCGAGGCCGAACTGGCTTTGCATACGCTTCGTGACCGAACGGGAGAAAGCAGCTGGCCGCCTCCGCCGACTCCCGCGTTCCAAGTACCAGCGAGGTCCTTCGTGGATCGATCTCTCGTGCTGAGCCCGCCGCGGTGAAGTCGAGGTCGGTTCACGCGGGCAGAGCGAGAGGCTTCTGCATGAAGGCGCGCCACTGCCCTTCGGGAAAGTCCTCGAGCCGACCGAACTCGCTGTACCCACGGGCCTCGTAGAACTCCCGCGCCTGCCACTTGAAGGTGTCGAGGTAGGCGGCCTTGGCTCCCAGGCGCAGGCCTTCAGCCTCCGCATGGCTGAGCAGCGCGGTGCCGACGCCGCGGCCGCGGTGAGACTCCGCGACCCAAAGCACGTCGATAGCGAGCCAGCCGAGGAACACCGTTCCGATGAATCCGCCCACGAGCGCGCCGGACTCGTCACGGGCGACGAGATAGACGGGCGAGTAAGCGATCTCCCCGATCACGGCGTGGTTGAATGACCGAAGGTTGCTGCCAATCGCCTCGACGTCCTGATCTGTCGCTTGTGAGATCTCGATCATGGTGTCCGTACCTCTGAACGCGCCTCTCTCTGGAGGCGCCGGTCCTTTGGAGTAGTGTACCGAGCCCGGCGCGATGGATTCCAGTCCCGAAGCGATCGTGGGCAACCAGGCGGGCGGTGCAGCC
>JAPLGD010000086.1 GCA_026390345.1 Candidatus Bipolaricaulota bacterium | reverse complement strand
CCGGGCTCTGACGTCGTGCAGCTGCCCCCGCAACGTGCGAACCATCGCCTGCCTGTAGGTCGCCCGCGAGCGAGGCGGGTCCATGTCAGCGAAGCACGGGGCCTCCGCCGAAGCTGAGCAATCGGAGACGAATCGGGAGCCTTCGTCACCCGAGATCGTCGCTGTCGCGGTCTACGATGCGCTTTTCTCCCCCACGCCGAAGCTCCACCTAGTGGGGACGCGCTGGGAATGAGACCGCGTGCTCAAGCCCTTGCCGCGAAGCTCCTCGACGAGAACGACAACCCGCAGCACAACTACTCGGGCGAGCAACTCGCTGCTTTGCTGGATCGGCACATCACCGAGCGGGCAAGGACTTGACCGGCAGTGGCCGCGGCCCCATACTGGGTCGAATCAAGCGAATAGTACAATTCAACCAAGTCCGCGAGGTGGACTGTGAAGACGCTCAAGGCATCAGAAACGCGCATCCCTCCTGACACCTTCAATCGGGTGGCCTATCAAGGCGAACGTGTGCGCGTGGATCGTCGGGACGGGAAGAGTGTGTACCTTGTCTCGGAGGAGGATCTCGATCTCCTCGCCCGCCTCGAGGAGGCGTACTGGAGCGAAGAGGGCGAGCGGGCGCTCGCCGAGTTCCGACGCGGCAAGGCGGCGGCGGTCCCCTTCTCCGAGCTGCGAGAGAAGCTGGGCCTCTAGGTTGCGGGCGGAGCTATGGCCTACCGTGTCGAACTCACTCCGCGAGCGGCGAAGGAGTTGGAGCGCCTGCCGAGGCCCGTGCAGAAGAGAATAGCGCGGTGGTTCGACGTCCTGGCGGAGGATCCGCGTTGCGAGGGATCCAAGAAGCTCGAAGGTGGGAGTGACCTCTACCGCGTGCACGCCGGCAGGGACTACGTGATCGTCTACACCATCCTCGACGATGCCGTGGTCGTGCTGGCTGTGCGGGTCGCCAACCGCCGCGAGGGCGGGCCCTCTCGGGACTAGAAGACGATCTCCAGAACCGGGCGCACCTCGGCGAACCACGCGGCGAGGATCTCGTTGTGATGCTGGGCGATCGTGGCGGCAGGAAGCGCTTTGGTGTCGGCGCAGCCATGAGCGTCCTCGGCGAGGACGACGTGATACCCAAGGCCGCTCGCACGGCGGACGGCGTTGTCGACGCACCACGGAGATGAGATTCCGGCGACGACCACAGTCTTGACGCCTGCGCGCTCGAGGATCTCGGAGAGGCCGCTCTCGAGAAAGGCGTCGTAGCGATGCTGCCGAACGATGGGCTCGTCGGGCATCGGGGCGACGTCGGGATGAATCTGGTAGGCATTCCAGACCGGGCTGCCCGGCGGGTACTTCACCTCATCGAGGTCCTCGTTGACGTGGACGACGAGTGCGCCGGCCGCGCGCGCCGCGGCCAGGAGCCGCACGATGTTCGGCAGAACGGGTTCGTCGCGGCAGTTGCGGAGCGAATCGTCGCGGAACGCGCCAGCGATGGCGTCGATCAAGAGAAGCGCGGACCGCGTAGCCATGGCGCCGATCTTAGCGAGGTGCAACGCGTTGGGCCACAAGCCTGGGGTTCGCGTTCGTCTCTCGCGAACGGCCGTCCACCGCAGAGGTCGCCGAGAGCGCGGAGATCGGTCGAGCCAGACGGGGCTTCATACCTTGGGCTTCCGTGGAGACTCCGAGGACGTCGCACGGCTCACGAGATCAGCCTCTGCTCCGAGCACGCGTTTTCTCTGCGCGGCTTTGCGTCCCCTGCGGTGTGCTCTCCGCGAAGCGACTACCGCTCGGACTTCGTAGTCGCTGCACGCAGCGCAGTTCGGGAGGCCCTTCGCAATCGCACAGACGCGGATCTTGCACTTGGCGCAGAACTTCGCGATGAACGGCTGATCGGCCGGCGTGCAGCCGAGACACACCCACTCCTGTGCGCTGTAGGCGCCGTTCCAGAAGCTTCCTGCCGACTTCTCGAGCAGGCTCATGTCGGTCGTCACCGTCCCCTTGTACGCGGTACACTCCTCGCAGTTGATTCCGCAGTATCCGAGCATCGCTCCTCCTTGGAGTCTCTTCTCAAGCCATCCCACCAGCGCCGTCTCCGCGGCACGCTCACGCTCCGGTCCGTGGCGCCGCCGTCCGTTCGCCACGGAGGGCCAGGAACCTTGTGTGCAGCAAGTCCATCCGTTCGGCCAGCTTGCCGCCCTCCATGAAGTCTTTGATCTGTTGGCACGACGCGTAGTCCGCGCACGCGGCGCAGTTCGGGACACCCTTCGCGATCGCGCAGACGCGAATCTCGCACTTGGCGCAGGCCTTGGCGAGGAACGGCTGATCGGCCGGCGTGCAGCCTAGGCATACCCACTCCTGCACGCTGTACGCGCCGTCCGAGAACTTGGCAGCCGCCTTCTCGAGCAGGCTCATGTCGGTCGTGACCGTCCCCTTGTACGCGGGGCACTCCTCACAGTTGATTCCGCAGTATCCGAGCATCGCTCCTCCCTGTGCTCTGTGAGACATCTAACCACCAAAGCGTGATACGGTGGATGCTACTCTCGGCGATCTATCTTGTCAAGCGTGTGATGGTGGGTAGAATCCCCCCGGTGCGTCATGTCCGGGACACGAGATCGGATACTGAAAATGAGGCTTATCGGCGGAGTGCTGTGCCTCGACTTCACGAACACCATAGGGTTCCGTCGCGGACCCGATCCGGACGAGAAGCTCAACGACTACGACGACCTGATCGTCTGGGCTCGGCGCGTCGACGCGGTCAACGAGAAGGAGAAGAAGGCACTCTTGAAGCTGGCAGCGGCCGAACCCGCGCGTGCGCGGGAGGCGCTGGCGCAGGGCGTCGCGTTGCGTGAAGGGCTCTATCGCGTGTTCTCCTCGCTGGCCGCGGGGCGCCCGGCTGCGGCGCGCGATGTCGCTCTCATCAGTGCAGCCGTGACGGAGTCGTTTGGTCACCTAGAGCTTGTGCCGTCCAGCGACGGCTTTGCTTGGCAGTGGCGGGACGCCGAACGCACACTCGAGCTCCCCATCTGGAAGGTCGCACGATCGGCGGCCGATCTCCTCGTCTCGCCCGAGCTCGAACGGGTGCGCGAGTGCGCTGGCGACGACTGCGACTGGCTCTTCCTCGACGCGAGTCGCAACCGGAGTCGCCGCTGGTGCGACATGGCCGAGTGCGGGAACCGGGCGAAAGCCCGCCGCAACTACGAGCGGCGACGCGGAGCTGCGAAGCGAGCCGGCGCTGCGAGGCGAGGGTGATGACCGAAGCGGCGGGCTCCCAGGCAGAAGCCGTGATCCTGCCCAGCGTCTTCGAGATCCTGAAGCCCGCGGTGGGACCGAGCTCGTCCCACACGCTCGGGCCGATGACGGCGGCGCGGGAGCGGCTTGCCGCCGGCTGCGGGAAGCAGGGGAACCGGCTCCGTGTGAAGTTGTACGGAAGCCTCGCCTTCACGGGTCGCGGCCACTTGACCGACCTCGCCGTAGCGGCCGGCCTCGCCGGGTACGGCCCCCGCGAGCTCGCGGGGACGAGTCTCGAAGAGGTCGCCCGCAGAGTCAGGGAGGCTGGGCGCATTCGCGTCGAGGGCCACGAATTCCTCTTTGACCTCGATCAGGACGTTGTGTTCGATGTCGACGCCAAGGATGGTCTTGGCGGAGTGCGAGCGGGCCGGCATCGACCTCGTCGAGTACGTCTATCGTCTCGAGGAGACAAGACACGGGCACTCGCGGTCAGCGGTCGACGCGCACCTCGACGAAATGTGGAGCCTGATGACTCAGGCGATGGAACGGGGACTTGCCGCAGCGGGGATGCTGCCTGGCTCCCTCCACCTGGAACGGCGTGCCCGCGACCTCTACCTACGCTTCCAGGTGAAGCTGCCGCACTTCCACATTCTCTCGCCTGAGGCGGCGCTCACGTCGATCTACGCCATCGCGGCCGCCGAGGAGAACGCGGCCGGCGGTGCCGTGGTGACAGCGCCGACGTGTGGATCGTGTGGGGTTGTGCCGGCGTGTCTGCGCGTCGTGCAGGAGAAGATGGCGTGCTCCGACGATGAGATCCGACAAGCACTCCTCGTAGCGTCGCTGATCGGTGCAGTCATCGCGACGAACGCCTCGATCTCCGGCGCCGAGGTAGGATGCCAAGGCGAGATCGGCGCGGCGAGCGCAATGGCCGCCGGCGCGGTGTGCTCGCTGCTTGGCGGCAGTCCGCGAGACCAGGTCGACCGCGCTGCCGAGAGCGCCCTCGAGCACTACCTGGGACTGACTTGCGATCCCGTCGACGGGCTGGTCCAGATCCCCTGCATCGAGCGCAACGCCGCCGGCGCGGTCTCGGCGCTCAACGCGGCGAGCCTTGCCCTGATCTCGGGCGGCGGCGACCGCGTGTCGTTCGATGCGGTGGTCGATGCGATGTGGCGGACGGGCCGCGACCTCGACGCCCGCTACAAGGAGACGGCGTGCGGTGGACTCGCCGCAGCCAAGGGCCTCGGCGACTGACCAAGCTGCGGCTCTTTTTGCATTGGCCCGCCCCGCAGTACTCTTCTCGTCCAGCCTTGCCTCTGAGGAGAGACGATGGATGACGCGAAGGGACGGATGCCGTACCGAGTGGAGACGAAGCGTCTCGTCCTGCGCTGCTGGGAGCCACGCGACGCGGCACTGCTGAAAGAAGCAATTGACGCGAACCTCGACCACTTGCGGCCTTGGATGCCGTGGGCGATGGAGGAGCCGCAGTCGGTGGAGGCGAAGGCCGAGCGTCTGCGCGTCTTCCGCGGCGAGTTCGACCTCGACAAGAGCTACGTCTTCGCGATTCTGTCCCGCGACGAGCGATTGGTTCTCGGGTCGAGCGGCCTGCACACGCGGGGCGGCGAGGGAAGCCTCGAGATCGGCTACTGGGTTCGCTCCTCGCATGTGCGGCAAGGTTTGGGTGCCGAGGTCGCCGCTGCCCTCGCGAAGGTCGCGTTCGAGTTCGTGAAGGTCGACCGAGTCGAGATCCACTGTCACCCGGCGAACGCCGCGAGCGCCGCGATTCCGCGCAAGCTCGGGTTCACCCACGAAGTCACCCGTCGGCGGGTGATGCGCGACTCCGCGGGCGCCCTGTGCGATTCGATGATCTGGACCCTACTCGCAAGCGAGTACCCCGCGAGCCCCGCCGCGAAGATCGAGATCACGGCTTACGACGCGATGGGATGCCGAATCACAAAGCCGGCGGCGTAGTCCGGGGGCGGCTTGCACCGTGCCATCCGCGGCCCGATGATTCGCGGATCGTGGGCACGATTCGCATCTATAAAGAAGAGAGCGACGCACGCGAAGTGGGGCGCCTCATCGCCGACACGTTCAGCCGGTACAACCTCAATCACCTGCAGCCGGTGGAGCGCGACCTCTTCCTCGGACCGTTCCGGCACGCTGAATCCGCCGACCCGGCTCGCCAGGCCGAGATCGCCAAGATGATCCGCTCGGAGATCGTGCTTGTCGCCGCCGACGGCGGCGAGATCGTCGGCGTGCTCCGCGGCCGCGCGGAGCGGCTTGGCAGCCTGTTCGTCCGCGGCGACCGACAGCGCGGCGGCGTGGGCAGCGCGCTTGTGGAGCGGTTCGAGAAGCTGGCGTGGCTCCAGGGCGGCCGTCGCATCCACGTCGCGGCGACGCCGTACGCCGTGGCGTTCTACCTTGCCGTGGGCTACGAGCGGTCGACAGGAGCCCGGCGGATGAAGGTGTTCGACGGGACGGACTACCTCTACCAGCCGATGAGGAAGGCGCTCACGTCGGGCAGCGGCGGGTCTGGGTCGGACTCCGGCGTTTGCACGGGAGACCGCGCGAACCGAAGATAGGAGCGGAGGACCGCAGCGGCCGATTGCTGCGGGGCTCTGGAGGGTGCTGTGTCGAGACCGGAAGCGTCGCAGGGACAGCCGCGGGACTTCGGCGTCGTGGTCGTGCTCGGGCTTTGCGCCAACATCATCCTCGCCCTCGTCAAGACGACGATCGGCATCCTCGGGCACAGCCAGGCGCTCCTCGCCGACGGGATCAACTCGACGTCCGATGTGGTCTACTACACCGTCGTGGCCTTGTTCATGCGAATGGCACGCAAGCCACCCGACGAGGAACACCCGTACGGACACCGGCAGCTTGAGAGTGTCGCGGCCCTCGTGGTCGGTGCGTTCGTCATCACGACGGCGATCGCCATCTTCTGGGACTCGGCGAACAGCACTTTTGACCTTCTCTCCGGGGCCAAGGTTGCGCCGATCGTCGCCTGGATCTCACTCTTCGTCGCCGTGGGAACCGTACTCGTGAAGACGGGGCTCACGCTTTACACGTACCGAGTCGCCAAGCGGACGGGGAACGTGGCGATGCGAGCGCTCGCCGCCGACCACCGGAACGACATCCTCTCCGCGGGAGCGGCGAGCGTGGGCATTCTTCTCGGCCGCATCGGGTATCCGTGGGTGGATCCGTTCGCCGGGGCTGTTGTCGCTCTGTTCGTCCTTCGGACGGGAATCGGCATCGTGCGCGACACCACGGCGGACCTCATGGACACCACGCTTACCCGGTCGGTGCGGAAGGAGATCGAAGACATCGCCAGGTCGATCGACGGCGTCTGCGGAGTCGACGGGATCCGCGCCAACCGGTTCGGACCGTTCCTAGTCCTCAACCTGACCATCGTCGTCGACGGGACCCAGTCGGTCGACGCGGGCGACGACATCGCGACGGCCGTCGAGAACGCCGTCACCGAGCGGATGAGTCTCGTTCGCGAGGTTCACGTGCACTACCACCCGGAGAACCACCAGCACCATTGACAGGATGGGTGAAGCGCGGCGAGTCCACGATGAACCGGGAATCCGGGGGGACTGTGCCGGTCCCGGGGAGGCATCGCACAAGCCGGCGCGGGCGGCGCCTTCTCGGCTTTGTCTGCGGGATTGTCGGCCTCGTGGTCTTCGCGTACGTCTATCTCCAATCCCCATTCCTGTGGTTCGTTCACGTCGAAGCCGGGAGGATCCCGGAACCCGCGCCGGGGACTCAACGGATCTTGGTCATCGCTCCGCATCCGGACGATGACGTCCTCAGCGCCGGAGGGGAGTTGGCGCTCGCGGTCGAGGGCGGCGACTCCGTGCTCGTCGTCTTCCTCACGAACGGAGATGCGAACCAGGCCGGCGAGCGACTGATCACGATGACTCCGTTTCACTCCGCCCGTGCCTACCGGGCGCTCGGCGGCCGGCGCCAGAAGGAGGCCGTCCTGGCACTCGGGAAACTCGGTGTGACGCCCGAGAGCGCTCTCTTCCTCAACTACCCCGATCGCGGCCTCATCAACCTCGTCGTTGAGAATGCCTTGTGTGACACCCCCTACCGCAGCCGATTCACCGAGGCAGACGCCAAGTACTCGTCGAACGCGTTCAACCCGGGGCTTTCATACTGCGGCGAGAACCTCCTGGCAGACCTCGAGGAGATCATGGAGTCATTTCGACCGACGGTGATCTACGTGCCTCACCCGCTCGACGCCCACCCCGACCATGCGGCGGGCTACTACTTCGGCGTCCTTGCCGCTCAGCGCGCCCTGGCCCGCGATGCCGACGGCGCGCCGAAAACGGTGCGCTGCTACATGACCCACGTGGCGCATCGGCCGTGGCCGTGGCCCAAGGGGATCGGGCTTGGATACGCCTTCGAGCTTCTTCCGGTCTACATCGAAGAAGACCCGTGGGAGTCGATCCCCCTTCCGAAGAACGTCGAGCAGCTGAAGCTCGCGGCCGTCCGTAGCCACACGTCGCAGTGGTGGACGTCTCGGCCCACGTTGGAGGCCTTCGTGCGGCAGAACGAGATCTACATGGTGGTGAACATCGCGGGCATGGACGGGGTTCCGCGATGGCCGGCAGCCTCCGGGAACGGGTCGCTTGCGAGGGCAACAGACGGTGGGGAGCGGTAGCTCTGCCGGATGGCGAGAGGGTCGCGACGGGAAGGGTTGGCCATGCGCGGCCTTCCGCACGAAGGCGCAGACAACCCTCTTGACCGCCCACGTTCTTCGTTTGCCTGGATAGTTGTTACGCAGTACATTCCGATACGTGAGGGACGCACATAGATGACGGGCAACACGGAAGAAAAGGGAGGAACGATGCGCAGCCGAATTGCGTGGGGTCTCGTGTGGGTCGCGGCCCTCGGAGTGCTCCTCGGAGGGTGCTCCTGGTTCGCAGAGCCGACCGCGGTGACATCCAAGTCCGCGCTTCCCGGAGACAACTACATCCTGTCGTTCCAGAAGCTGCCGAAGAGCGTGGAGGCGAAGATCGCCGCGGCCGGCGGCACAGTGCGCGCGGTGCTCGGTGAGATCGACGCGGTTCTTGTCACGGCGGAGTCGGCCGACTTCCTCACGGCGGTGAAGGGGATAACCGGGCTCGACGTCGTGATCCCCGACGCGACGATGAACTGGTTGCCGGATCTGCAGAAGGTGGAGTTCGTCGTCGAGCCGGAGCACATCGGCTCCGACGAGCCGTTCTACGCACGGTACCAGTGGGACATGAAGGCGATCGATGCCCCGGGTGCGTGGAATGCGGGGTACACGGGTGAAGGCGTGCGCGTCGCGGTGCTCGACACCGGCGTTGACGTCAACCACCCGGACCTCGTGCCGAACATCAACTTTGAGCTGTCGAAATCGTACGTCCCCGAGGAGCCGTATATCGATGACATGCACGGTCACGGCTCGAACGTCGCCGGAATCATTGCCGCCGCCGACAACGGGGTCGGAGTCATCGGCGTGGCACCGAACGCGGAAATCGTTGCGCTCAAGGTGTTGTCCGGGGCCGGGAGCGGCGACTTCGGTTGGATGCTCGAGGCGATCCTGTACGCGGTTGAGTGCGACGTGGACATCGTGAACATGAGTCTTGGCGCGTACATGGACAAGGGCGGGTTCTACGATGAGGACGGCACCTGGGTTGCTGCGAATGAGGTCGCCGGATTCCTGAACCTCGTCAAGAAGACGGTGAACTACGCCACGCAGCAGGGTGTCCTCATCATCGCCTCTGCGGGCAACGACGCCCAGAACGGCCAAGGTGACAGCGGACTCTTGCACGTCCCGTCCGACGTCGGTGAGACCGTCTGTGTGTCGGCCACCGGACCGTTTGGCTGGGGAACGAGCACGTCGGTCTACCTCGACGACTTCGCGGTCTACAGCAACTACGGCCTGCAGGTCGACTTCGCGGCCCCGGGTGGGAACTACGACCCGACGCTGCCGGGCTACTGGTACGACTTTGTTCTCAACTGCACGAACGGACAGTGGTACGCGTGGTACGCCGGGACGAGCCAGGCATCTCCGCACGTCGCGGGCGTTGCGGCGCTGATCGTCGAGGCGAACGGCGGAGACGTGAAGCCGTCCCAGATCCTACAGGCACTTCGTCACTCGGCCGACGACCTCGGCAAGCCAGGTCAGGACGTCTACTTCGGCTACGGACGCGTGAACGCAGCGGCAGCCGTAGCACCGTAAGCGAGAGCCGCGCCTCCTTGGATGGGGCCCCGGGCGAAGGTGGCTCGGGGCCTCGTCTCTTCATAGGCTCGAATCTCGGCGGAGGCCGACGCTCAGGATCGACCCACCTTCTCGTCCCGCGCCCGCCCATCGTCCACGCTTGCGGCCCGCCCGCGGCCCACCGTCCGCGCTTGCCGCCAGCCCACCGTCCGCGTTTGCCGCCGGCCCTCCGTCCGCGTTTGCCGCCGGCCCTCCGGCCGCGTTTGCGGCCCCGCCCTCGGCACGCCGCCCGCTTGCCGCTCCGTCCACGTTTGCGCCGCGCCCACCGTACACGTTTGCGCCCGGCCCACCGTCCACGCTTGCGGCCCGCCCACCGTTCGCGCTTGCGGCCCGGACCCGTCGAATCTCGTTCTGTGCCCCCCGCTGCGCACGCTTGGACTTGGACCTGAGGAGCACCTGGACCTGCGGCCGCCCGACTTTGATGCGCGGGTCGAGCCACCCATACGTGAGGTCGAGGGCCACGTGGCCGAGCTGGGTCGCCCCAGTCACCGTCACGAGGAGCCCGAGGATCGTGGTGATGTCGTTCGAGTGGATCGCGCAAAGAAGGAGCGTTCCAACTCCCTGCCACTGAAAGATCGGCTCAACGAGGAAGCTTCCCCAGAGCGACGCGAAGAGGCCGGTGACGGCAAGGGTGACGATCGGCGGCGGCGCCGCGCGCAACCCGTGCCCGTAGAGAACTCGGTGTTCCGGGATCCCACGCGCTCGGGCGGCGGAGATGAAGTCCTCCTGCAGCACCCCGAGGTTCAGGTTTCGCACGGTGTGCGCGGTTCCCCAGACCGTGAGGAAGATGACGGTCTGGGCCGGAAGTGCAAGGTGCGCCAGAAGAGACAGGATCCAGGACCCTAGGCCGCTCCCGCTCATGGGGGGGAAAAAGACGAAGGGTGTTGACGGAGCGATCGGAACGGTAAAGACGAAGAGGAGGACGGCGAAGAGGCCGGCCACCGCAGGCAGAACGCTCATCGTTGCGGTGGCGAGGAACGTCGTCGCCCGGTCGAGGAAGGATCCCGGCCGGTTGGCGTTCCTCGCACCAAGCAAGATCCCAAGGAACATCTGGACGATGAACGCGCCGGTGAACAACAGGACCGTCGGCACGGCGAACTCGCCGATCACGCTGAGCACGGGGACGTCAGGCAGGTATAGGGTCAGGGCTCCGACGGTAGTACGGCCGAAGTCAAACCGCAGGATCCGCACCGCGCGGAAGTGGATCCGCAAGGGGGCGGGGAGGTCGAACCCCCTGGCGTGCCGCGCGTCCTGATACATCGCCTGGAGGGTTTCCTTGTACTCCTCCTGCGTGATGTCACCGGTCGCGAGCATCTGCTGGGCGATCTGGCTCGTGTCCCAGTAGAGCGTCTGCTCGACCTGCGTTACGAGTTGAGCGTCGAGGAGGGCGCAGAACGCGTACACAAGGATGATGTAGACAACGACGAACGACACCACGCGGAGCGCCGCGTATCTCCAGAAGCTTCCCTCTCGCATGGGACGGCAACCTCCTCCCGTCCCGAAACTATGAGGATACGAATCACACCCGAAGCCGGGAGATTCTCCCTAGGTCGGGCGCCTCCAGGATGGTGCGTCGGAAGGCGGTTGAGGGCGTGGCTACAACTCCAGAAGCCGAGTACGCTGGCAGAGGGGCTGCCGGAGGGAGATCGGACCCATGTGACCAGACCCAAATAGGGTGGGACCCATCAGACTAGACCACGTGGGCGAAGTCGCGCCATGACCTGTCGGAAGGTCGAGCACGACGCGGCGCGTCAGCATGATGCGGCGCATCGTGTTGACATTGCGTATCAGCACGATGCGTAGGCGTAGACGTCGACGATGTCCCTGATGTTGTCGTAGAGAACGGCGAGGTCGGAGGTGTTGCTCCAGATGGGCTCGGAGGCATTCCAGTACAGGATTCCTTCCGTGTCGGTGCCGGGGCCGCTGTGGATCGTGACGATGGCTCCCGGCGCGAGCGTGAACCCGTCCGGGAACTCGAACGTGTCGCCGTGCTCGTTCGACACGGACCAGTCGGTCATATCGACGGACTCTGTCCCCGTGTTCTCGAGCGTGAAGTACTCGTCGTTCAAGTTCGCGGCGTCCTCCGCGATCGCGTCGAAGTGGAACGGCCAGACGAACTCGACCGTGTGGCTTGGCGGCGTGGGCTCTGCGGGCAAGACGGTCGCGGCCTCGGTCGCCTCCGCCTGCTGTCCCCTGCTATCGGTGACCGTGAGCGTCACGGTGTACGCTTGCTCGACGTCGGTCGTGTAGGTGTGGTCGGCCGTCACGCCAGTCCCGATGCCGCCGTCGCCGAAGTCCCAGTTGTAGGCGACGATCGCTCCATCCTCGGCGTACGAGCCGGAGGCGTCGATGTAGACGACGAGGGGCGACGTTCCCTCACTCGGAGCGAGGGTGAACGCGGCGACAACGACGGCTTCCGGTTCGAGACACCCTCCGGCGAGGCCGGCAACGGCAACCAGGGCGGCGAGTTTGAGGGCGCGGCACACCGCACGGCAAGTCATACAGCAAGCGTACCCGCCAAACAGCGGCTCCGCACCGCTCGGAGGCCCTGCCACGGGACGCGTGTGACCCTCCCGGAGCGCTGTCCGGTGTCCACGTCGGTTCTCCAGTCTGAGGATTGACGAGGGCCGCCGGTCGGTCCTACAATTACGGCCTCTTCGGGGTAAAGCGGCGGATGGGCGGCAAGACCGGCCCGACGCCGACGGGGGATGTGACCCAAGACGCACGAGGACGCAAGTTCGCACGGGGATCGATTTCCCTTCCACCGTATTGAGGCGGGGCTTCCCGCCGTTTCCAACGCACGATCGCGGATTCCAGCGGATGCGACGGTTCGCTCGCGCCGCCGTCCGGGTCCGTGTTCGGAGGTGATCTAGCGGTTCATGTACACGCGGGCTAAGTACCCCGTCGTGATCGTCGATCCGACGTGGGACGAGGATTCGTTCGCCAGTCAACGTATCCGCGCGATTGCGGAGGAACTCAAGCAGCTCGGATACCCGACCCACGCAACGCGCGACGTCGACGACGGGAAGGCGCTCATCGAGGCCAACCCGAACCTCGGGTGCCTCCTCGTGGCTTGGGATCCGAACGGGCCGGAAGAGGTGCGCCAGCTGATCCGCGCCGCGCGCAGCCACGGCGAATACTTGCCGGTGTTCCTCCTCGCGGACCGCACCGAGGTTCGCGACATCGACCTGCTCGTCGTCGAACAGATCGACGAGTACATCTGGAAACTGGAGGACCCGGCGACGTTTGTCGCCGGCCGCGTCACGAGCGCGATTGAGAAGTATGCGAACATCCTCCTGCCGCCGTTCTTTGGGGCCATGGTCCGCTTCGCGGAGGAGTACGAGTACTCGTGGCACACGCCCGGACACTGCGGTGGAACTGCGTTCCTGAAGTCTGCCGTCGGCCAGGAGTTCGTACGCTTCTTCGGCGAGCAGCTGTTCCGGTCCGACCTCTCCGTCTCGGTTAGCGAGATGGGCTCGCTCCTCAAGCACAGCGGACCGGTCGGCCAGGCGGAACGGAACGCGGCGATCGTGTTCGGTGCGGACATAACGTACTTCGTCACGAACGGCTCGTCGACGTCGAACCGGATCGTGTTCCAGGCGTCGGTGATCGACGGCGACAGCGTCGTGATCGACCGCAACTGCCACAAGTCGGTGGAGCAAGCCATCCTCCTCACGGGAAGCCTGCCGACGTACCTCCTCCCGGACTCGAACAACTACGGGATCATCGGCCCGATCCCGCCGCACCGGCTGGGGTGGCCGGAGGTCATCGAGCGGATCCAGAACCACCCGCTGCTCCCGCCGAACCAGAAGCCGAACGAGGCGGAGCTCCTCGTCATCACGAACTCGACGTATGACGGGCTCTGCTACGACGTGCGGCAGATCCTGGCCCAGATCGACGGCGGCGCGCGCCGCATCCACTTCGACGAGGCGTGGTATGCGCACGCGCGCTTCAACCCGATGTACGAGGACCGGTATGCCATGGCGATCCGCGTCGACGACAGCTCGTCGCCGACGATCTTCGCCACGCAGTCGACGCACAAACTGCTCGCGGCGTTGTCGCAGGCGTCGATGATCCACGTGAAGTCGAGTCCCAGGGCGCCCGTCGAGCACGACCGGTTCAACGAGGCGTACATGATGCACAGCTCGACGTCGCCGCAGTACGCGATCATCGCCTCGAATGACGTCGCCGCGGCGATGATGTCGGGCGGCGCGGGCAAGGTCTTGACGCAGCAATCCATCGATGAAGCCGTGGCGTTCCGACAAGTCATGGCGCGCCTCGAGCGTGACCGCCGGGAGAAGAAGGACTGGTGGTTCCGCGTCTGGCAGCCGGACAAGGTGAGGACGCCGCGCGGCGTTGTGCGGTTCGAGGACGCGGAGCCCGAGACGCTGGGGTCTCACCCGGAGTGCTGGACCCTCGAGCCGGGCGCAACCTGGCACGGATTCAAGGGGCTGACGCCGGGCTTCTGCCTCCTCGACCCGATCAAGGTCACCCTCATCACCCCGGGGATCGCCCCGAACGGCTCGCTGCTCGATCCGTCGATCCCGCCGATCGCCCCCGATCTGCCGGCGCAGGCGTTCATCCCTGCTCCGATCGTCGCCGCGTTCCTCGACTCGGAGGGGATTGTCGCGGAGAAGACGGGGCACTACACCGTCCTCTTCCTCTTCTCGCTCGGGATCACCAAAGGGAAGTGGGGCACGCTGGTCAGTTCGCTGTTCGAGTTCAAACACCTCTACGACACCGACGCGCCGCTCGGCGAGGCGATTCCATCGCTCGTCGACTACTACCCCGACCGGTACGGCGGGAACATGACACTGCGCGACCTGTGTCAGGAGATGCATGGGTGTCTGCGCGAGCTCGACCTGTGCCAGAAGGAGCGAGCACTGCGCATGGTCGACAATCAACCGGTTCAGCGGATGGCGCCGCACGACGCGTACCGGGCGCTCGTGAAGAACCGCGTCCAGCGCGTCCCGATCGATCGGCTCGAGGGGCGCGTCGTCGCCGTAGGCCTCGTTCCGTACCCGCCGGGAATTCCCGTTCTGATGCCGGGCGAGGAGGCGAACGCCGCGGTGTGCGACTACCTCCAGGGGCTTGAGGAGTTCGACGACCGATTCCCCGGGTTCGAGCACGAGATCCACGGGATCGGCGCGCCGAGCGAGACGGGCGGCGAGGGACGTCCAGGCGGGAACCGCTACTGGGTCTACTGCCTGCCCGAGCGGACGAGGCGTCGCCGGCCGAAGCGTCGGCCCTCGTAGCCCGCGTCGGCAAGAGGACCCTTCTGCGAGGCTAGTCCCAGCGCGTCTCGACGACGTCGGGCATCGCGAGCAGCGCGCGGCACGTCTCCAGCGTGGCTGGCGACGTCCGGGCCCGCAGGTGGAATGTCAGCTCGACGTCCCGCGGCTCCTTCGAGATTCGGGTTGCCATGGCGAGGACGTGCAGCTCCCTGCCGGCGAACACCTCGCGGCACCGCCGCTCGAGCGCATCGAGGTCGACGGCCGAGGCGCGCACCCGGACGGTGTGGTAGTTCACGGTCGGGATCTTGTGGGAGAACCACGCGAGCAGGGTGAGGATGACGAGCGCGATGGCCGTGCTTCCGACCGCAATGATGTAGAGACCCTGCCCGATGACGACGCCGAGCGCGGCGACGAACCACACGCAGGCCGCCGTCGTCAGGCCGCGAACCATCTCCTCGGACTTGACGATCGCGCCGGCGCCAAGGAAGCCGATTCCGGTCATGATCCCGGCAAGGGCTCGCCCAGGGTCGACCGACGCGCCGAACGACTGGGTCACGATCATGGCCAGGGTGGCGCCTAGGCAGACGAGGATGTGCGTCCGCAGTCCCGCCGGCCGGCCGTGCGACTGCCGCTCCAGCCCGATGACCCCCCCGAGCACCACCGCCACCAGCATCTTTCCCAAGGAGACCAATTCGAACGTAGTCATGTAAGTCACCCCGCGGGCCTTCGATGAGGCGATTCTACGGCAATCGAGAACGTGGAGGAGCGCTGAGGTCTCGCTGAAGCGGGGTGAACACGCGCCGCCCGCGGTAGAATCGGCACTCCGATGGCGATGAACGCGTGGCGGCGAGACCTGGGATCGACGGCGGCGCTCTCCGTCGCGGCCGTCATTTGGGGGCTGTCGTTCGTGGCCCAGCGGGCGGCCATGGCCCACATCGGCCCGTACCTGTTCAACGGGATTCGCTTCCTCCTCGGCGCGCTAACGCTTCTCCCGGTGCTTCTCGTGCTCCGGCGCCGTCGCCCCGGAGCGACCGAGCCGCGAGCAAGTCGAGCGGCTCTCCTCGTCGGTGGAGTGGCGACGGGTGCGGTTCTATTCGTCGGGGCGACGCTGCAGCAGGTCGGCATCGTGACCACGGGGGCCGGCAAGGCGGGGTTCATCACGGGGCTCTACGTCGTCCTCGTCCCGCTTCTTGGGATCGTCCGCGGGCACCGGGTGCGGCTCGCCGTCTGGATCTCCGCCTTCCTCGCCGCCGGCGGCCTCTACCTCCTGAGCGGAACAAACGGTGGAGCGATCGCGTGGGGCGACGTCCTCCTGCTCCTGGGCGCGTTCGCGTGGGCGGTCCACGTTCATCTGATCGGGTGGATGGCCGAGCGCGCGAACCCGATCGGAGTCGCCGTCGCGCAGTCGGTGGCCTGCGGCCTTCTCAGCCTTGTCGTCTCGTTTGCCGTGGAGACCACGTCTCTGTCTGCCGTGCGTGCCGCCGCCCCGGCCATCGCCTTCGCGGGATTCCTCTCCGTCGGCGTCGCGTATACGCTCCAGATCGTCGGTCAGCAGCGCCTCGATCCGTCGCGCGCCGGTGTCCTCTTGAGCCTCGAGGCCGCGTTCGCCGTCCTCGGCGGCTGGGCGATCCTTGGCGAGCCGATCACTCCTCGACTGCTCGTCGGGTGTGCGCTCATGCTGTCCGGGATGATCCTCTCGAGTGTGCAGCGGCGCGTGGTTGGCCGATCTAACCGTCAAAGCTAGACTGGAATGCCCTCCGTTCCGTCGGAGCGGAGGAGTCCTGTAGGTGGGAGGGTTCTATGCACGAAACGAACGTTCGTCGGAGAATCGTTGGGTACATCCTGCTCGGTGTCTTGGCCATTGGCGTTGCGATCCTCGTCGGAGGGTGGGCGGCCGCGCCGACCACCGAGGGGCTGATCCTGCACGCGGTTGGGCAGGAAGGCTTGGCCGGCGTGGGAAACAATGAAGAGGCCTACGTCGTGATCTCCGTGTACAACGCGGCGGGTCCGGTCGGCGGTCTCGCGGGCGGAAGCTTCTCGGTCGAGGCAGTTGTCGTGGCCCCCCTCGGGACCTCGGTCACGAAGTCGCGCGTCGCCGAGGCGCCTCGGGGCGTCTACCTGATCGGCGTCGTGCCTACGAAGGCGTCCACCGGGTGGCAGAAGGGGCACTACATCGTCGCGGTTACGTTGACCTCACCGAACGGATCGGGCGTGACAGTGGCGGACCTGTCCGTTGACCTGTAGCGCGGAACGCCGCCCGCCTCATCCTCGTGGGAGGCCGCCTACCGTCTCTCGTCCGGGGCCTTGACGTGCGCGTACTCCTGCTTGGGCTTCGGTCGCCTCCACGGCCGGCCGATGAGGAGCCCGATCAGGATGCCCGCTCCGCACGTCAGTGCGAGGAGGACGACGCCCGAGACCGAGAACGTCCAGCCGAGGAAGTGCACGTTCACGGGCGCCGTGTTCTGCGCGACGAACGCGAGCATCAGAAACACGAGGAGCGCCGTGACGACGAATCGCGTTGGCTTCATCCTTACTCTCCTTTCGTCCGGGTTTCGCAAGACGATCCCCAGTCCGACGGCTGTCCCGTGGACTCCAAGACTGCGAGCCACAGGTCGCCCTCCGGGTCGATCGTGTTGCGGCGACCGACGACCTCGCGCAGCGGGACGTTGGTGAACTGGTTGTTCCATAGCCCGACGAGCATCCCGGTCTTGCCGCACATCCCGGCGTGCACGGCGTCGCGTGCGAGGCTCGAGCAGAAGATCGAGTCGTTCGGGTTTGCGGGCGCGCTGCGGATCATGTAGCTCGGGTCGATGTACTTGAGCGAGTGCGAGACCTTCCGAGCTGTGAGGTGATCGGAGATGCGCTTCTTCAGGAACCGACCGACGTCGCGAAGCAGAACGTTCCCCGACGCATCCGTTTCGATGGCCTCGGTCTCTTCGTGGAGGAGGTCTTGGCCCGCTCCCTCCGCGACGACGATCACGGCGTGCCGCCGCGTCGCGAGGCGCCTCTCAATCCAAGCCAGCAGGCCTCGCTCTCCGTCGAGAGAGAACGGGATCTCAGGCACGAGAACAAGGTTGACGTCGGGCTCGGCGATCGCCGCGCTCGCGGCGATGTACCCCGATTGCCGCCCCATCAAACGAACGAGGCCAATGCCGTTCAGGTATCCCTTGGCTTCGGTGTGAGCCGAGCGGATCGCCTGGATGGCGATCGAGAACGCGGTCTCGAACCCGAACGTCTTCTCAACCAGGTGGATGTCGTTGTCGATCGTCTTCGGCACGCCGATGACCGAGATCGGCAGGCCGCGGTGGGTGATCTCGCGGTACAGCTCGTCCGCGCCGCGCATGGTCCCGTCGCCGCCGAGTACGAGAAGGAGGCCGATTCCCATGCGCTCTAGGGTTTCGACCATGGCTCCGACGTCCTGGGGACCTCGCGACGAGCCGAGGATCGTCCCGCCGTGGTGATGGATGTCGTCCACAAGCTCCGGCGTGAGCTCGATCGGCTCGTAGCCGGAGCCGGGCACGAGGCCCGCGAACCCGTAGCGGAACCCGTAAACCGTCGACACGCCGTAGCTATAGGTGAGCTCCATGACGGCCGTGCGGATGACCGTATTCGTTCCCGGGCAGAGTCCGCCGCAGGTCACGATGCCGGCGCGCAGCGTCTTCGGTTCGAAGTAGACGTGCTCGCGAGGGCCGGCGCGCTCGAACGACTCGTCGACGCCCGCCGGCTCGCCGCCCGTGACGACGCGATAGAGGACCCTCTCGTCGTCCGAAACGAAGTTGCAGACGCGATCGCCGCGCACGGTCGAGAGCGCGAGCGGCGACCGGCGCTTGGCGGCGCCCAGATTGGTGATCCTGAGGTCCACGGTGGCTCACCTCCCGAGGCCAAGAGTACGGGAAGCCATGACTCGATCCCAACCGGCCGACTCAGTCGTTCGAGGCAGAGTCTCCTGACCCGGGATCTGCGAACTGGAGCTCATACAACGCGGCGTACAGGCCGCCGGCCGCGAGCAGTTCCTTGTGCGTTCCCTCCTCGACGACGCTCCCGTGGTGCAGGACGATAATCTTGTTCGACTCGCGAATCGTCGACAGGCGGTGGGCGATGACGATTGACGTGCGCCCCTCCATGATCTTGTGCAGCGAGGACTGGATGAGGCTCTCGGTGTGCGAGTCGATGCTCGCCGTCGCCTCGTCGAGGACGAGGATCCGCGGGTCGAAGGCGACGGCGCGGGCGAACGAAAGGAGCTGGCGCTCGCCGACCGACAGGGTCGCGCCGCGTTCCTTCACCTCGGTCGCGTATCCGTCGGGGAAGGCCTCGACGAAGTCGGCGCTCACAAACCGGGCTGCTTCGATCGCCTTCTCCTCCGGGATGTCGGACCGGAGGCGGATGTTGTCCATGACGTCGCCGGCGAAAAGGAAGACATCCTGCAGCACGACAGCCATCTGCGAGCGCAGCAGGCCGATGTCGTAGGTCTCGATCGGGCGGCCGTCGACCAGGACCTCTCCCTTCTGGATTGGGTACATGCGGAGCAGGATTCGGATGATCGTCGTCTTGCCGGCTCCTGTCGGCCCGACGATAGCCACCCGCTCGCCCGGGTTCGCGGTGAACGAGACGTCCTTCAGGATCCAGTCGCCTTCCGAGTAGGCGAACCAGACGTTTCGGAACTCAATCCGTCCTTGGAAGCCTTCGATGGTTCCGCCGCCCCCGCGGTCCTCTTCGGGCTCGTCGAGCAGCCGGAAGATGCGCTCGGACGACGCCATCGCCGCCTGGAGCACGTTGTACCCCTCCGACAGGTTGATGACCGGCTCGAACAGCATTCGCACGTATTGCACGAACGCGGTCAAAGCGCCCAGGGAGAGGCCGCCGCGGATCACGCTCGGGCCGCCGTACCAGATCACGATCGCAATGGCGAGCGAGCTCAGGAGACTCATCAGCGGTCGGAACACGGCGAACGTGATGACCTGGCGCATGTCGGCGTCGTACTTCGCCGTATTGATTCCGAGGAAGCTCCGGTTGGCCTGGGCCTCCTGCACGAAGACCTGGATGATGCGCATCCCCGAGATCGATTCCTGGAGGTAGGCGTTCAGCCGCGCGAGTTGCTTCCGGACCTCGCGGTACGCGGAGCGAGCACGGTTTCGGAACTGCCACGCGGCGAGAACGATGATGGGGAAGAGTGCCAGCACGATGAGCGCCAGCCGCCACTCGAGTTGGAAGATGACGACCAGAATGCCGACGACGAGGAAGGCGTCGCGGAACAGGTTCACGAGCATTGACGTGAACATCTCGTTAATCGCCGCGACGTCGTTCGTTGCGCGGGTCACGAGCCGTCCGACCGGGGTGCGGTCGAAGAACGGTAGGGGAAGGCGGAGAACGTGGCGGAAGATCTCGCGCCGCATGTCGTACATCACGCGCTGCCCGGTGTACTGGAGGAGGTAGACCTGGAACAGCGCGAAGACGAACCGGACGAGCAGGATGAACGCGTAGAGGACGGCGAGGCGCACGATGCCCGTGAGCGCGCCACCCCGCAACGTCTCGAGGTCCCGGGCTGGGAGGGAAGCCAGGTCGTACTGCGTTGCGATCGCCCCACCGGGCACCGGCGTGAAGGCGTCGGGATGGCGGGCGACGACGGCGGCCGCCGCACGGTCGTCCTCCGGCTCGAAGGCGTACCGCTCGCTCGCGAGGGCTCCCTTGCGCTCCCACTCCGCACGCACATCGGTCGGCACGTTCGCCGGCGAGACGAGATAGCGCCCCTCGCCGAGCGCGATCGGATCGCCCGTCGCGGGCGCGGCGTCGAGGGTCACGATGGCGTAGGGAAGCGTCATGTCGCGATCGATGGCCGTCTTCGAGAAGTACGGGATGGCGAGCTCGATTCCGGCGAGGACGACGGTGAGGGCGACGCAGACGGCGAAGAGCGCCCGATAGGGCTTCAGAAAGCGGAGCATCCGGCGCATCAGCCGCGCATCGAAGGCCTTTCCCACGATCTCGTCGTCGAAGAGCGGCGTCGTCATCCCGTCACCGTCCTTCGCTCCGCCTGCTGCAGCGTCCAGATCCGGCGGTAGATTCCCTCGCGAGCCGCCAACTCCTCGTGGCGGCCGGAGTCGACGATCCGTCCCTCGTCGAGAACGATGATCCGATCCGCGTTGCGGACCGCCGAGATGCGGTGTGCGATCAGGATGCTCG
Source organism: Candidatus Bipolaricaulota bacterium (assembly GCA_026390345.1). Lineage (GTDB taxonomy): Bacteria > Bipolaricaulota > Bipolaricaulia > UBA7950 > UBA9294 > JAPLGD01. Next base: position 14,110 of record JAPLGD010000086.1, on the reverse strand, counting down.
TGCGTCCTCGGAAGAACTCCCGCAGGTTGGCGAGGATGAACTCCTCCCGCTCGGCGTCGACGGCGGAAAGCGGGTCGTCGAAGATGACGACCTGCGGCTCGAGGAGGAGGGCGCGGGCGATGGCGACCCGCTGCTTCTGGCCGCCGGAGAGGGAGAGGCCGCGCTCGCCGACGCGCGTCTCGTACCCGTCGGGGAACGCGAGGATCTCGTCGTGGATACCGGCGAGCTGGGCCGCGCGCTCGATCTTGTCCCGCGAGGCATCGGGGCGGCCGAACGCGATGTTCTCGGCGATCGTGGCGGAGAAGAGGAACGCGTCCTGCGGTACGAAACCCATCGTCTTCCGAAGGTCGGCGAGCGAGACGTCACGAACGTCGACGCCGCCGATCCGAACGGCTCCGGGCGGCGGGTCAAAGACGCGGGGGATGAGGTGAGCAAGGGTGCTCTTTCCCGACCCCGTCATCCCGACGATGCCGAGCGTCGTTCCTTCTTCGAGCGTGAGGTCGATGTCGCGGAGAGCGGGCGCCGCGGCGCCCGCCGCGGGGTACGTGAAGGTCAGGTCTCGGATCTCGATCCGCGTTCCGTTCATCGCCCGGGGCGACTCGGGCTCCGCGATCGTCGGCCGCACGGCGAGGAGGACTCCGATCCGCCCCAGCGAGGCGCGGCCGCGCTGGAAGATGTTCACGGCGTCCCCGAGGGCGATCATCGGCCAGATCAGCATCGAGAGGTACTGGGAGAAGGCGACGAAGTTCCCGAGGGACACCGCGCCTCGGATCACGCTCCCGCCTCCAATCCACAGCGTCAGCGCGAGCGTCGCGCCGGCGAGAAGCTCGATGAGCACGTGGAACAGGCCGTGGACGCGGACGAGGGACATGTTCCGATCCGCGAGCGTCTGGTTCGTGCGGGCGAAGTCGCGCTCCGATCCCTCCTCCTGGACGAACGCCTTGAGCACAGGGATGCCGGACACGTTCTCGCGAACCTTCTCCATGGTGGCGGAGAAAGCGGCTTGCACGAACTCGAACCGCGCGTGGATCACACGGCCGAACGCGAGCATGACAATCGTCAGGATCGGGAGGGGCAGCACGGCGTAGGCGGTCATCCGCACGTTGATCGACAGCATAACGCCGACCGAGAACGGGATCATCACGAGCGGGTCGAGAATGGTGATCAGGCCGAACCCGCAGGCGAAGGTCACGGCCTCGATGTCGTTGGTTGCGTGCGCCATCAGGTCCCCGGTCTTCGTCTCGTTGTAGAACGACGCGGGGAGCGAGAGGAGGTGGTCGTACAGCCTGGCGCGCAAATCCCGCTCGATGCGCCGCGACGTGCCGATCAGAAAGAGCCGCCAGAAGTAGCGGAACACGAACGCGACGACGGCGAGGGCGACGATGAGAAGGCCGCTCACAAGCAGGTTTCCGTCTCCGGCGGTGAGGCGGTCGATGGCGTCGGAGAGGACGAGGGGAACGAATAGCGTCGCGACGTCGACGATGGTCAGGCAGACGAAGCCCGCCGCGACGCGCCCCTTGTACCTCCAGAGCCACTGCCGGATTTGGTTCATAAGCGGGTGATGATATCCGATCATTCCAGACCGCGAAACGCCAGGACGCCGATAGGGTCGCGCGATTGGTCGAACCCGGGCCGGCCGCTATAATCGCCGGTAGACTCCGAAGAAAACGAGGGGGAGCTTGATGGTCCCGATGCGGCGAATCGTCCTATCCGTGGCGCTCTGCGTGATCGTGGGAGGAGGGGCGGCGTCGGCCGTTACCCTCCGTATGAGCCTGCCTCCGGTGTTCGAAGCGCTTCCTATCGCCTTCGCGGAGGCATGGGGGTTGTTCGATGCGGAGGGGATCTCGGTCGAACTCGTCGGCATCACCGACAACCAAGAGCGAAGCACAGCCCTCCTGACCGGGAACCTGGACGCCGTCATGGGAGACGTGTCCCGATCCCTCCTCGACTACTCGTCCGGACGTGACCTCGTCATCACGGGATGTGCGACCTCCACGCCGCAAACCGACAGCGTTCCACTCGGACTCTTGTCGCACGTCGGGTTCGGCGCCGAGACCCTGGACATGCTCCTCTCGACGAACGGGAAGATCGGCGTCTCGTACCGCACCGACGACGAGTACATGCTCGACCAACTCCTCATAGCGAACGGAATCACCAAGGGGTGGTCGATGCGGTACATGTACTTCAACGACGCGCTGCAACTCGCGGTTTGGTTTGCGGCGCAAACGGTCCCGGTGGCCGTGATGCACGAGCCGTACATCAGCTACATCGCCACCTACCACCCGCCGAACGGATCGCCGCCGAACCTGGCGTGGCTTTCGACCTTCTCAGGGATCGACCCGCTTCCGAGTGTCGTCGTGTTCCGCAAAGCGTTCGTGAAGAGCAACCCGACCGCCGTGGAGGCCTTCTACCGTGCGTACGCGGCCGCCATCGAGCGGATCAACGCGTTGCCTCGCGACGAACTGATCGAGGTCGGCCTCGACGTCGTCCTGGGGCTCTTCTTCCAGGGCGCCAACGTGACGGGGGTGCCGCAGGAGGCCCTCGATGCGATCTCGATTCCGCACTTCGAGGCGCCCGCGGCTCTGACGGAGGAGACGTTCGCCAAGGTCCTCTCCTGGATGCAGAAGAAAGGGTATCTGTACGACCGGCTGGAGTACGGCGTCGTCGTCGACAACGGCTTCCTTCCATGATTGCGTTGCGTGACGTCGTGGTGGACTACGGTCGCGGTGCCCGGGCGGTCCGGGCCGTTGATCGGGTCACGCTCGACGTCCCCCGCGGGCAGAGCGTCGCGCTCATCGGCCCGTCCGGGTGCGGCAAGTCGACGCTCCTGTTCGCCGTCGCGGGTCTGATCCGTCCGACGGCGGGCGAGATCCGCATCGCCGACGAATCGGTGGAGGGCCCGCGACGAGACACGGCCTTGATCCTGCAGAACGCCGGTCTCCTGCCGTGGAAGACCGTCTGGCAGAACGCGAACCTGAGCCTCTTCCTTGGCAGGGAGTACCCGAAACTCACGGCGGACGCCGTGCTGGAGGAGCTTGGCCTGTCCGATGTGAAGAACCGCTACCCGTCGGAGCTGTCGGAGGGAATGAAGCGGCGCGTCGGGATCGCCCGCGCGCTGTCGACGTCACCCCAGGTGATGCTCATGGATGAGCCGCTCGCGTCGCTCGACACCCTGACGAAGGAGCGAATCCAGGATCTCTTCCTGAAGCTGTGGGCCCGACACGCGTTCTCGTTCGTGCTCGTCACGCACGACATCGAAGAGGCGGCGTTCCTCGGGCAGCGGATCGTCGTCCTCTCGGCGCGCCCGGCGTCGGTGAAGGCCGTCGTGGACAACCCGAAGATGGGCGGGCTCGACTACCGCAAGGCACCGGCGTTCCGCGACGTCGTGCTCCGCCTGCGAACGGAATTGGAGCGTGAGACGTGAACCGGGCGAAGCGCGCCGGGCGATGGCTTGTCGAGCGGGCCGAGGACCGCGGCGTGTGGCGGCACGTCGCCATCTACGCGGCCAGCGTCTTGCTCCTGCTTCTCTTCTGGGAGGTTGCGAGCGTCGTCATTCGGTCGCTCAAAGGGGGACGGGAGTACCTGCCGAACCCGATCGTCGCGATCCGCGAGATGATCCGGCTGGGGCCGCTTCTGTTCACGAACTTCTGGATCAGCGCGTGGCGCCTTGTGCTGGCGATCCTGATCGCCTTCGCCACAGGGTACCCGCTCGGTCTGCTCGTCGGCCACGAGCGGCGGCTTGACGAGCTCATCTCCCCCATCATCTACATCGTCTACCCGATTCCGCAGGTCGCCTTCATCCTGATTCTGTTCCTCATCTTCGGAATCGGTCACCCCGTCAAGGTGGCCATCGTCGCGATCGCCCTCTTCTTCCAGCTCCTCGTTAGCGCGCGCGGGGCGGCCAAGCAGATCTCGTTGGAGCACATCACGAGCGTTCTCTCCGCTGGAGCCTCTCGATGGCAAGTCTACCGGCACGTCGTCCTCCCGGCGACGCTTCCGTCGATCCTCACGAGCCTTCGTGTCAGCATCGGCCTCGGGATGGCATTCCTGTACATTGCCGAGACGGCCGGCGCGATCGACCCGGAGAGGGGCGGACTGGGGTCGTTCATCAAGAACAGCGCCTACAACACGGGAGCGCAGTTTGCGGGAATCCTGGCGATGGCCCTCCTCGGCTTCTGCCTGTACATCATCATCGACATCGTCGAGCGGATCGTGTGCCGCTGGACCTACGCCGCGCGTCGAAGTTCGTAAGCCGTTCGGACGCCGATCAGCCTTCCCAATGTGGCTAGCGGCCAGCCTTCCAGCCGCGGCCGCACATCCCCTAGTCTTGACGCGAGCGGCGGCCAGCTTCCTAGCCGCCGGCGATGTCTCTTGCCGTGGCCGGCGGCCGCTTTCCAGCCGCTGGCGCTCGTCTTGATGTAGCCGGCGGCCAGTTTCCCAGCCGCCGCCGCACATCCCCGGTCTTGATGCGAGCGGCGGCCAGCTTCCTAGCCGCCAGCGCTCGTCTTGATGTCGCTGGCGGCCATAGATAGGATCGACTCATGAAGCTCGAGCGGATCTACCTCGTCGTGAACCCCGCGAAGCCTGCGGCGTCGGCCGCCGTCGACCGGCTCGAGACGTGGTGCCGCAAGCGCGGCGTCGAGGCGGTTCCGGTTGCGACGCCGTCGGACGTCTCGAGATCCGACGGAGCGATCGCTGTCGCCCTCGGCGGCGACGGCACGATCCTTCGCGCCGCGGCGAGGGTCGCCGACGCCGGGATTCCGATTCTCGGCGTGAACGTCGGAAGTCTTGGGTTCCTCTCGCAGGCGCCGCTCGATCAGCTCGTCGAGGCCGTGGAGCGCGTGGCCGCTGGCGACTTCACCGTCGAGGAGCGCATGCGCCTTCGCTACGAGGCCGGAGCAACGTCAGGCACGGCGCTGAACGAGATCGTCGTCATCGGCGCGGATCCGTCTCGGTTCTGCGAGCTCGAGCTCGAGTGGGGAGGAAACGCGGTCGCGAGCTACCCGGGAGATGGGCTCATCGTGTCGACCGCGACGGGGTCGACGGCCTACAGCCTGTCCGCAGGGGGACCGATCATCGTGCCACCCGCGGCGTGCCTGCTGGTCACCCCGCTGGCCACGCACCGGCTCGGGCTGCGACCGGTCCTCTTCCCGGCCGGCGACACGCTGCGAATCCGAGCCCTAGAGCGCGTGCAACTCGTCGCCGACGGGGACCTCGTCGGACACGTCGAGGCCAGGGCGGAGGTTGTCGTCCGCAAGGCGGCGCAGCCGACGCTCCTCGTTCGTCTCTCCGGGGCGCCGTCGTTCTTCCGTGTCCTCGACGAGAAGCTCAACTGGCCCGACTCCCTCGGGCGACGCCGGAAACCTTGAACCGCCGCATTCTCACCCTCTTTCGCCGTCGTCCGGACCAACGTATAATCCTACCGCACGTTGTTTTCTCGAGGTGAGAGCGATGGTCGAGAAGGGTACCTACCGAGTGAAGAGCGGTCTCGCCGAGATGCTGAAGGGCGGCGTGATTATGGATGTGACGACGGCCGAGCAGGCACGCATTGCCGAGACGGCCGGTGCCGTGGCGGTCATGGCTCTCGAACGTGTTCCGGCCGACATCCGCGCCCAGGGTGGAGTCGCGCGGATGGCCGATCCGACTAAGGTTCGCGAGATCATGGACACGGTGTCGATTCCGGTCATGGCGAAGGCACGAATCGGCCACTTCGTCGAGGCCCAGGTCCTCGAGGCGCTCGAGGTTGACTACATCGACGAGTCGGAGGTCCTGACCCCCGCCGACCCTCACTTCCACATCAACAAGTGGGCGTTTACCGTCCCGTTCATCTGCGGCGCGCGCGACCTCGGAGAGGCGTGCCGCCGGATCGCCGAAGGAGCGGCGATGATCCGCACCAAAGGCGAGCCGGGAACCGGGAACGTGATTGAGGCCGTGCGCCACATGCGGCTCATGAACGAACAGATCCGCGCCGTCCTCGATGCTCCCGAGGAAGAGCTGATGACGATCGGCAAGAACCTCGGCGCGCCGTACCAGATTCTCCTCGCAATCCGCGACGCCGGCCGGCTCCCCGTCGTGAACTTCGCCGCCGGAGGCATTGCGACGCCGGCCGACGCGGCGATGATGATGCAGCTCGGATGCGACGGCATCTTCGTCGGCAGCGGGATCTTCAAGTCCGGCGATCCGGCGCGTCGGGCCCGCGCGATCGTCGAGGCGACCACGCACTACGACGACGCGAAGCTCATCGCCGAAGTCTCGAAAGGGCTTGGCGAAGCGATGCCTGGGATCGAGATCGGGACGATCCCCGAGCACGAGATGATGCAGACGCGCGGAAAATGACGATCGGCGTCCTCGGCCTGCAGGGGGCCGTCCGCGAGCACGTCAAGAGTCTCGATGCGCTCGGAGTGCCGACGCGCGTCGTGAAGTCGACCGCCGACCTCGACGGCCTCTCGGGCCTCATCCTCCCCGGCGGGGAATCCACGGCGATCGCCCTTCTCGGAGAGAATGGAGTGTTCGACCGGCTCCGCCGGCTCGCCGCGGAAGGGCTCCCGATGTTCGGCACCTGCGCGGGGATGATCCTCCTCGCCCGCGACGTCGAGGGGCGCGCGGCGGCGCCTCTCGGGGCGATCGACATCACCGTGGCGCGAAATGCGTCCGGACGCCAGGTCCATAGCTTCGAGACCACGCTTGCGATCGACGGGATCGGCGACGACGTCCCCGCGGTGTTCATTCGGGCTCCCTACATCACCCGGGTCGGCGCCGGCGTGCGCGTCCTCGCGCGGCACGCCGGGGTGCCCGTCATGGCGACGGAGGGTAGAATCCTCGTCGCGAGCTTCCATCCGGAACTGACGGAAGATCTCCGCGTGCACCGCTACTTCGTCGAGACGGTCTGCGGGCTGCGTAGGGAAGGAGAACGAGGATGAAGAAGAGGGTAGCCATCAATGGGTTTGGGCGCATCGGACGGGCATTCTTTCGCATCGCGTTCGGCCATCCGGAGATCGAGATCGTGGCGATCAACGATCCGTTCATCCAGCCGGACATGGCTCGCTACCTCCTCGTGCACGACTCCGTGTACGGGCGCTACGCCAAGCGCGTGACGGCGAAGGAAGGCGCGCTCGACGTCGAGGGCCACGCGATTCCGATCCTCACCGAGAAGGAGCCCGACAAGCTCCCGTGGGGCACGATGAAGGTCGACACGGTCGTCGAGGCGACCGGGGTCTTCCGTGCCTACGACGGCCCGAAGGGCGCGAAGCGCCACGTGGCCGCGGGTGCGAAGCGGGTCCTCCAGACTGTGCCGAGCAAGGGCGACGGCGCGGACAAGATCCCGCAGGTCGTCTACGGAATCAACCACAAGTCGATCGGGGCGGCGCACGACGTCGTCTCGGCCGCATCGTGCACGACCAACTCGCTCATCCCGGTCCTTTACGTGCTCGAGAAGGAGTTTGGCATCGTCCACGCGTCGATCACGACGGTCCACGCGTACACCGCCGACCAGCGCCTCGTCGACTCGGCCCACACGTCGGTGACGCGAAGCCGGGCCGCCGCCGTCAACATCGTCCCCACCTCGACCGGGGCTGCATCGGCGACCGCCAAGGTCCTCCCGGCGCTGACCGGAAAGATCGACGGCCTGGCGATTCGTGTCCCCGTCGCGACGGGTTCGTGCAGCGACGTCACGCTCGAGATGAAGAAGCCGGTGTCCGTCGAGGAGGCGAACGCCGCGCTGCGCAAGTACGCCGAGCGCGAGTTGTTGGGAATCCTCGGGGTGAGCGAGGACCCGATGGTGTCGTCGGACATCATCGCCGACCCGCGCGCGAGCGTGGTCGATCCGACGCTGACGGCCGTCGTCGACGGTCGCCTGCTCAAGGTCGTCGCCTTCTATGACAACGAGTGGGGCTACACGAATCAGCTGCTTCGTCTCGCGCTGGTTCTCTAGGATTCGAACGGGCGCACGGGAGGGCGGCGCGGGGATCGCCGCCCTCTTCTACCCGCCGCAGTGCGTGACGTGCGGGGCTCCCGTAGCGTGGGGCGAAGTTCTCTGCGCGACGTGTGAGGAACACCTGCCGGGGCGCGTGGGGCCGCATTGCGATCGCTGTGGGGACCTCCTCGACGACGAGCGGGTCGATCTTTGTCTCCGGTGCGGCACGCACCTTCGGGGGTTTGAGCGAGCGATCTCCCTCGGCCCGTACGACGGCGGCTGGAGAACGCTCATCGCCCTCTTCAAGTTCGACCGCGAGAAGGCCGTGGGGCGTTGGCTCGGCCTTCGGCTCGCCGATGCAGCAGCGAGGTCGCTGAGTGAGGTCGCTTGCGTGACCCACGTGCCCATGACGCGTGCCGAGCGCAAGGCGAGGGGTGGGAACCCGTCGCAGGAGCTGGCTCGGGTCGTCGCTCGGCGCCTTCGCGCCCCCGAGCGCTCGTTGCTTCAGAAGACTCGTACGACACGGCCGCAGCGGACGCTGCCCGCTCGCGAGCGGGCGGTGAACTTGAGAGGCGCGTTCCGTGGGGTACGATCGGGTACCGGTACCGTGCTCCTCGTCGACGACCTCCTGACCACGGGGGCGACGGTCGACGAGTGCGGGCGCGTCCTGAAGAGCGAGGGGTACAGCGAGGTCTACGTCCTGACGGTCGTCCGCGCGTAGTCGGGGAGGTCTGGGATGCGAGTCACATCGGCGGTTCTCGGCTCCCTCAGCACGAACGCGTACTTGATCGAGATCGGGGAGCGCGTCGTGCTCGTGGATCCGGCGGAGGACTCCGCCGCCCTGCACGCGCTTGTCGGACACCGAACGATTGACTGGGTCGTCGACACCCACGGACACTACGACCATGTCGGCGGAAACTGGGCGATCGAGTCCGGAGGTGTCTGTATCCACGAGAAGGACGTCCCGTACGTCACCCACTTCTTCCCGAACCATCCCGCGTTCGACCGCTACCTGCGGGACGGCGACGAACTCGTTCCGGGCCTCCGCGTGATGCACACCCCCGGGCACTCTCCCGGGAGCTTGATCCTCGTCGCGGATGGCGCGTTGTTCGCCGGCGACCTTCTGTTTGCCGGGTCCATTGGGCGCACCGATTTTCCGGGCGGATCGGACCAGGACATGGAAGCCTCCTTGCGTAGGGTCGTGGCGTTGGCCGGGGAGTACACCGTCTACCCCGGACACGGTCCGAAGACGACGCTAGCGCGGGAGCGCGGATCGAATCCGTTTCTGCAGAGCCAGGGGTGAGATGGCGACAAGACAAGACATCCAGGCGATCAAGGAACGGATCGACATGGTGTCCCTCGTCTCTCGCTACGTCTCGCTTGTGAAGTCCGGGTCCGCGTACAAGGGACGCTGCCCGTTCCACAAGGACGACACGCCGTCGTTCATGGTCTCCCCCGAAAAGGGCCTTTGGCACTGCTTTGGGTGCGGGGAGGGCGGCGACGTCGTCGCGTTCCTGATGAAGATCGAGCGGCTGTCGTTCGTCGAAGCGGCCAAGCGGCTTGCCGAAGAGGCCGGCATAGCCTTCGATTCTACGGAAGACGGCGAACGGGAGGCGATGCGTACCATTGTCGCCGCCGTCGCGGAGTCGTACGCGGCGAACCTGACGAACGCGCGCGAGGGGAAGAAGGCGCGTGCCTACTTCGAGAGCCGCGGATTCGACGAAGCGGTGTGGAAGCGGTTCGGCCTGGGGTATGCGCTTCCCGGTTGGGACCACGTGAAGCGCGCGTTCGGCGCGCGCTACGGGATCGAGAAGCTTGTCGAGCTCGGCATTCTCGTTGAGGGCGAGAAGGGCACGTACGACCGGTTCCGTGACCGCACGATCTTCCCGATCTACGACCTCTCGGGGCGCCCGATCGCGTTCGGCGGGAGGGCATTTGAAGACGAGCAGCCGAAGTACCTGAACTCGCCGACGACGCCGCTGTTTGACAAGGGGCGGCTACTCTACGGCCTGTCCTGGGCGCGCGAGGCGGTGCGCGAAGCGAAGGCGGCGATCCTCGTCGAGGGGTACACGGACGTGCTGACGCTTCACCAGGCGGGAATCGAGAACGCCGTTTGCAGCATGGGCACGGCGTTGACACAGGGACAGGCCGACCTCCTCGGCCGGTTCGTCGAGGAGGTCGTCATCGCCTACGACCGCGACGCGGCCGGCAGTGCGGCATCGGTGCGCGGGATGCAGATCCTGCGGAACAGCGGCCTCGCGGTCCGCGTGGCGCAGCTCGCGGAGGGTGAGGATCCCGACAGCCTCGTACGCAAGTTCGGCGCCGACGCCATGCGCCGGGCGGTTGCCGACGCGGCGCCGTTCCATCGCTTCTACCTCCAGACGCTGGCGGCGATGCACGATCCGAGCACGGTGACCGGCAAGGAGCGAATCCTCGCCGAGGCGAGGGACTTCTACCGCGGCGTGCAAAGCCTGCCCTTGCAGCAGGAGATCGCGAAGGGCGTTGCGGAGCTTGTCGACCTCCCATTCGAGGGGGTCGCGCGGGAGCTCGGGGGCCGCCCGAAGCGGGCCGCGAGCGACGAGACCGTTGACGCAGCGCCGACGCAGCGGTTCGCCGAGGAGGAAATCCTTCTCTCACTCCTCTTGCGCGGCGACATCCGCTGGGGCACGATCGCCGCGGTGGCTGGGCCCGACGACTTCTCGGCCCCCTATCGACCGATTGCCGAAGCCCTGGCGAATGCAGACGAATCGCCTACCATTTCGGAATTGATCGAAGGGCTGGATGAGGATGCGGCGCGCCGGGCGCGTGAACTGAGTCTGGCCGAGAACGTGTTCGACCGAGACACCGGGCGCGCCGTTCAGGACGCGCTCGATCGGCTCGTTCGGGTTCCGGCGCTGGATCGGAAGCTCGCCGAGCTCGACCGGGAGATCCGGGCGAGCGCGGAGGCGGAGGACTGGGGGCGCTGGGAAGCGCTGCAGCGCGAGAGCACCGCGTGCATGCTGGAGAAGCGGTCGCTTGCCTCCGAGAAGATCGCGCGAAGGGGGATGTATGGCCGAGACCAAAGGGAAGCGCGCTCCGAAGCCGAAGAAGACGAGAGCCGTTGACGTCGATGTCCCACACGACGAGGAGAAGGACGAGCTCCTCGTCGAGGAAGTCGACGAAGAGCCCTCCTTCGACGAGGAGGCCGGCGGCGAGGAGGACGACGCCGCATCCGACGACGCGCTGGACGAGGAGCTTGCCGACCCCGAGGACCTGCTCGGCGACGACGATCCGGGCGACGACGAGTCCGAATCCGCGTCCGAGTCTCCGAAGCCGGCCCGGAAACGCCCCCGGCCCACCGGCTGGGAAGGATCCGATAACTCGAACCGCCGTGAGGATCCGGTCAAGACCTACCTCCGCGAGATCGGCAAGGTGCCCCTCCTGACCAAGGAGGGCGAGGTCACCCTCGCCAAGGCGATGGAGATTGGCGCGTATGCCGAGCTGTCGATCGCCAAGATGACGGGTGCCGAGGCTGAGAAGCGCCTGAAGAAGGCGAAGGACCTCACGGAGGTCGAGCGCGCGGAGCTCGAGATTCTGAAGCAGAAGGGGAAAGAAGCCGCGGAGCTTCGCGAGACGGCGTCGTTCGAGGAGAAGCTCGGGGACGAGCTTCCCACCAAGGCGACGCGCGAGGAACTCGAGACCCTCATGCGCGAAGGGCGCGCCGCCCGCGATCGGCTCACGATCTCCAACCTCCGACTTGTCGTCTCGATCGCCAAGCGCTACATGAACCGCGGACTATCACTCCTCGACCTGATTCAGGAAGGGAACATGGGACTGATGAAGGCCGTCGAGAAGTTCGACTTCTCGCGTGGCTACAAGTTCTCGACCTACGCGACATGGTGGATTCGCCAGGCGATCACGCGGGCGATCGCCGACCAATCGCGGACGATCCGCGTTCCCGTGCATATGATCGAGACCGTGCGCGAACTCAACCGCGTCAAGCGCGAGTACATCCAGTCGCACGGCACGGCGCCGACGCTCGAAGACCTGTCGCTCCTGACGGGGATGTCGATCGACAAGATCAAGAAGGTCGAAAGCGTGTCCCAGTACACCGCGTCGCTCGAGCGCCCGATCGGCGAGGAGGACGAGGACACCCTCGGCGACTTCATCGAGGATCCGTCCTCGCCGTCGCCGACCAAGGAGACGTTCCGCATGTTCCTCCGCGAGCAGCTCTCGCGAGCCCTCGACCAGCTCGACGAGCGCGAGCGCGAGATCCTGAAGCTTCGATACGGACTCGAGGATGGCCACCCGCGAACCCTCAAGGACGTCTCGCTCAAGTTCAACATCACGCGCGAGCGCGTCCGCCAGATCGAGATCAAGGCGATCGAGAAGCTGAAGCACCCATCGCGCCGAGCCGAGCTCAGGAAGTTCCGCGAGCTGCTCATGGCGGAAGAAGAAGACGGCGATCGCCCTCGAGGTCGCACGGCGCCTCGACGGAGAGATCATTTCCGCGGACTCCCGTGCCTTCTTCGTCGGCCTCGACGTCGTGACGGCAAAGCCCTCGCCCGCCCAGCGGAGCCTCGTTCCTCATCACCTTGTCGATTGCGTCCCACTTCTCGGAACGTACGACGTGATGGCGTTTCGCGCCGACGTGGCGCGCCTGGTTCCCGAGATCGCGGCGCGCGGAAGAGTCCCGATGGTCGTTGGCGGCGGAACCCTTTACGTCGGCGCGATCCTGCGCGGCGTGTTCGAGGGTCCCGGCACGAACCCGGCGTTTCGGCGGTCGCTGCGCGGCGTGCCGGTTGGGGACCTCCACAAGCGACTCGCCGGTGTTGATCCGGCCGCGGCGGCGAGAATCCATGGGAACGACCGATTGCGGATCGAGCGAGCCCTCGAGGTCTACGAGGCGACGGGGAGACCGATCAGCGAGTGGCAGGTTCAGGCGTCGCCGCTCCCGCTCCGTTTCGTTGTCCTCGGCCTTTGCCGTGAGCGTGACGACCATCGGCGGGCGATCGCCGAGCGGGTCGAGGGGATGATCGCCGCGGGGCTGCTTGAAGAGGCGGCGCGATTGCGACAGGATGGTCTTCGACCCGACGATCAGGCGGCGCGGACGATCGGGATTCCCGAAGCGTGGGCCGTGCTCGACGGGACGATGGCGCGCGATGAGTTGCCGTCGACGTTGGCGGCGACGACGTGGAAGCTCGTGCGACGTCAGATGTCGTGGTTCCGCCGTGACGCCGTGGCCCAGTGGATCGGCGTCTCCCGGCGGAGCGCGGAGGATGTAGCGAAGGAGATCGTAACGGCATGGGACGAGAGGACGTGAGGCACCCCCAAGAACGCGGGATCGACGAACGCTTCGTCTTGACCGCGGCGGCGCAGCGGCGAGTCGACGAGGACGCCTACCGATCCGGCCTGGCCGAGGACGCGCTCATGGAAAGCGCGGGGCGCCACGCGGCGCAGTGGATTCTCGCCCACGCGGCGACGCGGCGGGTCGTCGTTGCGGCAGGGCCTGGAGGCAACGGCGGCGACGCGCTCGTCGTCGCCCGACACCTGCTCGCAGCCGGGTCCGAGGTGAAGACGTTCCTCCTCTCGCCCCCCGAGCGGTTCTCCGCGGGGACGCGACGCATGCTCGAGCGTCTGGTCGCGGCGGGCGGGACGACCGCGTCCCTCGAAGCCGCCGGCGTTGAGGGGTTCGCCGACGCCCTGGCTTGGGGAACGTTGGCCGTGGACGGGATCTTCGGCACCGGGCTCGCACGGCCGCTCGAAGGGGTCGCCGCATCGACGATCCGCACGCTGAATGCCGCGACAATCCGTGTTGTCAGCCTCGACGTTCCGAGCGGCGCCCTCTCCGATTCAGGCGACCTCGTCGGGCCCGTCGTCTCGGCCGACGTGACGCTCGCGATGGAGTTCCTGAAGCCCGTACACCTCCTTTTCCCGGCAGCTAGTCGGTGCGGCAGCGTTGCCGTCGTCCCCGTCGACTACCCCGACGACGTCCGTCAGCGGGTGCATCCCTTGGCGCGGGTTCTCGAGCGATCCGGCGTCGCGCATCGGCTTCCGCCGCGGCCGGCCGACGGCCACAAGGGCACGTTCGGCCGTGTCCTCGTCGTGGCGGGGTCGATCGGGATGACCGGAGCGGCGATCTTCGCGTGCCGCGGCGCGCTGCGCGTCGGCGCGGGTCTCGTCGTCCTCGCGATCCCCGCGTCGCTCGCCCCGGTCGTC
>JAPLGD010000079.1 GCA_026390345.1 Candidatus Bipolaricaulota bacterium | reverse complement strand
GCGATCGGCGGCGGCGCGGCATCCGGTTGAGAGTCCCCACCCGCGAATCCCGCGATCCACTTCTCCCGCGAATCGGATGATCCCGGACATCGGGTAGAACCGCTCGACCGCCGCAAGGAGAGTGCGGAATCCCCGCGTTCGCCAGCGTACGTCGGCAAACGCCATCTCCAGCGCTCCCTCGCCGCCACGCACGTAGGCCTTGCGAACCCGCCTCAGGGCTCGCCGCGAGGACATGTGGCGACGAGGCGCACGACGTTGGCTAGGGTCGTCTTCGGGAGACGAGCGGTTCTCCTTCCTGCTCAGCGCGGACCACCTCGCGAAACCTTACTCGCTCCTTGGGGTCGAACACGCTCTCAGGCAGCCCCCCAGCGGGCCGGCGCATTCCAGATAGCGTGATGGTAGAGACGTCTCCGGTCTCGAGATCGCGCCCGACCATCACGTCAGGGATCCGCCGGTCCTCGAACGTGCCGAGGCTCGCGACGACGATCTCCTTCGTCTCGACGCCCGAGGCGTCGTACCCCTCGAGTCGCAGGAACATGTCTTCCTCCTTGTCGACCCAGAGAAGCATGCGTGCATAGTCGGTGTCGACGCCGGGCTTCGGGGAAAGTTCGAGGACCCACACAGGGCGCTCCTCACTCCCGATCACGAGCGTTTCCTCGCGCAGGATTGTCGCGGAGTAGTAGTTGCGCATGTCCTTCGCGCCGGCGATGTCCTCGTACGTGAAGACGCTCCCGAAGAAGCGCGCCGACCGGTCCTCGTCGGAGATGAATTCCTTGGTCACGTCGAAGGACGAGACGTAGAGCCACATCCGGCTCTTCTCGCTCTCTGCTTCCGGTGTCCAGAGGAGGAAGGTCAAGCCCTGGTCATCGCCGCCGAGGATGTACATGAGCGCGCAACTCGTCTCATCCGCGTCCGCGGGGCGGCCTGAATCGAGCACTGTCTCCGCCGCGACGGCGAGGCTGTAGTCGGTCGTGATGCCCGTCGCGTACTGGTTGACGAGGGCTATCGAGAGCAGGATTCCGTTCCCGCTGTCGGCGCCTCCGATGCTGAACGTGTCCTCCATGCGGTTGAGAATGTCGTCTCCGGTGACGGCGAACGCCGCCGTCGCCGCACAGACGACGATCGCGATTGCTGCGGCCGCCTTGAGGGCGTTGCGAATGCTATTCATGCAAGTCTCCTTATGTCTTCTTGGTTCTTGATTCCCAGAAACGACGCAGTCGGCTCCACGGGGGAGTCGTCACGAACCGCGGCCGCAACGTCACGAGGACGGCGGGGACAATCGTCAGCGCGGCCATGCCGCTTGCCGCCATGGCGAGGCCGAGCAGTCCTCCGAAGCTGCGGAACGCCATGAACTTCGAGACGCAGAGGACGAGGAACCCCGCTCCGACGGCGGCGGCGTTGAAGAGGATCGCGCGCCCAGCCGAGCGGGCCGTCCGCTCGGCGGAACGGACGCAGTCGCCGTCGACGGCCATCTCAGTTCGATAGCGACTGACAAAGTGGATCGCGTAGTCGATGCCCGTTCCCATCGTGATGCCAGCGATCGTCGCCGATGCGATGTTAAGCGTGGACCCCGATAGGGCCATGACAGCGAACACGACGAGCAGCGTGAAGGCGAGCGGGATCAGACAGATCAGTCCGGCGACGACCGACCCCATGATGGCGGTGACGATCAGCCAGACGATGATCGCCGACGAGTAGATGTTCGAGATCAGGCTTCGGATGAGCTGGCGCGACATCGAGTCAAAGAACTGCGTCGGCCCGACCATTTCCGCCTTCGCGTCGCCGGTGAAGTGTTCTCGGAGGTAGGCACGAATGTCGCGGACGAGCTTCGCCTTCGTCGCGCCGTCGGCGCGCGGGTAGTAGCCGGCGATCTCCCCGGCCGAGAAGTTGGGGAGGGCCACTGTCCCGAAGTCGCCGCCCTGGGACGAGAACAGGGCGAGAAGCTGCGAGACCTGCTTTCGTTCGGTTGGGATGGCGTAGAACGCCGGATCATTGGCGTGGATGCGAAGGTTGAGCTCACGCACAACGTCGGTGATCGACGACGTCTTTCGGACGCCGAGCGTGCGGAGGTACGCCTCGAGATCGAGCATCTCCCGAAGGACCTTCGGATCCTTGAGCCCGTCCCTCTGTCCGGTGTCGATCTCGATCATGAGCTGCTCGCTCCCCGAGAAGTGCCGGTCAAAGTCGGTCATTCCGAGGATCGCCGGGTGCTCCTCGCCGAGGAACGCGGCCATCGACGAGTCCGTCTTCAGGAGGGGAACTGCCATCGCCAGTCCGGCGACGACGATCAGCATGGCGACAAGGAACGAGCGTGGCCGCCGCGCGACCCCGCCCACTACGGTTCCGAGCCCTCGTGCCAGTCGTCCGTTCGTTCCGGCCTCCGCGCGGGCTTTCAGGCGCAGCTTGGGCGCAGGCAGGATGGCGAGAAGGGCCGGGACCACGAGCAGCGCGAGCACGAGGGCGAGGGCCACGCCGATGGCGGCGATGATCCCGAACTCCCGGAACAGAGGCATGTAGCAGGTGAGGAGCGACAGGAAGCCGCCGACCGTGGTTAGCCCAGCCATGACGACGGCGCCGCTAATCGCGGTTGCCGACTCGATCACTGCTTCGCGGCGGGACTTCCCGAGGGCGATCTCCTCGTCGTATCGGTGCATGATGTGGATCCCGTAGGCGATGCCGATTGCCAGCAGAAGCACAGGCAGGATGAAAGTGATGATCGAGACCTCGATCCCGAGAAGTCCCATCGGACCGAAGGTCCACACCACGGAGAGCCCGACGACGAGGAGCGGGATCCACACCCCGCGAACGGTCCGCGACGTCAGGAAGAGGACGAGACACATCACGACGAGGATGATCGGGATGAGAATGACCAGGTCCCTCTGAATCGATTCCGTGAGAGACAGCATCATGTACGGCTCGCCGGAGATCGAGAACCGCTCCGGCGGCGTGCCGACCTCGTTCACGACCTCACGGACTGCCTTGGTCACGTCGTAGTCGGAGGCGTGTCGCTCCATCCGGATGAGGATCGCGGCCGCCGACCCATCCTCGGCGATGAGGAGCCCTCGGATCGACTGCATTCCCAGGATTCGCTCGCGATACGCCGCGATGCCTTCCGGCGTCGTGGGGGCTCGACCGTCGGGTGCCGCCGGACCTACGTCGAGGGCCGTCTCTGAGCTTGTGATCACATCCTGGCCGAGCGGTCCTTGGACCTCCTCGACGCCGGGAATCTCAGCCAGTCGCGTCTCCAGCTGCTCGATCTTCGCAAGAGTCGTCGCGTTGAAGATATCGTCAGGTGCGATGACGGCGACCATCAGCAGCGTCTGCGAGCCGTATCGGTCCTCGGCGTTCTTCATCAGGATGTACGCCGGGTCCTTGGAGTTCATGTAGCTCGCGAAGTCGACGTTCGTCTTGAGGGAGAAGAGGGGGATGACGAGGGCGACGGTCAAGAGCCCAACAGCGCCGACGACCCATCCGGCGTGGTCGACGATCCAGGTGAAGAGGCGTCGCATCACTGGAGCCACCCCTCCTGGACGTAGTAGGACGCCGTCAGCGCTGCCCACAGGTCATCGAGCGGGCCGACGGCGGACCCGATCCCGGCGAACGCCCGGTCGATTCCAGCGCGCAAGAGCTCGATCGCTTGCGCGGCGAGCGGGTTCTCGCGCGGATTCCCCGCGACGAGGATCCAGATGCGGGAAGCCGTTCCATCATCGATGCCGTGCGGCACGATGAGGATGAGGTCAAACGGCGTCTCCGGGCGAGATCGGCCTCGCAACGGGTCACCGAACGGGCCCAGGTCGTCGGCGAGGATCACGGTGACGTCCGCTACGCCGCTCTTGCGGATTCCCCCGGCCAGTCCCATGACACGCATCGTCGAGGCGAGAGTCTTCGTCCCGTCGATGACGAGCACGCGGTAGGGCGACGCGGACGAGGAGTCGGCGACCGCGGCGAGGCTCCCCCCGACGACGAGGCCGAGGAAGAGCGCAACGAGGATCGAGCGCTTCATCTTCATGCGGGCTCCTTTCGAACGCTCGCCCACATGAACTGGGCAAGCTGCTGGGTCACGCGGTTCAAAGCATCCTTGGGCAGATCGTTCGCGTACGCCGTGAGGTAGAGCGGCAGGGCCTCTTGCACGGCGAGCATCGCGCACGCGGCGATCCGAACGTCGAGCGTCCGCATCTCCCCGAGGATCTTCCCGCGCTCGAGCAGGGTGGTGATGCGGTCGAGCAAGTAGCGCTGGAACTCGACCATCCGCTCGTCGCCATCGCTCAGCGCGAGGAGTGAGCGGCGGCTCAGGACACGCATCAGATCGGGTTCCTCGCGGAACATGTCGATCTGCTTCCTGACGAACGCGCTCAAGATGTCGGGCACCGAGAGGGCCGAATCGAGGAGGCCGTCGACGAAGTCAAGCATCCCGTCGATGTAGCGGCGGAAGACGGCGATCAGGATCTCTTCCTTGCTCGCGTAGTACAGGTAGATTGTCCCCTTGGCGATTCCCGCCTCTTGCGCGACCTCGGCCACCGTTGTTGCGTGGAAGCCGCGCCGGGCGAAGACGGCGAGTGCTGCTTTCCTGATCTGATCCTTCTTGTTGTCGTCCAAGACTCCTCCCATGCCGCAACTGACTGACCGGTCAGTCATTGTACTGCCCCGCGGTTCCTTTTCAAGGAGTTGCAGAACACGAGTGTGAAAGAGTTGCCCCGCCCTAGACCCGTAAGGGGTCGCTCATCCAACGAGACGCGAGAGCAAGGATGCGCGTCGTCCAGTCAACGGCGCGCGTGTCCTTGGTCCGCCACGTTGTCGAGAGGGGAAGAGCGGACGCGAACGACGCGCGAGACCCGAGATCCCACAACCCGTCATCGCGCCGGTTCGCCTCGAGCGCGTCGAGGATCGGCCCCACGGCGGCGTGCGGCGAGAGGCTCGCCAGGAGCTCGTGTGACCAAATCCATCGCTCGACAAACCCGCTGGCTGCGTTGGTTGACGGAGGAACCGCGGGCGGGGCAGCGAGGTAGCCGAGACCTTTCGGATGGTTCCACAGCCAGCGGTAGAGGGCCGCGCGAACGTGCGGGTCTACTCGATCGGCCCGCGAGCCGAGGAGGGCGACGGCGTAGCGATTCTCGAGTGTCAAGTAGGTTCCGCGAATCGAGGCGCCCGTCAGGTTGCGATGCGCGGCTGTCTCGGCGTCTGGGTCGTACGTTCCGCCCGCGAACGTGCGCCGCGCGATCTCGTGCCACAGGGCCCAGACGGGGTCGAGCGCCGGGTGTTCGGAGTCGACGAGGGCAAGCGTGGCGGCCGCGAAGAGCACCACGCCCGTCGGCCAGCGGTCGTTTCTTTCCGGAGGGTCGCTCGGCGCTGCGCGCCCCGTGACGACGGCGGCGAGGTGGTCAGCGGCGCTCCGAAGCATCGGATGGTCTCTGTCGACGCCGAGTGCGACCGCCCGCTCGACGGCCCACTCGGTCGTCGGAACGGCCGCCGCGGCGTGGGTGTCGCGGGAGTGGAGTCGGCCCCAGCTTCCGTCGTCGCGTTGCTCCGCCATCAGAAGGCGAACGTGTGGAGAGTCCTTGAGGGAGTCACCCGCGCTGCGACGGCGAGGATCGTCCGACGGTGCATCGAGGACGTCGCGCAGGAGCCGGACCCGCACCGGCGGGTCCGGCTCCCGGCGCAGCACCTGCACCGC
>JAPLGD010000046.1 GCA_026390345.1 Candidatus Bipolaricaulota bacterium | reverse complement strand
GGCGCCGGCTGCCGCATCTACAGGATTCCTGACTTACCCCCTTCGTTCGCCTCACTTGGCGAGAGCGGGCCCACGAGAATGAAGGTTCGCCCGGCTCTGCGGAGCGTTGCGGTCTGCAAAGGAATTGCATTGGTAGAAGATACGGGAGTAGTATGACTGCGTCTAAGATCTGGTGATAGCCGTGGCCCTCAGAGGGTCGGAGTTGCGACAGAGCAAGCGTCTGGGAGAGGAGCGTCGCATCCCAGCTATTCCTCCAGCGTGGTCGAGGTCAACCTCGGTCCCCTTCCGGGACGAAGGTGGCCGCCGCTGCTTACGATATCGCGAAGTCAAGACGGGCCAGCACAGCTGCGCTGGTCGAGTCATATCCGGATTCGTCAGGTCGTTCGGCAAGTGAAACGGCGCAAACCGTGCAGAGGAGAGATCGATGATCTTCGTGTTGGCGATCTCACTCGCAGTCCAGCTTGTGGCGGCAGCGCTGGCCCTGCGGCTCGCTTGTCGTACCAGTAGGCGCGTGGCCTGGAGTCTGGTCACCGTGGCCCTGGTCCTGATGGTGTTCCGGCGCGCAATTCCGCTCTGGCAATCTCTTGCCAGTGGCCAGTCCTTCGCGCTGGATCCAGACCAGGAATCGATCGGCCTGGCGCTGTCGCTCTTCATGGCTGTGGGCATCGCAGGGATTGCACCGCTCTTCTCTGCCGTCAGGCGAGCGGACGAGACGCGCGCGCTGAACTCCCAACGCGTGCAGGCCGTGCAGCAGCTGAGCCAGATGGCGGGGGCGACGCTCCAGGAGATCGTCGACTTCGCCATGGACGAAGCAGTAGCGTTGACCAACAGCAAGATCGGCTACCTGGCGTTCCTCAACGAAGATGAGAGCGTCCTCGCGATGCACTCGTGGTCGAAGTCCGCGATGGCGGAGTGCGCGACCACCGAGAAGCCAATCGTCGGCCCCATCATGTCGACCGCACTGTGGGGCGAAGCAGTCCGACAGCGTCGACCCGTCATCGCCAACGACTACGCAGCCGCGAATCCGCGGAAGAAGGCCCACCCACAGGGTCATGTAGTCTTGAAACGTCACATGAGTGCCCCTGTGTTCGAGGGGTCCCGAATCGTCATGGTCACTGGAGTAGGCAACAAGGCCGAGGACTACGACGAGGACGACGTCCAGCAACTGACCCTGCTGATGGAAGGCATGTGGCGGCTGTTGGAGCACAGGCGAGCGGAGGACGAGATCCGCAAACTCAACACTGAGTTGGAGCAACGGGTTCTCGACCGCACTGCTCAATTGACGTCTGCCAATCAGCAGCTAGCCGCTGAGAACTCTGCTCGCCAGCAAGCGGAGGCATCCACGCGGGCGCGAAACGAGGAACTCAAGAGCTTCGCCTACACGGTGTCGCACGACCTGAAAGCGCCGTTGCGCGGCATTGCCGGCTACTCTGAGGAACTCGACCGCAAGCACCGCGCCGACTTGGGTGAACGCGGCCAGTTCTGTATTGGGCAGATTCTCACCGCCACGCGCAACCTCGACCGCTTGATCGAGGACTTGCTGCACTACTTGCGCCTGGACGCCGAGACGACTTCGCTCACAGAGGTGAATCTGCGCCATCTGGTCGAAGCTATTCTGCAGGCCCACAGCATGACAATCGCCGAACAGCGCGTGGAGGTGACGGTCGACGTCCCCCCGATCACACTCGAGACCTGGGAACGAGGATTGGCGCAGGTGCTGGCTAACCTGATTGACAACGCCCTCAAGTACAGCCGCAAGGCCACACCTCCGCGGCTGACCATCGCCGCTGAGGAGTTGCCCGGCACGTGCCGCGTGACCGTGGCTGACAACGGCATCGGCTTTGACATGAAGTATCACGATCGTATCTTCGGCCTGTTCAACCGGGCTCGTGCGCGCGGATGAATTCGAAGGCACCGGCGCCGGCCTCGCCATCGTCAAGAAGCTGACGGAGAAGCTTGGCGGCACAATCCGCGCCGAGTCCGCGCTGGGTCACGGCGCGACCTTCTTCGTCGAACTGCCGAACGAGCCCACAAGGAGGACCGTGCCATGACCTCGATCCCCGTCTTCAAGCAAGTCATCCCCCAGCGTCCCCTCTTGATCGTCGAGGACAACGACATGGACCTCGATTTCTGCTTACAGGCGTTCGCCGAGCACTCCATCGCCAACCCTGTCCTGATCTGCCGTGATGGCGAGGAGGCGCTGCAGTTCATCGACGCACACCCGAGCCCCAAGGATCCGCAGTTGCCCTTGCTCGTGCTGCTTGACCTGCGTCTGCCGAAGGTGGACGGGATCGACGTCCTCCGGCACGCCCGGCAGCATCCGGTGTGGAAGCAGGTTCCGTTCATCGTGGTCACCACCTCGCGCGAGAACTTCGACATTACCCGCGCCTACGAGATGGGGGTCAATTCCTACATCGTCAAGCCGGTGGACTTCACCTCGTTCGCCGAAGTGATCAAGAACATCAAGGTCTTTTGGCTTCTGACCAACGAGCCGCCCTTCCCCGAGCCTGCTGGGAGGTAACTGTGAATCCACGTATCCGACTGCTCTACGCCGAGGACAATCTCCAGGACGCTGACTTGACGCGATCCCTCTTCGCCAAGTACGCGTCCGAGTTTGAAATCGAGATCGTGGGCACTGGGCATGAGTGTTTGCAGCAGCTGCGCGAGACCGGGTTCGACCTGCTCTTGCTCGACCATCATCTTCCCGACATGGACGGGCTGGATGTGTTGAAGACGCTGTTCCACGGCGACATGCAGGTACCCGTGGTGTTGGTGACGGGCGTAGGCGACGAGGAATTGGTGGTGAAGGCGTTGCGGCTGGGAGCGGCTGGCTATGTGCCCAAGCAGTGCGACTATCTAGAAACCCTCCCGGACCTGGTGCGTGGCGCGGTCGAGGAGCATCGCCGGATGCGGGGCGAACGGGAGCCCGCAACCGCGCCGCAAAGGATTCTCTACGTCGAACATCAGCCCATGGACATCGAGCTGGCCCTACGGCATGTCGCGGAAGCTGCGCCGCATTTCGTGGTGGACGTCGTCAGAACGTGCGCTGAGGCGCTGGCCCGGCTCGACCAACCGCACGCGTATGACTTGGCGCTGATCGACTTGCGGATGCCCGACTCGAGCGGATTGGATTTCGTGCGGGAGGCCAAGCGCCGCCGCCTGCCGTTGCCGCCGTTCATCATGATCTCAGGTGGTGGCGACGAAAGCGCCGCCATCGCCTCCTTGAAGCTGGGGGCCTCGGACTACATCGTCAAACGTGAGGGCTACCTCAACCAACTGACCTTCACCATGGATCACGCCATCGCTCGCGACGCGCTCGCCCGCCTCAATGCGCGACTGCGCGTTGAGTTGGCCGAGCGGAAGCAGGCGCAGGAAGCGCTGCGGGAGAGCGAGGAGAGGTTCAGACGTCTGTTTGAGGAGTCTCCTTCCGGCATTGCGCTGGTCGATACGGAAGGAGTCTTGCGGGAAGCGAACCCAACACTGCTTAGACTGCTGTCCCTGGGCAGGGAGGACATTGTAGGAAGGCCATTTGCAGAGCTCCTCCCGAGATTCGGACTGGGACGCGAGGTCCAAGAAGCCGATTTCCGGAAGAGGCTTGCCGAGGAACCTGCAGCACGGGAACTGACGTTTCAGAATCAGGATGGCCGACGGACGACGATTGATGTGCGGAGTGCAGTGCTCACGAGCGACAACAACGTGATCGGCGTCATGTTCCTCGTCAATGACTTCACGGATCGCAAGCTAGCGGAGGAAGCGCTGAGTCGCAACCTGGAAGCCACGCTCGGCGCCCTCGGCCACGCCGCGGAGATGCGTGACCCCTACACGGCCGGGCACCAACGGCGGGTGACTGACCTTGCTGTCGCCATCGCCCGCGAGCTTGGGGTAGCGGGCGACGAGCGCGACGCGTTGCGCATCGCTGGGTTGCTCCACGACATCGGGAAGCTGGGCATCCCCGCGGAGATCCTCTCGAAGCCCAGCGCGCTGACCCCAATCGAGTTCGCGCTCGTCCGCGGGCACCCCGAGGCGGCGCACGAAATCCTCGCCGAAGTCGGCTTCCAAGGCTCGGTGGCCGAGATTGTCCTCCAGCACCACGAGCGGCCGGATGGAAGCGGGTACCCACGGGGAATCTCGGGAGATGACATCCTCCTCGGGGCGCGGATCCTTGCCGTGGCAGACGTCGTTGAGGCAATGGCCTCGCACCGTCCGTATCGCCCCGCTTTGGGCATCGATGCCGCACTGGGAGAGATTCGAGCCGGACGCGGCACGCGCTACGACGCGGCGGCTGTCGACGCGTGCCTTGGGCTGTTCGAGGCGCGCCGGTTCTCGTTCACGGCGGGGGGCCCGTCCGAGGGTTAGCGGCGCCAGCACGTCAGGCAAGCTGCTCCCTCTCGCGCAGGCATGGACAAGGGAAGCACTTGAAGGACGCCATGAGCCCATGGAGGACGAAGCCGAGACCCATGGAGCACAGATGCCAACGTAGTCACCTTGCCTGGAGAGGAATGGCCCGGGAGCGTCCATCTCCGGGAATGCTTCTGTGAACGTCGCTTCCGAGCCTGCCGTGGAGTCCAGAAGCCTCGAACGCCGCCGGTGGAGGCCTTGAGAGCGGCGGATGCTTTCCGGCTAAGTGGCTTGCGATCGCCAGGCCGTC
Source organism: Candidatus Bipolaricaulota bacterium (assembly GCA_026390345.1). Taxonomy (GTDB): domain Bacteria; phylum Bipolaricaulota; class Bipolaricaulia; order UBA7950; family UBA9294; genus JAPLGD01. The sequence goes on along the minus strand of JAPLGD010000046.1, from coordinate 54,355 downwards.
CCGAGAAGTCCCGCGAGCAAAGGCTCTTCGCAAGGCTTACCTTTTTGCCCTGTGCGGGACTTGAACTGCGACGCCGTGTCGCCAGGTGAAGCCAGGCGCCAAGTCATGCGAAGCCCGGTCCCGGATGCTCTGTAGGCAAGCCCTCTCGACCAAGGTTCTTCCTGGAGCCGAGTATGTGGGGTTTCACGTCAGGAGCAGCTTGCGCCGGAAGCGAGAATAATGAAGAACACGTGCTGTGCGCTGTTAGTTGGGAGTGAAGGACGATCCTAGAACTCCGCGCTCTCAATTGATGGATGACACCCTCTCCCGGCCACTGCGTGCCGACGGCCACACATAGCAGGTTGTGTCCCCAGGTGCGTCTCGTTCGGTACCCTCCGCGGGACTACTCTTGAACTCACTGTCGCGCAAGCCGGTAGGACCCGCCTGAAGTCCACCCCGTTTGGAGCGTTCGGCTTGGCCGAATCCGCGGCTCCAACGCCAACTGGGCCACAAGATCACGTCACGATGGTTGCCTCAACCTGGAGCATTGACCCGTGTCGCCGGACGCGGCTAGATCAGATTGGAGAGCGGACCGTCGACCAGGGCCGAGCCAAACCGACGCGCATCTGGTGAGATAGGTCCCATTCCTCCCTACCGGTCCGCCTCTGACTGGTCACCTCCCCATAGTGGACGAGGTTGGAACCACACCCTGGCCCAGAGCGGAGGAGATACGGTGCGGCGACTGGAGACGAGTGATCGCCGCGTTCCACCGGTCCTAGCATTCACCGTGAACCGCTTTTCGGGGGGCAGGTCACCCTCTTCTGATCATCGCTCCCACAAGCATGCCAAATGATGCCCCCAATGCCTTGATTTGCTTCGTTGGCCAAGCTTAGACTAGCAGGAGACGGACCAATCGCTGGCTGTACGGGGTCAGCTGTGCCTAGTTGGCAAGGTGCCTTGGAGACGGCACGCGTCAACCTGATCACCTATGAGCTCCCGAGGACTTAGATTCTGGGAACACTTCGAGCGTTCAACCTGGCTTTCGTTCTCCATCGTCGCGCTATCGAATCTGGGAGCCACGAGCGCAAGAACCTACTTCCCCCTCTACCTTCGCTCTGGTGGTGTCTCGGAAGCTGGTACGGGCATAGTCGTGGGTCTGTCAGTCACTCTGGCTGCTCTGGCCGTTGCTGCTGCGGGAGTCTTGTCAGATCTGATTGGGCAGAAGCGAGTGCTCCTGGTGTTCTTGGGAGTAGGGACCGCAGGTTTTCTCGTCGTCTCGTATCTCGCCTATCGGGGAGCCAGTCCCTTTCTGGCGGCGGCCTTCTTTACTATGGGGGCTCCCGCCGGGTATGCAGTCAGGAGCTTCGCGAATGTGCAGGCTGGCGGCATTACTGATGAGACAAGTAGAAACCGTGTGTTTGCATGCCTATATATTGGACTGAATATAGGCTTCATTCTCGGGAACATACTGAGCAGCTATCTCGTCGGGTTTTCGTACGCCCACCTCTACGCGGTGTCGTGTGTGGCTTACCTCATCGTTGGGGTTCTCACCGCTCTCTTCTTCACGGGACCCGTACGCAGCCAAGGGCACAGAGCGCCGCGGCGAGAAGGAGGCAGCGCACTTGTGCATGACCGCATGTTTCTCTTGTTCTGTGGCCTAACCTTTGCGACGTACGCTGTGTTCGCGCAGTTTGGAGTTACGTTCAGCATCTATGTAGTTGAACGCATCAGCGTTTCCAAACCCCAACTGGGGTACCTCTTCGCTTTGAATGGCATCTGGATCGTCCTGTTTCAGTATCCCGCGTTGTTCCTGTCAGGCCGGCTAAGGTCAGAGACAGGCCTGGCTCTCGGCATGCTGATCATTTCCTGCGGCTTCTTTTCCGTAGCGTTTGCCCGGTCCTTCTGGTCGCTGGCAGCTTCGACGGTGATTCTCACGGTAGGTGAGACAGTCCTGGTCCCAGCTCTAATGTCGACCGTGACAAGACTTGCAGCCGCGAGTGAGCGTGGAACGTACATGGCTCTGCTCTTCGCCCTTCAGATGATGGGGTTTGGAGTAGCTCCCCTTCTCGGTGGCTTCTTGTTGAGCGTCTTCTCAGGAATCAGTGCATTCCTCTGGCTGGTCGTCGGGCTTGCGGGGCTGCTCTGCGTGCTTGGGTACTACGCACTGGGCCGAGTGAGAAAGACCGTTCACACCTGACCGTAGTACGTGGCATGTCCAATTTCGGAAGGGTGTTGACACTTCACACCTCCTGACGGACCTCGGTGTTGATCGCGCCCCAGAAGGCTTCGGCTGGGGCTCGTGGAGGATCGTCCCTTGCAGCTGCTCGACGAAGCCGTTCGTCCAGGCATGCCGTGGCTTGGTCCGGGTGTGTCGAACGTTCAATTCGCGACATGCAGTGTCGAACTCGCCCTTGAACTCACTCCCTCCGTCGGTCAGCACCCGCTGTAGCCTCTGACCTGCCCCCGGGAACTGATCCAGGCTGAGTACTGGGATCGGGACAGCGCAGGCAGATACTCGCGGACACGTCACGCGAGGCTCAGGCGGCAGCAGACTCGAACTACGAAATGCAGACCAGGAATCTGCTTTGACTCCTAGCTCCCCAACATGGACGAGCTTGGAACTTCGCCCTGGTCCAGAGCGGAGGAGATCCAGCCTCTGGGGGCGGCTGGAAACGAGTGATCGCCACGTTCCGCCGATCCCAGCATTCGCCCTCGACAGGTCGGGTAGGTCAAGTGCGACGGAAGAGCTGCGTCCAAAGTCCAAGCCTGGAATCGAGACGGCCGACGTCGTACCCTCTACGAATTCGAGGGAGGCGGGAGGGGCAGGTGCTTGTCTGGGTTGGATTCGCAACAGCCGTCGTGCTCCTCGTAATCCTGTCACGCTGGGGCCTCGCCTTCGGCTTGGCCGCCGCCGCCCTCGTCCTGGGCGGGTTCGCGCTCTCTCCAGGCGAGTTCGGAGCCGCCCTTTGGAAGACGGTGTCGGATCCCTCCGTCCTCCTGCTCGGTCTCGTCGTGTTCCTAATCCCTGTGCTCGGCGGCGCTATGGAGTCCTCCGGGCAGATGGCGCGCCTGGTCGACAACCTTCGTGTGGGGGTACGACCGTTCCTCGTGCTGGCTCCCGGACTCCTCGGCATGCTTCCGATGCCCGGGGGGGCCCTCCTCTCCGCGCCTCTCGTCGAACACGGCGCAGGGCATGTCGCCCCAGACGTCAAAGCGGCGGCTAACGTCTGGTTCCGCCACGTTCTCCTGATCGTCTACCCGCTCGGCTCGGCGCTGATCGCCTCGGCGAAGGTCGCTGGACTGGATGTTTACGCTACGATCCCGTACCTGGCCCCGGCGTTTGTCCTCTCCATCCTGCTCGGCGGCTTCTTTCTCCTGCGCAACGTGCACTCGGGTCGGGGCGCGGATCTGCAGCCCGCTTCCAGTCCTTGCGTGGCGAGGAGCGCGTTCTCTCCGCGCGAGTTTCTCGTTCCCCTCGGGATCCTCCTCGTCGCCCCCGCCCTCGACGTCGTCCTTTCGAGCACGCTCCGACTCCCCGTCCGCGAGGTCGCGACCGCGGCAGGGGTCGCGGTGAGCCTCGTCCTGTGCCTGGCCGTTGGTCAGGTCGGGCCGAGGCGCCTTCTGCGGGTTGTCCTCCGAGCCCGTCCGTGGACGTACGCGGCGATCATCGTGGCGATGTTTTCTTTCCTAAACGTGTTCGCGTCGTCGGGAGTCCCCGAGCGGCTGGCTGCGATGCGCCTCCCCCCGCTTGCCTTGTGCATTGGCGTCGGATTCGGCCTGGGTCTTGTCACCGGGCGGATCGAGGCATCCCTCGCGGTGATCCTGCCGATCTACGCGTCGACCTACGGACCGGTGACGCTTCCGGGGTTCGCGCTCACTTACTACGCCGCGTTCCTCGGCTACGTCGTGACGCCGGTTCACCCGTGCATCTCCGTGTCCGTCGCCTACTTCCACACGTCGATGGGCTCGCTCGTGCGGCGGTTGGCGCCGCCGGTGCTGGTTGGGGTGGCCGTGACCCTTCTCGTCGGGTTCGCCGTGTTCTAGGAATGACGCGGGGCGGAGTAGACAGTCTGCGGGGGAAAGAGGGATGCGCCAGTACGCGAGGGAACCGGTAGAAGGTCCAGGCGTCATTCGGGACCAGCCGCTCGGCTGCCCAATTCAGCCCACCGCCCAGATAGCGCCCGTTGCTTCGCGGTGGGGAGAAGCCCAGGAGGCTGGAATGACTCGTCACGGCTAGGAGGCAGACGTTTATCGCCCACGCCGTGTGCCGCAGCGGCTGGTTCTTGCTCTTCCCATCCGCGGGGGGCTCAGGCGGCCAATTGAGGCCTCTCCTAGGACTCGTGTTCTTCGGCTATCTCAACGGCCCCGGAGATCAGAGGCCGGTGCTCAGCAGCGTCCCTGCAGCATCGAACTGAAGCGCTCCAAGAGGTTCAACAGCCTGCGATGACCCTCCTCGTGTGAGTTGATCAAGCAGCGCAGCAGACACATCTAGGCGAACCACGTTTCCTGTGTCCCTTATCCGCGCTACCCGGGCCTGTTCAGCAGCCAGGCCGCTGAGCGCCAGGGCGACCGCTTCCTGGTCAGAGGCCATTGTCATGGGTATCATCCCGCCCCGCAGGAAGCCGCTAGTGATGCAGTTCCGGTAGGTCACAGTCAGGTTGATCTTCTCGTGTAGGCGGCGCGTGATGATGTCTGCTAGCCCAACGCCCTCAGCGTTCCCCGCCGATTCATCTGTCAGGTCAAGCGCCACGATTCGCTCGATGTGCGGCGTTGAGTGAATCATGCTGGGTATGCGCCGGTGCATTCCGATTACGTTTGGATCCATGCCAGCACCACTCACGTTCTTTCCCATTCTCTCGACGACTAACACGTCAAGTGAGTCGAACGGAAGGACAGGCATCAGACCCCTTGCCGTGGCCAATAGCTGCTTCTCCCGAGGCTCAATGACACAGGCATCCAACACTTCGACCTGCGCGATTCCTCCGTATGCGTTTTCAACGACAGCAACGCCCAGCTTTGGTGGAGGAAGCAGCAGATGGGCGCGCGCAGCTTCGACAATCGCACGCGCTAGGCCAAGAGTTGAGCGGTGAATGGCCTCCGCACTGCTAGCCCTTCCCAATCCCACGGCCAGCATCTTCATGACCCCGCTCTCTATATCCGCTCGGAAGGCGGTGTGCGGCTTCACGCGGTTTAGGACGATCAGCAGATCCGATTCGGCCGCAGACCGGTCGCAGAAGAGCGGCAAGCCTGACTCTGTCTTGCCGACCATTACGACCTCCTGCGCGGAACGGATTGGCGCCAGCACACTGTCTGGGTGCACTCCCATGCTGCGCAGGACGAGCAGCTGGCCGTCAGGGTTTCCGCCTCCTTGTGATCCCATGGCAGGCACGACAAAAGCATCCACATCGTGATCCCGTAGCTCACCTACCAGCGCGCGAAGCAGATCGATCAGACTACAGATACCTCTGCTACCCACAGCGATCGCCACGCGCGCTCCTGAATGAAGGCTACGGACGGTTGGATTGGCGCGCAGCTTGTGCCGGAGTTCGAGCGCGGGATCGGGGAGTTCCGGTCGATCGAAACGCTGATAGGCGCGGTACATCATAGGCCAGATTGCATGTGACATGGCTATACCCCCTTGTAGGCTAACCCAGCCCTGTGAGCACCTCGTCCAAAGGAGAGAGACGAGCGTCGACTGCCGGATCCTCCGAAGCGCGCAGAAGTCGGTTGCTGCAAGCAGTCCTCTCACCTGACCGCGGCGCCCCCGGCTTGATGAACTCGGCTCGAAGGGCCGTAGCGAGATCCGGAATGGGGTCATCGCAAGTGCTTCCTGATCGTATCGAGCCCACCAAAGCGAGGCGGCTTTCATGTGCGTATCTGGCGGTCGCAATCGCTTCTGTCAGAGTGCCAACCATGTTGGGCTTGATCACAACTCCCTTGGCTGCACCTGCCTGCACTCCAAGTTTCACCCTGTCAAGACGGCTAGCGAACAAGTCATCCCCCACGATCATGGCAGGAGTGTGTTGCTGCAGCTGCGCGAACCCAGCGTAGTCGTCTTCGTGCAAGGGATCCTCGAGAAGAGCGATCGGGAAGGCGACACAAAGAGAGCGAAGCATCTCTCCCATCGCGCTCGGCGCCAGCAACTCGGCGCCAACCCTGTATGCGTTCTCGCTGGCCACGTAGAGCTGCGAGGCCGCGCAATCAATGCCCAGCCGGACGTCGTGTCGGTGCCCCGTCTGCTCTGCTGCTTGAAGCAGGAGCTGGAGGTTTGCCTCTGGGTTCGCGCTAGGTGCAATGTATCCAGCAGATGGGCCGATCTGCACTAAACGCGGTCCGTACCGCTGGGCAATGACTGGCCCGAGCATGGCGAGCACTTCAGCGGCCACCTGAAGTGCCTGGGAGTATGTATCCGACGTGGGCACGAGCAGATACTCCTGAAGACAGCCCTCTGTCCCGTCGGCCGAGAACCCATTCAGCAAGTTGAAGACAGGCCGGGGAAGCGCTGGTGAAATCCCCTCAGACAGGAACAAGTACAGAGGCACCTTGCGCGCTGCAGAGGCCGCGCGGGCAAACGCTACGGAGGTCGCGCATATCGCGTTTGCCCCTATGAGCGACTTTGCCTCCGTCGTATCGACACTGCAGAGGATTCTGTCGAACTCCTCTTGGGTACTCACCGCTCGTTGACACAACACAGGCGCGAGGTGCTCATTGACGTTCCCAACTGCTCGAAGCACTCCTTTGCCCATGAACCTGGTCCCGCCGTCACGAAGGGGGAGGGATTCATGTTTTCCAGTGGACGTGCCGCATGGCGCAGCTGCTCGGCCGCAGAAGTGCCCGCTGAGTTCAATGTCCACTTCCACCGTTGGCAATCCCTTGCTATCCAAAACCTCACGAGCCCTGATCGACGTGACCCGTAGCTTTCGCACTGTCCTCCCTCCGACGTCTGCCTGCGCCTTGCTCCGTCACACCACAGAGACAACGTTTAGGTCGCACAGGTTGCTGCCCGTGTTCCCCGTGATTACGGCATCGCCCAGAGCCCGGAGAACGCCGCTACTCCCATGTCTCCGCAGACAGGCCCTGACATCGATATTGAGCGCCGCTGCCCGAGCGATGGTGGCTGAGTCGGCCACTCCTCCAGCGAACTCCGTCGGCCCGTCTGTCCCGTCGGTGTCGATTGCCACCACACAGCATGAGCGTCGCCCAGCGATCTCTAGTGCGAACCCAAGCGACAACTCTTGCGATGGCCCCCCTAGCCCCGTTGTTCCTCTCTCAATCCTGGTTGTGGTCTCGCCTCCTGCAACAAGAACACAGGGCGGAGCAATAGGGCGATGTTTGGTCTGGATCTCCGCCGCGACACAACCCAGAAAACACCCGGCTTCGCGGCTTTCTCCCTGGAGAACCGAGGTCAGAACGAGGCAGTTGACGCCAATGCTTCCTGCGGCAGCCTGTGCAAGCATGACGGCTGACTCCGGTGTCTGCAACACGAAATTATTGATGCCATGGCGCGAGTCTAGGCTCTTCGGCGTCTCCCTCTCAAGCGCTGGGTGAGTCAGGTGAGCCACAACAGACCGTGGTGCGGCGTCCCGCAGAGAGTACGCATCAAGAACCTCGCATGCATCACGAATGGTCGTTGGATCAGCGCCGACGGGCGTCCCGAAGTATTGGCTCGGGTGAATCGGATCAGGCTCCACGTCATCCCCTACAACGTCATGAATAATCAGATTGGCCATCTGGGCACCCCTCGCAGAGATGGCTTGGGCGAGGCGACCGCCATTCGTTCCGGAGATGTGTCTTCGTACCGCGTTGATCTCCACAATGCGCGCTCCGCTATGGAGCAACAGCCGGGTGACGGCAGCTTCGTCTTCGAGGGTGATCCCGCGAACAGGGCACGGCATTAGTGCGGAGCTGCCCCCCGAGATCAGGCCGATGAATAGGTCGCCCGGCTTCGCCTCCTCAACGAGCTCCAGTATCCTCGCAGTGCCACGTAGGCCCGCCTCATTGGGGATGGGGTGCCCCCCCACGAGAAGTTCAATGTGCTTGAGCGCCATGTCATCGGCCTCAAGCTGCTTCACAATCACGAGACCCTTGGTGATGCGATCCCCGAGCTGCCGCTCAACAGCCCGCGCCATCGCATTGGCAGCCTTGCCTGCCCCGACCACAAAGAGACGTCTTCCAGGGCCCATCTCCCATCGCAGCTCTCCGATCTGCACGGCTGCGCCGTCGCACCTAACGAGATTCATAATTGTGGTCTCGATGCTAAGGTGTGATAGTGTATGCTGAACTATGTCCAGAGCAAGCGCGCGAGATGCCTTATCGCCGTGCCCACGAAGCTGCTCGATATTCCTGATCGTCACTCGTTCTCCATCAGCAGCTGGTAAAATAGGTGCTTCGGATTCACCGGGTCAACCTCCTGACCGAACCCGCTCCAAAACCGCGAGATGCCGCGCTCTGCACCAGACACCACCCGTCGTGTCATATCTCAGTCGGTCTCCTCAGCTCCGTTCCGCCTCGGCGATTCACACATCCTCACTTGCGCAGGCGGGGATCAAGAACGTCTCGTATGCCATCCCCAAGAAGATTGAACCCTAGGATGACGAAGAAGATCGCAATGCCCGGGAACGTTGAGACCCACCACTGCCCAGGCAGGTAGTTTCGTCCGGCGGTGATCATCACTCCCCACTCGGGGGAGGGCGGCTGCGCTCCGAGTCCGAGGAAACCCAAGCTCGCAGCAGTTCTGATGCTCGTTCCCATGGCAAGGGTGAGCTGGACGATGAGCACGGAAACGCTCACAGGCAGAACGTGACAGAACAAGATGCGAAGCCTACCAGCCCCCATGGCGCGGGCTGCTTCTATGAACTCCTCCTCTCGAACCTCGATTGCCCGGCTCCGACTCAGTCGGGCGAAGAACGTCCATTCAGTGAGAGCTACTGCGACTATCGCGTTCTGCAGGTTCGGACCCAGCGCAGCCGAGATGGCCATCGCCAGTATCAGCTGCGGGAACGCCATGAACATGTCCGTGATGCGCATGATGACGTTGTCCACCTTGCCTCCCAGATATCCAGCTGTTAGGCCAAGCGTGATACCGATAAGCCCAGCCACTGTGGGTGCGAGTAGGGCAACCCAGAGCGATATCCTGGCGCCGTATAGCACGCGACTCAGAATGTCCCGCCCCAGCTGATCCGTACCGAACGGGTGCAGAGACGAAGGCGCTTGTAGCTTCCCGATCGCGTTTGTACGGAGAGGGTCATGTGGGCTCACGCTCGGGCCAAGTGCGGCCATAACAACGAAGCAGGCGATAATCACAAGGCCGACCACTGTGGTCGGGTTCCGCCTCATATGCCGCCATGCGTCAAGCACGTAGGAGGACTTGTTCATGACAGGGTCACGTGTACCTTATTCTTGGGTTCACAAGAGCGTACGATAGATCGACAACCAGGTTCGTGCCCGCAAACATCAGTGCAATGAAACCTGTGGCGCCGACAACGGCGGGGAAGTCCACTGCGAGAAAGGCATTGGTAGCGTATCTTCCCAGACCTGGCCACGAGAATATCGTCTCCGCGATCACTGCGCCCTCAAGAGTCCGAGCGTAGACGATTCCGCAGGTCGTGATCACTGGCAGCAACGCGTTTCGTAGCGCATGCCTCAGCACCACTCTGTTCTCTCTGAGTCCCTTGCCCCTGGCCGTTCTGACGTAGTCCTCACCCAACGCATCTAGCATGCTGGAACGGGTAATCCTGGATATCACCGCGATGCCGTAGAAGGAGACCACGACTGTCGGCAACACGAGGTGCCGCACGGCCTCAACGAAGATGTCGGGTTGCCCTGCGAGCAAGCTGTCCACAGTCATGAGTCCGGTAACGCGGGTAGGGGCAGCCATGTAAAAGGGCAGTTGGCCGCCGCCGGGCAGCCAATGCAGCACGTAGTAGAAGAGCAGCAGCAGCAACAGGCCAACCCAGAACACAGGCATCGAGATCCCGACAAGAGCCACAACTCGGGAGACATGGTCTGCGAGCTTCCCTCTTCGCGTCGCGGAGATCACACCGAGGAGGATTCCCACGAGTAAGCTCACCAGAAACGCGGAAGTGGCAAGCTCGAAAGTCGGTGGAAAGAACTGCGCCAGGTCGGACGTCACAGGCCTGTTCGTGCTGATGGCCACTCCGAGATCACCCTGCACGGCCCTCCACAGGAAGATGCCGTACTGGTTCCACAAAGGCTTGTCTAGATCCCACTTGGCCTTCAGCCGTTCGATTACCTCGGGAGGAGCTTGTGGCCCAAGCAAAGCTGCTACTGGGTCCGCCGGGATCACGCGGGAAATGAAGAAGATGATGGTCATGACCCCGAAAAGGACGGCGACCATCCATAGAAGGCGTCGAATGGCATACTGGATCATGTTCTGCTCTCGGCACCGGCCACCCAGGCCGCGCTACTGGTCACAGTGCGAACAGAGGCTGGTTCCCGAGCGGGCGATTCCGCTCGGGAACCAGCAACAGCGTTCCAGATGAGCTGCCGATTCCACACGCAGCGCCTTCTGGCTTCTAGCCCTTGCTTACAAGGGAGAAGTCCATGTAAGGCCACATCGGGGGAACGACAAGTCCCTGAACACCAGCCTGAATCGCAATTTGCGTCAGTGGGTTGTAGAGCATCGCATAGGGACCCTCTTCTAGCGTGATAGCCTGGATTGCCTTGTAGAGGATCACGCTCTTGTGTTCATCAAGCTCGGCCGTCGCTTCGGCGCACCAGTCAGAGACGCCGCTCGGGCACCACATGGTCCGCCACGTTATGGACTTGATCGTTGACTCTGGTCCCGAGGTTACGCAGTTCGCGAACGCCTGGGCCTGGCACTGCGCAGCAGCGTAATCCAGGCCCCATCGCATGATGGTTAGGTCGTAGTTCTGTACGCGGAAGAGGCCGAGCAGGACGGAGTTCTGCATGGTCACAACCTCGCAGTCGATCCCGACTTGGCGGAGGTCCTCTTGCACCTGAACTGCAATATCAGGGAACGGTGGGTTCGTCCTTACGAGAAGCTGTACCTTGAACCCATTCGGGTACCCGGCTTCCGTCAGGAGGCGGCGCGCCATCTCGGGATCGTGCGGGTATCCCAGATCAAGACGCTCAGGCATTCCCCAAGGCACGATGACCTGGTTCTCCACTGCTGCGCCGCCAAGAACGCCTTGGACAATCGCCTGGTAGTCGATGGCATAGCGGACGGCCTGGCGAACCTTGACGTTCTTGAAGGGTTCGAACCGAAGGTTCATCGCGACGTAGGAGAACTCAAATGCAGGCGTCTCAAGAATCCGAATTCCCTTGTTGGATCTGAATTCGTTGACCATCTCGGGGAGAAGTCCCATGGCGACGTCGATGTCCCCTGCTTCGAGAGACAGTTTCTGCGTAGTGGGTTCGGGCAAGTCCTGGATGATCACGTACTTCATCGCAGGATTGCCATTCCAGTGCTGCGGGAACGCCTCGAGCAAGATCCTCTGTTTGACGTTCCACTCCCGCAGGATATAGGGCCCTGAACCAGCATCGTTGGTCGCGAGCCACTTGTCCGCCCATGGATCATCTGCGGTGGCATGCGCGCGCACAACGGCCGGATCAACTATGGATGCCGGACCATGGACCGATAGGACGGTGGCTAGGAGGCTCGCGCCAATCGGTTGGTTCGTTGTGATCGCCACCGTCATGTCGTCGATCTTGCGAACATTGTCGACCGACGGGATGAACTGCGTGATGATCCATACGCCCGGAGCCTTGTCATGCGCAATCGTGCGCTCGAACGAGTATACAACAGCATCTGCCGTCACGGGATTGCCGCTGTGGAACAGGGCCCCTTCCCGGATCTTGAATGTCCACGTGAGACCGTCGGATGAATGCTCCCAGGATGTCGCCAGTCCGGGGGTGAAGACCTCTGACCCACCACGGTACCTGATCAGAGTTTCGTATACTTGCTCGGCGATGAGCCCCGCCTCGAAGTTGTACACCGCTGCCGGCTCAAGATCAGTCAGGGATGAGTGATTTAGTCCCACGATCAAGGTATCGGCAGGGGTCTTGGCCACGCCGCACAGAGCAGCTCCGAGGACACAAACAAGCAATAAGACGATCAACCGCTTCATTGCCACGACCTCCTTCTGAGAACGCCACGGACCAACATCCTTAGCTCCACAGCCTACTGCCATAGCCTACTGCCATCTCACCTCCCGATGTCACCGCTGCTTCAGTGCAGGACCGGACGTCTCCGAGCAAGCGTACGAGGTGCCCGCTACGGCACAACCAAGAGGGAACGTGGGAACTCGCTCATCGCCTCTTGCCCCGTCGCAGTGACGACTACTACGTCCTCAACACGGACTCCGAAGCGCCCCGACAGATAGATGCCTGGTTCTACTGAGAACGTCATCCCGTCATCGAGTAGTTGGTGGTTGCCCTTGACGATGTACGGTGGCTCATGGACGTCAAGGCCGATCCCGTGACCGGTTCTGTGCCAGTCACCCATTCCCGAGGCCAGCACGGATTCATTTGCTATCCTATCAATACTCTGTGCCTCGACTCCCGTCTGGACCGCCTTCACAGCGGCTTCCTGAGCATTCCGAACCACCTCATACACGCGTTCCATCTCCTTGGAGGGCGAGGAACAAAACACAGTGCGTGTGACGTCAGAGCAGTAGCCGTCCACTCGGCATCCGAAATCCATGATGACTGCGTCACCCTGGCCAATCCGCCGCGTTCCTGGGCGATGGTGTCCAACTGCTCCATTGGGTCCTGACCCAATAATGGGTTCAAAGCTGCTCGCATCAGCTCCGTGAATCACCATCTCTGACTTGAGCGCTAGGGCGACCTCCAGCTCACTACGTCCTGCAATTCCCCTGTTTAGGACGGTGGCGAGCGCCGCATCCGCAATTCTTGCAGCGCGCTTCATCGCAACCACCTCTTCGTCGTTCTTGCGCATCCTGAGCTCGGCCATCAGCTCCCCACCGCGTATCATCTCGGAGCCAGGAAGAGCTGCCTGAAGGACGAAGAAAGCGGAAAGCGGCATCCCTTCATCGACGAGGACCCTGCCTGTTCTCACTCCGGAAGCTTTAGCGGCTGCAGTGAGTGTCGCCAGCGGCCCATCCGTGTCGATCCACGGTTTGACATCGTCAAACGGCGACTCTGACCTAATCTGTGACACAAACAGCTTGGGCGCAACAAACACTGGATCGCGGTCCGGCGTGACCAAGCACAGAAGGAGGCGTTCGAGCAGGTCTTCTGTGAACCCTGTGAAGTACTTGAGCATTGACCCAGGTGCAAGCACGCACAAATCACAGCTCGCCTGCTCCATCTTCATCCGCAGACGGTTGATCCTTCCTAGATAGTCCATCTTTCACCCCGGACGGAGAGTGGCAATGCTTGGCTATCAGCCGGTCCGACCGGTCCAATGTAACCTGCATTGCGGGCTTCGGTCAAGAGGCCGCCCGCATGACGTTCCTTTCGCAGAACAGGATGCGACAATCCGCGGTAGCACCTCCGCAGAGGATGCGCAAAGCGCAGAGGGGTAGAGAAGTAGGATGACCGCAAGCGCATAGAAGGTCATAGTCTTGGTTGCAGTCCTCTGTGGATCCAGGATGACAAGACAGACCTCAGTTCGGAGGCAGAGTGGCCCTTGGGCACCGGCCGTCGTTGCCGAGGTATGCTTTCCCTGTAGACTTGGGTTGGCTTGACTTCAGAGAAACCGCGCTGTACAAAGAGGATACCGGTAGGACAGGTGATGGCTATGTCGATACGGCAACTAGCGTTTGAGCGACTGGCAGGGCCCGAGCGCAAGAGCACACTTGCTGCTGAGCAGATTCTGGCCGCCGTCAAAGCGGGGGCACTTTGTGCGGGGGACAGGTTGCCGTCAGAGCGAGAGCTATCCGAACTTATGGGGGTTAGCCGAAACTCGATCAGAGAGGCGATCAGCGCACTCTGTGTTGCTGGGATTGTGCGGACGCGAGTTGGCGATGGAACCTACGTAGCGTCTCCCACGAAACAAGTACCCTTTGCAGCGATCGCATCGCTGAGAGCTCTCGGCATTGATGTACTGGACATTTGGAGTGCGAAGCAGGAAATAGAGACCCTGCTCCTCACAGAGGCCATCGAGCGGGTCACCGATGACGATGTCCAGGCGCTGGAGAGCATCATAGAGAACATGGCTGAGGCAATCCCTCTCGGTGCTTACCAGGGCTACTCGCTGAGCAACATTTCCTTCCATATGCGCATAGCAGACATCGCAGACCAGCCCGCGTTGAAGCGGGCCGAGAACTTCCTGCTTCGCATTACGCAGCGGATATACAAGCCTGGAGACATCGCCGTCTCCGACTTCCTGCAGGACCACCTATACAAGTCCTATCTGACGCACAGTGAGATACTCAGAGTGCTACGTGAGCACAAGGTGGCGGATGCTCCGGAGGTCATGAAGAACCACTTCAACGAGGTAAACAGGTACTTGCAGTATGTCCTTCAGGAAGAGCAGCGCGTCTGAGCTGAACCGCTCGAATCGCAGCAGGTGCGTGGCATGACCCGCGCTGCCAGGTTGCGATGGGTTTCAGCCATAGCAGCCGGCCTGTGCCCCCGAGGCAGATGGAGCGGTTCGGCGCACGGCCAAGCAGCGCGTTGGTTGCATGCTTGCTGGAACAAGCCAAAGGTTCAACTGAAAGCGAACTTCCTGATTGCCTCGGTCTTCTCGGACACCCGGGGGCGCTGAGCGAAAGGAGGGGGAGAGATCCCTGTCGGCCAAGGGCGTTCAGAAAGAGAGAGAGTAGGTGCTGAATCGCGCGGGAGCTAGGCAAGTTCTTCTACTACGGATGCGCGAATGCGCAACACTGGAGGGTACAACATGACGTTCAAGAAGGTGGAGGCGATCGTCCTCACAGAGGATGACATCCGGAGTCTAGTCTCATTCCCCGAAGCTCTGAGCATCGCAGAGGAACTGCTCGCCAATCAAGGCAGTGGTGCAGTCGACATGCCTCCCAAGGTGGCGCTCGACCTTAAACGCTTCGGGCTCGAGAGCTACTGCAACTCGATGCCTGCGTATCTCCACTACAAGAAGCTCCTTGGCATCAAGTTCGGCGGTGGGTTCTCCGACAACGTGCGCACCGGGCAACTTCCCTACATGGTTCAGACTCTGATCCTGGCGAACCCGGTCACGGGCGAGCCCTACGCACTCATGAGTGCGACGTACCTTACGATCCTGAAGACCGGAACGGAGACAGCTGTTTCGGCCAAGTTCCTTGCGAAGCAAGACGGGGCGCTGAAGGTCTGCGTAATCGGGGTCGGAGACCAGGGGCAGGGGAATGCGCTTGCCTGGGCCGCTTTGGACGCGCAAGGAGCCCGCAAGGTCAGCGAGATCGGGCTAGTTGATCTCGATACCGGCAAAGCGGAGCAGTTCGCGAAGGTGCTCGAACGAAGCTACAAGGGAAAGATCCAAGTTTCAGGAAGCATCGAGAAAAGCGTCGCCGACCGTGACGTCATAGTGACAACAACCACCGCGGTGAAGCCGATTGTCAAGAAGGAGTGGGTTAAGCCACAAGGGGTGTATTTCGCCAGTCTGGGATCGAACCCAGAACTGGATCCGCAGATCGTGCTGAGTGCTGACAAACTGGTAGCAGACAACTGGGTTCAGAACGAGCACCGCGGGGAGTTCCGGGAACTCATTGCGACAGGGAAGATCACGCGACGTAACCTATACGCTGAGCTGCCTGAGATTGTCGCCGGGAAGCAGCCTGGGCGCGTGGACCCGAAGGAGAACATTGTCGGTAGTCTCATTGGGCTTGGGTCGATAGACATCGCCACTGCGTGGCAGGCGTATCTTGCAGCCAAGGAGAGGGGCATCGGCCAGAAAGTGCGCCTGATGTGAGAAACGCAAAGCGGCACTGGCAGCTATGGGTTCTCTAGGCAGAGAGAGTCCATGCGATGACGCTATCGCTCGGCTTGCCGGATGGAAGAGCGTAGAGCACCTAGCGACGAGACAGGGCGGGGCAGCGGGAAGTGACCCGCTGTCACGCCAAATGCAGGCGGATCTGTGGCGGATTACTCCGCGTCGCGAAGGTATAGCGGAGGGGCACACGGCTGAGTGTCGGGACGATGCTCCCTGCAGGTGGGCCCCGAGGCGCTGGGGTTCCGAGGCCTGGGCTGGGCGACGTTGCCCGGACAGGACGATGACCAGAAGGAGGGCCGAGCGCGGTCGAGTCCGAGAGATGGAGCATCAATGCTTCTGACTGCTGGTCTCTGTGTTCCCTGCTCTGGCTGACGGATCTGACCTCTGTGGGATCTCACCCCATGGCCAGTTCACGGCTGCAAGCGAGGGAGGAGACACGGAGGCCGGGAGCGGTGACGTCTCCAGGAAGAAGCAGATTGATGGGAGGAGCAGCCGAGGCAGTCAGGATCATTGGATCGTCACCGAGCACACCTACGGGACCTGATAGCCGCGAGCATCATGCATGGATTCGCGGACGTTGCGGGCCGAAGGGGTGTTCTCTTGAGACACGAAGGGGACTGTACCTCGGTTGCTCTTCTCGGTGTGTACGCTCGGACTCGGGGGACCGGCAGCCGCGCGATCATCGATGCGGTGGACAGACAGGTTTGCGGAGTTCCCAGGGCACGCCGGCATTCACATGATCGCGGTGCTGCTGATCGTCACGGAAGCGGAACTGGATCAGGGGATCGAAATCCTTGGCGAGGCGCTGAGTCTCGCGACCGGGAAGTCTGTGGTGGGCGCTAGCGGGTTTCCCACGGCCAATCGAAGCTCGAGGGAGGGCTGATCTGAGATGGCGATTCTTCCGGAACCCATCCAAGGAGTGAAAAAGGTCGAGAACTACATCGGAGGGAAGTGGATTGCGTCCAGAGGCGACGTGCGGGACGTGGTGAATCCGGCAACAGGGAAGACGATCGCGACGGTTCCTCTCTCCACAGAGAGCGAGTTTGACGCCGCCGTCGAAGCGGCTCACGCGGCGTTTCCCGAGTGGCGCCGGACGACACCGCTCGCCAGATCCCGCATGCTGTTCCGCCTGAAGGAGCTCACCGAGCAGCATTTCGAGGAGGTGAGCAGGATTCAGACCCAGGAGCATGGGAAGACCATCGACGAATCCCGGGGCGAGACGCGGCGGGGCATCGAGAACATCGAAGTCGCGTGCGGAATCCCCACGTTGATGCAGGGATCCTACTCGGAGGACATCGCCTCCGGGATCGATGAATGGCTCATCCCAACCCCTCTTGGTGTCTTCGGAATCATCGGGCCATTCAACTTCCCCTGGATGATCCCCCTGTGGTCGGCCCCCTACGCCGTGGCCACCGGCAACTGCGTCGTCGTCAAGCCCTCCGGCGAGGTGCCTCTGAGCCAGGACCGGCTCGCCGAACTGGTCGAGGAAGCCGACTTCCCTCCCGGAGTGTGGAACGTCGTGCACGGGGGACGGGAGACTGTCGGGAACATGCTCGACCATCCAGACATCGTGGGCGTCACGTTCGTCGGCTCAACTCCCACGGGACGAGACGTCGTCTACAAGAAGTGTGCTGAGTCCGGCAAGCGCGTGATCGCTCAGTGTGGCGCCAAGAACTTCATGACCGTCATGCCGGACTGCAATGTGGAGCGCACGATTGCTGCGATGCTGACCTCGTTCTTCGGGAATGCGGGCCAGCGGTGCCTTGCCGCTTCGAACTGCGTGATCGTTGGCGATGATGATCAGTTCTACCGCGATTTCGTCGGCCGCGTCCTTGAGGCGGCGAGAAGCATCCGCGTCGGGTACGGACTCGACGAGTCTGTTCAGATGGGCCCATTGCGCGACAGGGAGAAGAAGGAGCGCGTCGTGCGCTACATCGAGAGCGGCATCAAGGATGGAGCCAAGCTGCGGCTCGATGGACGCTCGGTCAAGGTCGAGACACCGTGCAAGGCCGACTGCTTCTTGGGTCCTACGGTGTTCGAGAACGTGACCCCGGAGATGGCCATCGGCTCTGAGGAGATCTTCGGCCCGGTGATGAGCATTATGCGCGCCGGGTCCCTCAAGGAAGCGATCAATGTCGCGAACCAGAGCCGCTATGGGAATGGACACTCGATCTTCACGTCCAACGGACGGAGCGCGCGGCAATTCCAGTATGAGATCGAGAGCGGGAACGTCGGTATCAATGTCGGGATCGTCGCTCCGGTGGCGTTCTTCCCGTTCAGCGGCATGAAGGATTCGTTCTTCGGGGACCTACACACGCAGGGCAGAGACGTCATCAGGTTCTTCACGGAGAGCAAGGTCGTCATCCAGCGGTGGTTCTAGGGAGCGAAGGAGGACAACATGCTCATCCATACTGCTTCTGAAGGCATCTCCTTCGCTAAGGCCATGGAGACTGCGGCCGCCGAGTTCTACGAGGATATGGCCGCAAGCTTCGAGGAGATTCGGGCGCTCGCTCTCGCGAACGCCGAGGAGAATCGGCGGTTCGCCAGGAACATCCAGCGCGTATACCAGGAGGTCATCACCGACGCGATTGAAGGGAGCTATTGCTTCCAGCTTGAGACCGCCAACTACGAACTGCCGGTCACGGGTTCCGCGACCCGTGGCGCGCACGATGCTATCCAGCAGGCCATCGCCGTCGAGGGCGTGATGATCCGCTTCTACTCCGACGCTCGCGATCAGGCGGACACGCTGATGGCCGATATTCCCCGGGCCTTCGGCGTCATCGTCAGGAAGCGCAAGCAGCGCCAGGGCGAACTCAAGGACCTCTCGTCGGGGCAAGCAGGGAAGTAGAGTCCGCCGTGACCTGATCCCCGAGAACTGGGCGACAGGATGAGTCAACCCTCACCTAATCGGGATCCAGTCACCTGGCAGAGCCCTGGAGTTCAAGATCGATCGTAGGAGATATCTCGGAATACTCATGAATACGGATGTTCCGTCGCTACTGCCCTCTGCGGGACTTGAACTGCGAAGCTGGGCAACTCAATGGAACTGACCTGCCCCCGATGGACGGTACGGAACTAGCCACCCCGCTCCTCCGCCAGTATCGCCCCAAGTCCCCTGACGATGACTTCGTGGAGCGGCTCGACTCGCCGAGCCGCCTTGTCCCGTGACTCCGTCTTCTCGTCTTCTGCGAGTCCACGTCGCTTCACAAGCTCGGCAAGCTCAAAGATGTCCTGCTTGAGAAGCACGGGGTTATGGAGGAGTTCCTCGTGGCAGTCGTAGCAGAACACAGCTGTCTTACCCTCCTGTTCCCACGGGCATACGCGGAACAGTGCCTCGCGCTGGCCTCCGCGATTCGTTGACCTGCCGAAGAAGCGTTCTGCGACGTAGTGATGGCTCGACGCGTGTGAGTGACCTTCAGGAGTTGGTCGAGCATAGGTGCCCGTGGTCCGGTGTAGCTGACACCCGCAGATCGCGCACCGCTCTGTCATCCTCGTCCACCTACTTGGTCGGCACGTCTCAGAGCTGTCCAGCTTACGTCCACCGTGGAAGGCCGGGCGCGGTACCTGTCCTGCCGACGCACCAAGCCCGGAATCTCCGACCGCACTGTCGTTTCAGCTTCCATTCGGACACCACGGCAACCTGTCATCGCATTCCAAGGGAGGATAGCAGAAGACGCGGAAGTAGGTCGGAAGGCTTCTTGAAGGTCCTTCGCTTCGAGGCGCTAGGATATGGCAAGCAGAGATATGGGCGCTGCAACGAAGACAGGAATAGCGTTACAGCCTGGTGGTTGGGAGAGGGGGATTCGAACCTCCACTAACAGGGCCAGAGCCTGTCGTCCTGCCATTAAACGATCTCCCAAAGATGGCGAGATAGTACGGGAGTCGGGATGGGGCGTCAAGATCCCGTGGCCCAGGCCGGGGCTTCTCGGTACAATGGCGAGAATGCAAGGCCACGTGCGAATGCCCGTCGTTGCCGGGACGTTCTACCCGGGGGATCCGGACGTCCTGCGGTCGACCGTGAGTCGGCTCCTGGGCGAGGGACCGGCCGTTCAGGCGGCCCATGGTTCGATGGGACTCGTCGTGCCACACGCGGGGTACCTGTACTCGGGTCGCGTGTCCGGGGCGACGTTCCGGCGGGCGTCCGGGTGCGGACGCCCGGAGGTCGTGATCCTGCTCGGCGCGAGCCATACGGGCCTCGGACCGACGTTCTCGCTGTCCGACGCGGCAGCCTGGCGGACGCCGCTCGGCGATGTGCAGCTCGATCGGGAGGCGATCGGTGCGCTCGCGGCCGCGGGAATGCGCATCTACGAGCCGGCGTTCCACCGCGAGCACTCGGTTGAGGTGCAGCTTCCGTTCCTGCAGGTGTTGTGGGACGACCCGGTCCCGATCGTCCCGATTTGCGTACAGCCGGGGCCGCTCGAGGAGCTTGCTGCGGCGGGTGCGACGCTGCTCGAGGCAACGCGAGGGCGCGTGACGTGGGTTGTCGCGTCGAGCGACTTCACCCACTACGAGGCGGATTCGGTCGCTAGGGAGCGGGACCGGGTGGCGCTCGATCCGATCCTCGCTGTCGACGCGGCTCGGTTCTACCGAGTCTGCGCGGAGAACGGCTTCTCGATCTGCGGCGTGGGTGCGATCACGACCCTGCTTGCACTCGCGAGTCGGAAGGGTTGGAGAGAGTCGGCGCTTGTCGCCTACGAAACGTCGGGCGACTCGACCGGGGATCGGGCGGCGGTTGTGGGATACGCGGGGGTTACCCTAGCGCAGGGAGGATTGAGCCAATGCGAAGCATGACCGGATTCGGGGCCGGCGCGGCGTCGCTCGATGGGTGGAGGGTCGAGGCGACGATTCGGTCGGTGAATCATCGGTTCCTCAGCGTACGGATTCGGTCGGTCGGGGAGCGCCCGTGGCTTCACGCCCAGATCGAAGAGAAGGTCCGAGGGGCGTTGGCTCGCGGCGACGTCGGAGTATGGCTGGCCGTCGCGGAGAACGAGGAACTTGGGGAGGTTCCCGCTGTCGATCGTGTGCTCGCTCGACGCGTCCACGCGGCGCTGCGCGAGCTCTCCGGCGACCTTGAACTTGAAACGTCGCCTACGCTCGCGGATCTCATCCGTGCCGGCGGTTTCCAGATCCGCGAGGAGAGCGACGAGACCCTTTGGCCCGCCGCGGAGCACGCGCTCGACGAGGCGCTCGCTGCCCTCGTCTCGGCCCGTGAGCGGGAAGGCTCGGTGTTGCGGGTTGAGCTGACGCGACTCATCGACGCCCTGGAGGCGGGCACGGCGGTGATTGAGGCGTGCCTTCCGTCGGTGCTTGTCGGATTGCGGGGCAAGCTTCGCGAGCGGATCGAAGGTCTAGACGTCACGATCGACCCGGAGCGTCTGGAGGCGGAGGTCGTGCTCTACGCGGACCGCTTCGACATCCAGGAGGAGCTCGTCCGGCTGAAGGGGCACATCGCGCGGGCTCGGGAGCTCTTCCGCAGGACATCGCCGGTGGGCAAAGAGCTCGACTTCCTTGGTCAGGAGTTCCTTCGCGAGATCAATACCCTGGGTTCGAAGGCGCGCGATAGCGAGATCATCGCCACGGTCTTGGACATGAAGATGTGCGTCGAACAGATACGGGAGCAGGTTCAGAATGTCGAATGACGAGCTTTCGGCTCTCCGGCGGGGAACGGGCAGCGGTCTTGCGTTCGTCGTGTCGGGTCCGTCGGGTGCCGGCAAGAACACGGCGATCAGCGCGTTGATTGCCAGGGTGCCGGGTCTCGTCTACTCCGTGTCCCATACGACGCGCGCCCCGCGGCCGGGAGAACGAAACGGCGTCGACTACTACTTTGTGTCCGACACGGAGTTCGCGGAGATGGTCGCGACGGGGGCGTTCGTGGAACACGCTGTGTACCTCGGAGACCGGTACGGCACCTCGAAGGCGGAGATGAAGCGTCTGACGGCGCGGGGTGCGGACGTGGTCCTGAACGTCGACGTGCAGGGAGCCTGCACGCTCCGACGGGTTGGCGTTCCGGGCGTGACCCTCTCCTTCGTGTTCTTCGCGCCGCCATCGCTCAGTCAATTGGGCGACCGGCTGCGTGCGCGCGGGTCGGAATCGGAAGGCGAGATTGCGGAGCGGTTGCGCGCGGCGGCGCGGGAGATGAAGAGCCTGGAGATCTTCGACTACTTGGTCCTGAACGGGGATCTGGCCACGGCCGTGGACGAGCTGCGGGCGATTGTCATGGCCGAACGACTCCGCGTCGTCGGACACGCCTAGGTTGCATCAGGGTTGAGGAAAGAACACGGCCGGCGACGAGCGCCGGCCGTCTGTTGGTTGATCTCGCTATGATGAAGGTCGAAGGAGCCGCGCTACTTCCGCGCGACACCCTTCGGCGCGACCTTGAGGGCCTTCTCGATCCGCCGCTTCAGTTCCTTCCCCGGCTTGAACAGGGGAACAACCTTCGCCTCGACCTGGATCGGGCGCTTGGTTTGCGGATTGATGCGACTGCTCGCCTTGCGAGCGCGGACAGCGAACTTCCCGAACCCGACGAGCTTGACCTCCTCGCCCTCGAGGAGGGTGCTCTGGATCAGATCGAGGACTCCGTCGAGGAGCTTCCTGGCCTCTTTCTTCGTCAGGTTCGACTTGTCGGCCAGCCGATCGATGAATTCGCCCTTGTTCATCTACAATCCTCCTTGCTTACTCTGCACAGGTACCTTGGATTAGGATTCGTCGTCCATGCCCGCTTTGCCGAGCAGATCGCGCATGCTGAGCGATTCGTGCCCGCTTTCGTCGAGGAAGCGTCGGTCGACGCGCTCGCCGCGGTCCCGCGCCTTCGGACCTCGCTCTTTGCCGGCCGTGGGAGCTCCGGGAGCCGCGCCACGACGGCGGCGTCCCTTGCCTGCTCGATCGCGGTCGCCCTCGTCGGCGGCCGCCGTCGGAACCTCGGGGGGACCGAACAGGTTCCGCATGCTCAAGCGAACCTGGTGCTTCTCCTCGTTGATCCCGATGATCTTCGCCTGGACCTTCGAGCCTACGGCCAGAACGTCCGCGGGTGTCGCGATTCGCTCGTTGGAGATCTCCGAGACGTGGATGAGTCCATCGACGTCGTCGGTGATCTTCATGAACGCGCCGAAGTCCTTGATCTCGGTAATCTCGCCCTCGACGATCTGGTCAATCGCGTACTGATCAACGAAGCGACGCCACGGGTTGTCCTTGAGCTCGCGGATGCTGAGCGAGATGCGGCGCTCCCGTGGATCGACGCCGAGCACCTTGACGTCCACCGAGTCGCCCTCTTTGAGCAGGTCTCGCGGGTGATTGACATGGCCCCAGTCGATCTCCGACACGTGGACGAGTCCCTCGATCCCTTCTT
The DNA here is from genome assembly GCA_026390345.1 of Candidatus Bipolaricaulota bacterium. Classification (GTDB taxonomy): domain Bacteria; phylum Bipolaricaulota; class Bipolaricaulia; order UBA7950; family UBA9294; genus JAPLGD01. The sequence continues at coordinate 31,145 of JAPLGD010000046.1, read as the reverse complement.
CGAGTTTGATGAACGCGCCGAAGTCGGTGATCTTCGTGACGACGCCTGTGACCACTTGCCCCCGCGGGTACTTGCTCTCCGCGTCCTCCCACGGATCGCGCTGGGTCCGGCGGAGCGACAAGCTGATTCGGTGCGCGTCTTCGTCGCAACTCAGGACGACGACCGGAACGACGTCCCCTTCGCTGACGACATCCTTAGGGTTCTCCGGATGTCCCCACGAGAGCTCGGAAACGTGGACCAGTCCTTCAACATCCTGTTCGAGTTCAACGAACGCGCCGAAGTCGGTGACGCTGACGACCTTCCCGTCGACCTGAGTGCCGGCCGAGTAGCGCTTGGAGATGCCCTCCCACGGGTTCGGGCGGAGTCGCTTGATCGAGAGGGACACCTTCCCCTTCTCGCGGTCGAAGTCGATGACCTTGACCTTGACCGGACTGCCGATCTTGAACTCGGCAGGCGGAACCGGGAGATCCTTCCACGCGATCTCGGATCGGTGGACGAGCCCCTCGAAGCCGCCGATGTCGACGAAGAGCCCGAAGTCCACGATGCTGCGGACGACGCCGTCGAGCTCCTGGTCGGGCGTCAGCGAGTCAAAGAGCGCCTTGCGTCGCAATCGCTCGCGCTCCTTGATGAACTCCTTGTGGGAAACCACCAGGTTCTTGTCGCGCCGCGACAGCTCGAGGATCTTGAACTGGATCCTCTTGCCGCGCAGTTCGTCGATGCTGCTCGGCAGGTCGCCGCCGAGGTGCGAACCGGGTAGGAAGGCGCGGATTCCGTCAAGATTGACGTGGTACCCTGCGCCCTTGACTTCGCTTGTGATTTCGCCTTCGACAACGGTGCTTTCGTGGTACGCGGCCTCGAGGCCGTCGATACGCTTCTCGTACTCGGCCTGCTTCTCGGACGCGTAGACCGTCCCCTTCTCCTCATCGATGTAGGTCACGAGCACCTCGATGTGCTCGCCCTGCTCGATCTTGCCGCCGGGGCGGAATGGGGACAGCTCCGACACCGGAAGAATCCCTTCGGACTTGTATCCGATGTCGACGAGGATCTCGCTGTCGCTCACCTGGACGACAGTCCCGGAGATTGTGTCTCCGCGACTGTACGTTTTGACGTCGCTTTCAGAGAAAGCGTCCTCCATCTTTATCTTCTGTTCCATGCTCCACTGCCAGATCCGGACTTCGCCTCCCGGCGCGCGCTGGGGCGCCCGGCCCGCTTCTTCGAAGTGCATCTTACACGCATCATGCCCGATCCACGCATTCCATGAGCCGATCGCTCATCGCGCGAAGCTTCTCGGATCTGCATCCATCTTCGCGCACGTCCCGTTCGAGGGCCTCGACGGTCACCGGCTCGCCGATCGAGACCGTGATCCGCGGGAAGCGGAACGGATACTTCGGCGGGTACGGTCCCTGAGAGCGGATGTTGACCGGAACGATCGCTTTCCCGGCGAGCGCCGCGAAGTAGACGGCACCAGCTTTGGCGTCGACGTGCTTGCGGGTCGTGCCCTCCGGGAAGATGGCCACAAGCCGCTCGGTCTTGACCGCCTCGAGCATCCGACGGAAGTCGGACTTCCCGAAGTTCTCGCGATCAATGATCGTCGAGAAGGCGCGGATCAACGGTTGAATGAGAGGGTTCGATTTCATCAGTCCTTTGCGGGAGATGAAGTGGATCCGATTGCGGACCCCCATCGCGGCGACGAGCAACGGGATGTCCCAGTAGCTCCGATGCCGGGCGACAGCGATGTATCCGTCATCTCGCTTGACGTTCGCCCTCCCTTTGACCCGAAGTCGGAAGAGAAATCCGAGAACGAGGTGCAGGAGACACACGGTGCCCGCATACAAGGCGTTCTTGACGACGATACGTAGGCGCCGTGTCAATGTTCTAGTAGCCGCTCCTTGACCAGGTCTACTGCCTCGGAAATGACCTCTGCGAGGGTCTTTCGATCGGTGTCGATTATAGTCGCATCAGAAGCGGGGTTCAAGGGTGCGATTGCGCGCGTCGAATCCCTACGGTCGCGGACGAGGAGCTCGCGAAGGGTCCGACCGACCTCCGCGCCGGGGCGCTGATCGACGCGGCGCCGGGCGCGAACGTCGGGGCTTGCCCGGAGGAAGATCTTAACGTCGGCGTCGGGCAGAACAACCGTCCCGATGTCGCGCCCCTCCATCACGACGTCGATGTCGGCGGCGATTCGCTGCTGGAGAGCGACCAGACGCGCGCGGACCTCGGGGCGTGTCCCCGCTTCCGAAGATGCCTGATCCAGCTCGGGGGTGTGGAGGAGGTCGGTGACGTCTTCCCCGTTCAGGAGGAAGCGCTCGGGCTCCGCGACGTCGATGACGATTCGATCGAGGGACAGGCCGCGCGCCAGGCCGAGGGCGACGGCTCGGTACATCTTTCCGGTCTCGATGAACCGGCACCCGAATCGCTCGGCGAGCGCGCGCCCGAGCGACGTCTTGCCCGACGCGGCGGGGCCATCGATGGCGATCTTCACATCGTCCTCCCCTCATCGACCCGGCGGCTCGCATAGGACGTCGGCCTGCAAAGGAACACTCTCGCCTCCGGAAACGCTCGCGCGAGATCCTCGGTGGCTCGACGGGCCTCCGAGGAATCGGCGAACGCCGCGTAGAATGCGGCTCCGCTTCCGCTCATCCCCGCGTAGCGGCCCCCGAGGCTGCGAACCGCCTGATCATACGGGAGGAGGGCGGGGTGCGTCGCGAGCGCCGCAGCGAGGAGGTCGTTCTGTCCGAGAAGGCAGGGAGCGTCCGCGGGCGCGCGGTGCGCGTCCCAGGCGGCGTAGACGACCGGCGTTGAAGAATGGATAGGAGGGACGAGGACGGCGAACGTCTCCGTCCGCAACTCCGGGCACGACTCCAATCGTTCGCCGCGACCCTGGATGCGGACGCAGCCTCCGACCAGGAACAGCGGAACATCGGATCCAACCTGGGCCGCGACATCGTGAAGCCGATGGCTGGGCAGCGCGGGCGGGACTGCGAGATCGAGAAACCGGAGCACCGCGGCGGCGTCCGAGGATCCGCCACCGAGTCCGGCGCCGGCGGGGATGCCCTTCCTGACCTCGATCGCGACGTCGCGGCGGGTGCCCTTCGCGGTGAGGACGGCGGCCGCGGCTCGCTCGGTGAGGTCGGGCCCCTGGAGCCCTGGGAGATCGTTCGTGACGTGTAGATCGTCCCCTTCGGTCACGTGAATGCGAAGATGATCCGCGAGGTCGATGGTCTGCACGATCGAGTCGATCTCGTGGTACCCGTCGGGGCGTTGTCCACGGACGCGCAGAGACACGTTGAGTTTGGCGTATGCCAGCAGGTCGACGGTCATGTTCGGCATGCGACTTTGCCTCCGACGACAACTTCTCGGACAGGAAGGCCGACGACGAAGTCGCTGATCTGCCGGTAGTCGTCGAGGTCGAGGATGAGAAGGTCTGCCTGCTTCCCAGGCTCGATGGTGCCCAGCTGGTGGGCGCGGCCGAGAGCCGCCGCGGCGTTCAGCGTGACCGCCGTGAGCGCCTCGGCGAGAGTGAGGCCCATCGTGCGGACCGCCAGAGAGAGGACGGTGGCCATTGACAGGATTCCGGCCCCCGTGGCGGCGGCGGCGCTTCCGAGTGCGACGGCCAGCCCGGCGTCGAGCATTGCCCTCGCGTCCGCCCAGGGGAGATCGGGGAGAAACGGGTCGCCGGGAAGAAGCACGGGGATGACGTCGGCCTGCCGTAGCCGTTCGAGCTCGGCGCGGCTGGCCCGAATGAGGTGGTCTAGGGTCGTGGCCTCGAGTTCGGACGCGAGGAGAACAGCGTCTCCGCCGGCGCCGGACGCCTGAACCTTGACCCCGAGTCCGGCGCCGTGCGCGGCCCGAAGGATCGCCCTCGCCTCCTTGCGGTTGTAGCCCCCTTCGCCGCAGAGGGCGGCGCAGCACGACGCCAGCCGATGGCGTTGAATTCCCGGGATCGTCTCGCCGATCAGGGCCGAGATCCGGTCATCGGAAGAACGAGGTGACTCGACGGGGGGAGCGCCCAGAAAGCAGGCGAGGATCCGAACGCACGACTGGCGGGCGGCCAACTCGGCGGACGCGAGGATCTCTTCGACGCGATGCCAACCAGGAGCGGCCGGCGTGCGAACCTCAACGGCGGTCGTGCCGTGGCGGAGGATCTGAGCAAACGCAGACGCGGCCCGTCGATCGAAGGATGTCGCGGGCGATGGGCTCGAGGTGTCAGGGTTCGTCGGGTCGGTGGCCCACAAGAACGGATCGATGAGTCCTGGGAGTACGATGCCACCTGCGGCATCGATCACGGCGTCTGTCTTCTCGCTCGGGCGGGCATCCGACACGCTGACAACACGATCGCCGTGAAGAAGGATGTGCGGGCTCTCTCTCACCGACAGCGCTCCCATTCGCTCGCCGTGGGCCGGCTCTGCTCCAGTCGGAGTGACGAGCTGGCGGATGTTGGTCACAAGCGTATTCATGGAGCACCGGGCAAAGTATAGAATGCGAACCTTCGCTTTACAACGACGTTTCCGGTGCGTATACTGCGGCAACCGGCTTGTCGGAGGCACACGGAGAGAGGAAATGAGTGTAAAGGGCTCCGAGCCTTCCGAAGCCGGGGGAAAAGACGTTGTACTATGACACAGGATCTGCAATTTCATGCCGGCTACGTGGGTGTCTTCGGCCAGACCAACGTCGGCAAGTCCACGCTCCTGAATGCGATACTCGGCGAGAAGGTTGTGATCACGTCGGCGAAGCCGCAGACGACGCGGTGCAGCATTCGCTGCGTCCTGACCACGGCGGAAGCCCAGATCGTCTTCGTCGATACGCCGGGGCTCCATCGGGCCAAGACTCTTCTCGGCCGTCAGCTCCTTCGCGAGAGCCACCGCAGCGCGCGGGGTCTCGACCTGGCGGCCTACGTCGTCGAACCGTGGCGGCGCGTCGAGGATGAGGATCGGCAAGCGATCGAGAACCTCGCGCGGGAGGGGTTCCCGCTCATCCTGGTGGTGAACAAGATCGACGTCGCTCGGGGGAATGACCTCGAGGAGACGCTCCTTGCCTACACGGAGCTTGGAGCTTTTGCCGAGGTCATTCCAGTCTCGGCGCGCACCGGCAAGGGCCTCGACGACCTCGTGAAGACGCTGACGACATACCTGCCGCCGTCGCCGGCGCTCTTCTCCCCCGACGTGAAGTGCGACCGCGGTGAGGCCTTCCTCATTGAGGAGCTGATTCGCGAGAAGGCCACGGAGCTGACGTACGAAGAGGTTCCCCACTCGCTTGCCGTGCGGGTGAAATGGGTGGAGAAGCGCGACGACGGGCTGGTCGAGATCAAGGCCGAGATCATCGTCGACAGGGAATCGCAGAAGGGGATTGTGATCGGGAAGGGCGGACGGCTGATCAAGCGGATCGGGACCCGGGCCCGAGCCGACATCGAGGCGTTCCTTGGGCGACGGGTGTTCCTCGAGCTTGCCGTGACGGCTCTCCCAGGATGGACGAAGGACGAGCGCGAGGTGCGCGAGCTGACGGGGGCGTCTTGAGCGAGAACGCTCGCGGCAACATCCTCATTGTCTGCCCGTCGGCCGCCCGTTGTCGGGCGGCCAAAGAGGCACTGAAGACCGCCGGGTACGCGACCGACGTGGCACGTCAGTGGAGCGAGGCGAGGGCGGACGCCGCAGATGTCGTTCTCCTCTTCCTCGGGTCGGACGAGGCGTGTCCCGAGATCCACCGGCCGGAGGAGGGCGGCCAGACCGGAAGAACTCCGGTCCTGGTACTCGTCGAGAGCGGGGATGCGGTCGCGGGAACCGCTGCGCTTCTCGCTGGTGCGCGGCTGTGGTTGCCCCATCCGCCGGACGCGACGGTCCTTCTCGAGATCGTCCGGAGCGCAGCGGCGCAGGCGCGCGAGGATCGCGCGACCGCGAAGGCGGCCGAGCATGCCCGAGACCTGATCGAACGAATTCCCGTCGGGGTGTTTGAGTCGGTTGACGGGCGCATTACGTACGTCAACGAGTACCTTGTCGACGCATCCGGCTACACCCGTGAGGAGCTGCTCGGGCGGCGACCCGAGGAGCTTGTGGGGCTCGACGATCGGGAACGAGCGGTGCAGGGGCTCGCAGCGCGCGCGCAGGGCGTCGGGGCCGACGGTCCGCGCACGTATCGGATGGTCGAGAAGGGCGGGGCCGAGCATGTGGTCGAGGTCAGCACGCGGCTTCTGGACGGCACGCGGGGTGCGCGGATCGAGGGAACCGTCCGGGACATCTCTCGCGAAGTCCGATTGCGTCGACTGAATCGCATCGTCCTCGAGCTGGGCGAGGTGATCCTGGCGGAGCCGAACATCGACCGGATCTTGCAGCTCGTTCTGGACACCATCACCGAGTACAGCGGGTTCCGGCGCGCCGTGCTGTCGCTCTACGATCTCTCAACCCTCGTCCCACTCGAGGGAGGAACCGAGAAGATTCTCTGCTCGGGGCTTTCTCCGGAGGAGAGGAAGGCGCTCTTCGAGCAGCCCCCGATGTCACCGTCCGAGCGCCGCGAGGTGTTCGAGGAGCGCTTCCGCCTGGGTCCGGCGTACTACATCCCCCACGACGAAGTCCCGTGGACCGCCAACCTCGGTCTATCGGGAACCGTGACGCTCGAGGGATGGCACAAGGACGACCTGCTGTTCATCCCGCTTCGCGGGACGGCGGGGATCATCGGGTCGATCTCCGTGGACGATCCGGTGGACCAGAGCGTGCCGACGGTGTCGTCGATCGAGCCCGTGGCTTCGCTGGCGAACCTCGCGGCGCTGGCCATCGAGCACGTCTACAAACTGGATCTGCTTCGCCGACAGAAGGAGCGTCTTCACAGCCTTTCGCAGTTCGGCGACGAGCTTGCGAACATCCAGAGTCTAGATGCGTTGTGCGACGCTGCGGCACGGAGGATTCGCGACGACCTGGCTCAGGACTACTGCGGGATTTGGATGCGCGAGGGAACGGATCTCGTGCTCCGCGGCACGGCGTCCGACGGCGTGTTCCCCCGGCACGAGGTTCCCGCCAAAGGGACGCGGACCCCGACGGAAGGGGAAGGAGTCACTCGGTGGGCGATCAACTATGTCGAGCCGGTCGTCGTCCCCGACGTCGCGGACGACGCGCGGTACAAGGAGTCGCGAGCGTCAATTCGATCGATGGTCGCCGTGCCGATCATCGGCAAGCGGCGGGCGGCCGGCGCGATTGACGTAGAAAGCAGGCGCCTCGCGGCGTTTGGCGAGCAGGATGTCGAGGTCCTCTCGGCGATCGCGGGGCAGGTGTCGGTGGCGATCTCCGCGCTGAATCGGCGAGACGCGTTGGCGCGCATCTACGGGCTCGGGCAGCGAGTCGCCGCGGCGACGACCGTTGAGCAGATCGTTGCCAGCGCGCTCGACTTCCTCGTCGACCAGTTCGACTACCAACTCACGTCGATCTTCCTCCTGGATCGGGACGAGCGGTTGTACGCCGCGGGGACTCGAGGCCCGTATGACTCGGTCGGCGTGGAGTCCGGATGGAAGTTGCCAACGGGAAAAGGGATCGTGTCCTGGGCGGCCCGGAACAAACGCGCGGCGCTCGTCTCCGACGTTCACTCCGATCCGCGGTACTACGAGGCGCTCCCGTCGGCGCGGTCCGAGCTTGCCGTACCCCTCCTGTTCGGGGACCGGCTGGTTGGGGTTCTCAACATCGAGAGCAGCGAGACAGGGTTCTTCGACGAGGAGGACCGGCAGCTCGTGGAGGTCATCGCAAGCCACCTTGCGACGGCGATCTCCAACCTGGCGTCGCAGATGACGCTCCGCGAGCAGGCGGTGCGCGACCCGCTGACGGGTCTGTTCAACCGACACTACTTCAACTCGATCATCGCCCCGGAGCTCTCTCGAAGTGACCGCTACGCGCACCCGTTCTCGGTGGTGATGATCGACGTCGATGGATTTCGGGCCGTGAATAACCGATTCGGGCACCTGCGCGGCGACGAAGTGCTGCAACAGGTGGCCGTCTTCCTCAATGAAAACGTGCGAACGTCGGACCGGGTCATCCGGTACGGCGGCGACGAGTTCCTCGTCTTCATGCCGGAGACGGAGGAGGACGAAGCGAACCTCGTCGCGGATCGGCTCCACGATCGCATCTTGCTCGTGCCGAGGAGAACCGGCATCGGCGACCTCGACATCGGCCTCAGCATCGGCATCTACACCCGCAAGCCGGGCGACACGCGTTCGCTGGAGTCGCTTCTGTCCGAGGTCGACCGCAGGATGTACAGCGACAAGAAGTCGCGCCACATCGACCGGGCCGATGAATATCGAAGTTGAGCGGCTCGCCGGACTCGAGGTTTGGCGGACGTGCGAGCGCTTGGAACTGGACGTGCGCGGAGAGCACGCCGCTCGGCCGACGTGCGACGTTCCCACGCTGCGGGTCGTCCACGACAGCGGCGGGCTGATCCTGGGCGCGTGGGATATGTCGCCTCCGGCGCGCGTTCTGGCGGGCATGCTGGTGGACCTGGCGGGGACGCACGAAGGCTTCTCCGGTCTCTTCACGTTGTTCCTTGGAGTGTCGCCTCAGCGACGCGACGCCGGAGTCGCGTCCGCGCTTCGCAGGGCGGAGCGTGCCGCGGCCGGCGAGCGCGGAGTTGAAGTGATCCGATGGTGGATCGACCCGCTGCGGGGTGACGAAACACACCTCGCTCTGAACAAGCTCGGCGCCGTGGGTTCGCGGTACGAGCGGAGCGTCTTTGGCGAACTCCACGACCGGCAGAACGCCGGCCTGGCTACCGACCGCGTGGGAGTCGAGTGGTGGGTGCGCGCCCCGAGGACGACGGCCGTGGTCGATGAGGGCCGCCAGGCTGCGCACTATCGGCTCGGCCTCCACGAGATGGCGGTCCTTACGAAGACGACTGCTGGCTCGTCGGGCCAGCGGGTGCTTCTCGACATCGACCGGAGCGCGACGGGTCCGCACCTTCTCGTGGAGGTGCCCGCGCACCTCGATGCGTTGCGCGAGGCGGCTCCCGACGAGGCTCGGCGATGGCGACTGGCGACGCGCGACGTATTCGAACGGTTGTTCGCGGAGGGGTATCTTCTCGTCGGCCTGGTTCACGAGGCTGGGCGAAGTTTCCAGCTGTTCGAGGCGGCGGATCTCGGAACGGTGCTGGGACGCTAAAGGGTGGCCGGTTCGCACACCGAAGTGAGTTGCTCGCGGCGGCGCAGGCCGCCCTCTAGGAGGAGAGGCATGAACCGTAGGGAGTTGGCAAGCCGAATCGATCACACGCTCTTGGGGCCGACGGCGAGCCGCGACGGCGTGCGGAAGCTGTGCGCCGAGGCGGTACGGTATGGCACCGCCTCGGTGTGCGTGAGCCCGTGCCACGCCGCGCTGGCCAAGGAACTCTTGCATGGGTCGGCGGTGAAGCTGTGTGTCGTGATCGGGTTTCCGCACGGAGCCACCACGGCGGCCGCCAAGCGGTGCGAGGCGGACGAGGCGATCGCCCTGGGCGCGGACGAGCTTGACATGGTCATCCGCGTCGACGCGCTAAAAGAAGGGGACGAGAAGACGGTGTCGGACGACATCCGGGCCGTCTGCGCCGCCGCACGCAAGGCGCCACGCGAGGTGCTCGTGAAGACTATCCTCGAAACCTGCCTCCTCTCGGAGGAGGAGAAGACGGCCGGTGCCCGGATCGCGAAGGAGGCCGGAGCCGACTACGTGAAGACGTCGACCGGGTTCTCCACGGGGGGAGCCACAGCGGCCGATGTCGCGCTCCTGCGGCGGGTCGTCGGACCCGAGATGGGCGTCAAGGCTTCCGGGGGAATCCGGGACACGAAGTCGGCGCTGGAGATGATCGCCGCCGGCGCCTCGAGGATCGGTGCCAGTCGAACCGTCGACATCGTGGAAGGCGTCGCCGAGGAGTAGCGGTCTCCTTGCGGGTGGTCCCCGCGCTCTCCTATAGTCTTCGTCTCGCGGGGATGGAAGGGGGAAGAATGCACTGCCGGCTGCGCTCGCCAGACCGAACGTACTACGACGGAGAAGCCACAATGGTGGTGGCTCGCACGCCGCGGGGGGAGTTTGCCGTCCTCGAAGGACACGCGCCTCTCCTGGCGCAACTGCGGGAGGGGCCGGTGAGGATCAAGAGCGCCGACGGCGAGGCCGGCTTCCTGTGTGGAAGCGGGACGCTCGAAGTGCGCAACGGTGAGGTCACGGTTCTGACCACGGACGTGGAGGCGGTCAAGGACATCGACCTCGACGCCCTTCGGAGCCGAGCCGACGACGTCCAGGCCACGCCCGAGGCGCGCGCCGCGGCGACCGCCCGTCTCCGAATGGCGGAGCGACTGCGAGGGCAGCATGCGTAGGCGCGTCATCGTCACCGGTGTCGGGCCGATCACGCCGATCGGAACCGGCAGAGATGCCTTCTGGGAGGGGCTCCGGAGCGGGCGGAGCGGCGTGCGGCGAGTCGACGACGTCATCGACCTCACCGACATCGACGTCAAGATCGGGGCGCCCCTCATCGACTTCGATCCGACGGCCCACCTCGATCCGAAACGGGCACGACACCTCGATCGTTCGGGGCAACTGGCCCTCGTCTCGGCGGGGCTTGCCCTGCGCGACGCCGGACTTGGCGCGGACGACTACGACCCCGATCGCTCGGGCGTCGTCTCCGGGACCGGGATCGGGGGGATGGAGACGTTCGTCGAGAACGTCGGGGAACTCGAGCAACGCGGCCCCCGACGAGTCAGCCCGTTCTTCGTGACACGGCTCATGCCGAACGCGCTGGCCGGCGAGATCTCGATCGAGTACGGCCTTCGTGGCGTCAACTTCGGCGTGGTGTCGGCCTGCGCGAGTGGGTCGCACGCGATCGGGATCGCCGGGGAGTGGATCGCCTCGGGGCTTGCGGACATGATCCTCGCTGGGGGAGCGGAGTCGGTGATGCTCCGCATTACGTTCGCCGGGTTCGCGCGCATCGGCGCCCTGTCGAAGCGAAATGAGGAACCCGAACGAGCGTCGCGACCGTTCGACCGCGACCGCGACGGCTTCGTTATGGGAGAGGGTGCGGGATTCCTTGTGCTGGAGGACGCCGAGCGGGCCGAGCGCCGGGGGGCGCACGTCTACGCCGAGCTCGCCGGGTTCGGGATGACGGGCGACGCGTTCCACATCACCTCCCCCGCGGAGGACGGCGATGGGGCGCGGCGCGCGATCGAGATGGCCCTTTCCCGAGCGGGGCTTCGGCCGGAGGATGTCGACTACATCAACGCCCACGGCACGTCGACCGAGCCGAACGATCGCATCGAGACCATGGCGATCAAGCGCGCGCTCGGTGAGGCCGCGCGGACGGTGAAGATCAGCTCCACGAAGTCGCAGGTCGGCCACCTGCTGGGCGCGGCGGGAGGCGTGGAGGCCATCGCGACGCTTCTGTCCATGGAACACGCCTTCATTCCTGCGACGCTCAACTACGAGACGCCCGACCCCGCGTGCGACCTTGACTACACCCCTCGAGCCACGACGATGGAGATTCGTGTTGCGCTGTCGAACTCGTTCGGGTTCGGCGGACAGAATGCGGTGCTTCTCTTCCGACGGTCAGGATAGGGGTTGCGGAACTCAGAGCTGATGGACGAATCGAAGGTCGTTCGTCAGGAACGTCCGGATGTCGTCGATCCCGTACTTCAGCATCGCCATGCGCTCGATGCCGAGGCCGAAGGCGAAGCCGGTGATGCGCTCCGGGTCGTAGCCGACTGCGGTGAGCACGGCGGGATCCACCATCCCCGCTCCCATGATCTCGAGCCAGTGCGATGCGCCGGGGGCTTTGATGTGCACCTGGACCGACGGCTCGGTGAACGGGAAGAAGTCACCGGAGAACCGCATTTCGTATCCCGGCCCGAAGTACTCCTTGGTGAAGAGCTCGAGAACGAACTTGAGGTTCGCGAGCGAAAGCCCCTCCTCGACCCACAGAAGCTCGATCTGATGGAACACGGGCGAGTGGGTCGCGTCCTGAGCGTCTCGCCGGTAGCACCGCCCAGGACAGATGATGCGGACGGGCGGGGTGCTTCGCTCCATCACCCGGATCTGCACTGGAGAGGTGTGAGGTCGAAGGAGCGTAGAGTCCGTGATGTAGAACGTGTCCCAATCGGCACGTGCCGGATGGTCGGCCGGGATGTTGAGCGCCTCGAAGTTGTAGTACTCGGTCTCAATCTCGGGCCCCGTGGCGACGTCGAATCCCATCCGCATAAAGATCGACTCGATCTCTTCCTGGACCTTCGATAGCGGGTGGGCGTGTCCGTAGGGTCGGTAGACGCCGGGAAGCGTGACGTCTGCGCGCTCCTTGGCAAGGCGGTCATCCATAGCGCGCCGGCGAAGCTCGGTCTCCCTCGCGGAGAATGCGGAGGCGCTTCGATCCTTGAGATCGTTGAGCCACTGGCCGGCCTGAGCGCGCTCGGCCGGCTCGACGGCACCGAGCTGTTTCAGAAGGGCGGAGATGCGTCCCTTTCTCCCCAGGAACTCGACCCGAAACGCCTCAAGCGAGGACGGATCGTCGATCGCCTCAAGCTGAGCACCGAGATCCGCCTCGACCTTCTTGATGTCGTCTCGCAGGTCCGCCAGTTTCGCCATTTGGCCGGGGATTATAGCGGTCGCTTCTTCTATTGACAAGGACACTTCCGCGCGTATAGTTCTCTGCAATCGGGGGCCGAACGAGCACGGCTCCTTCGGGGCCGAACGGGAGCGCCTCGTCGGCTCGCCACCGCCACACCATCACACGTCGGAGGGCAACGTGACCCACGAAACGAAAGACGTCGCGGCACGCCGGAGCGCGCTCATCGAGCGGCTCACCGAGAAGGCCGTTCTTCTCTACAACTACGAGGGTTCAGATCGCGCGAGCCTGCGGTACTTGTGCGGGTTCACGGGCGAGGGCGCCTTGGTCGTGTCTGCGAAGGAGACTGTTCTCGTCACGGACTCGCGCTACACCGAGCAGGTCGGGCGCGAGACCGCAGAGATCCGTATCCAGGAAGAGCGTGACTGGATGGGCGCTGGCATCGTGTCGGTTCTCCAAGGGCTCGGACTCGAGCGCGTCGCGATCGTTTCGAAACGCGTCACGCAGCACTGGTTTGACGCGACCGGCAAGCTCGGTGGGCCGACCCTCGTTCCCGAGGCGGACCTGGTGAACGACCTGCGCGCCGTCAAGTCGCCCACGGAGATCGAGAGCCTCCGAAAGGCCGCGCGGCTCGCCGACGACGCCATGGCTCGACTGGTACCCGAGATTCGCGTGGGGATGGACGAGGCACAGGTAGCTCTTCGACTCGAATGGCTGATGCGCGAGGCGGGATCCGAGGGGATCGCGTTCGACATCAACGTGTCGGCCGGCGAGAACTCCGCGCTCAACCACTACAACCCGGTTCTCGGGCGGAGCGAGTTGCGCCGCGGGGATCTGCTCCTGTTCGACTTCGGGGCTTGCGTGAACGGCTACCGGTCCGACATCACGAGAACCCTGTCCGTGGGCAAGCCCTCCGGCCAAGCCCAAGCGATCTACGACGTCGTGCTGCAAGCGAATATCGCCGCGATCGCGGTCGCTCGCGCAGGCGCCACGGGAATCGAGGTCGACGCCGCAGCTCGCGACCTGATCAAGAAGGCCGGGTACGGAGATCGATTCGGACACGGGCTGGGCCACGGGATTGGACTCGAGATCCACGAGAGGCCCGCGCTCTCCCCGCAGAGCAAGGACACGCTCGCTCGGGGAATGGTCACGACCATCGAGCCGGGGGTCTACATTCCGGGGGTCGGCGGCGTACGGATCGAAGACGACGTCGTGATCACTGACGAAGGCTGCGAAGTGATCACGTCATTCCCGAAGGACCGGCTCATCCAGGTGGGCACGTGAGGAAGCGCCGCGGGTACTTCGTGCTTGCCGGCCTACTGGTGTGCGGCGGCCTGCTCTACGGCTGCTCGCTCCTCTCGGCCGCGCCCGTAGCCGACTTCGACGTCTCGCCCGTGGTCTTGTACGCAGGAGAGGACGTAGCGCTCGACGCGTCCGTCTCCTCCGGAGACATCGTCGACTACGCCTGGACCCTCGGAAGCGGAGTCAGAGAGTCCGGGGAGCAGATCACAAGCAGCTTTGCGGCCCCCGGGGTGTACCCGATCACCCTCACGGTGACGGACGGAGAGGGGCGCACCGATACGGTCTCACGGGAGCTGACTGTCTATGCGCGGACCGGGACACGGCTCTTCGCGGAGGACTTCTCCGACGGCGTTGCCGCCCTGGGACGGTGGGCCCTCGACCCGACCTCGGCCATCGAGGAAGAGGGGGGGATCGACTACCTGTCGTCGGACGGCGTGGGGTACTGCCTCTACATCCACAGCGCAACCGATCGGTTTCATCGCCGCGGCGCCGCCGTTGCGATTCCTCCGCTTCGTGTCGGGCAGAAGCTCGTGTTCTCGTTTGAGGTGATGACGACCAAGAGCCACGCGGGGTACGGGTTCGTCATCGCACCCGGGCGTTCTCGATTCGACCTCCCGGCTGCGGGACTTCCGTACTTCGTTTACTCGGGTACGTCGGACGGAGCCACCATTCACGAGCCGTCCGGAGACGGCTCCGACGCGATCCTCCCCGTGTCGTTCAAGCCTGCGGTGTACCAGTGGTATACGTACGTCCTCTCCTACTCGGCCGACGCGTGCACGTTGGCCGTGGACGGCGAGGTTCGCTACACGGGGGACGTTGGGGCCGATCTGTCGGCGGGCGGATCCTGGTGGATTATCGTCGGGGACGAAAGCGAGACGGACGGCTGCTCGACCTACTACGGGGCGATGAGCGCGACCGTGGAAGAGTAGGGCGAGTCAACGCCGTGAACGGAAGGCGACCGTCGGATACCGTTTCCGCATCATGGCGAGCGCGAAGAACGGCCGGTCGTACGAAGCCTTCCTCGTCGATGTCGACGGCGTCCTGACCCGGGGTTCCCAGCCTCTTCCCGGAGCGGTGGAAGGCCTCCAGGCGCTTCAAGCACGAGGTCGTGCCGTGCTCCTGACGAACAACTCGACGCGGTCGAGGAGCGAACTGTCGGCTCACCTCACGTCTCTCGGGTTTCGGATCTCCGCGGCAGACATCTTCGCGACGTCGTACCTGGCTGCTCGCTACCTTCGCGACGTCTCCGGCGCCGCGCGAGTCTGGGTTCTCGGCGAAGAGGGCCTGCGCACCGAGCTGGTGGCGGCGGGGCATTGCCTGGCCGAAAGGCCCGTGGACGCCGACTGGGTCGTCGTGGGGATGGATCGCAGATTCGAGTACGCCAAGCTCTCCCAGGCCCTGCAGGCGCTGCTCGCCGGGGCGCGCCTTCTCGTCACGAACGAGGATGCCACGTTCCCGACGACGGACGGCCTCGTCCCCGGGGCCGGAGCCATCGTCGGGGCCCTGCGCGGGATGGGATACGAGCCGGACGCGGTGATCGGCAAGCCGTCACCGTTGGCGTTTGCGATTGCCCTCGAGGAACTCGGAACGCCGAAGGAGCGAGTCCTCGTCATCGGCGACCGTCTTGAGACCGACATCGTCGGTGGGTGCGCGGCGGGGATGGACACGGCCCTCGTCCTCTCCGGAGTCAGCCGTGAGCCCGATCTCGCTGGCTCGACCGTGCGGCCGACGTGGGTGGCCGACGACCTTGCCGCCGTGGCATTGGGAGCCTGGCGGGTCGCTGGAGTTGGGTAGGGTACTCGTCGGGCAGGAGCGCGGTAGGATTGACCCTCGAGGTGGTTGGCATGGATCAGGCAGCGGTGCGGGTGACGAATCTCCGCAAGAGCTACGGCGAGGTCCATGCCGTGGACGGAGTCACCTTTGTCGTCCCGGCGGCCCACGTCTTCACGCTGCTTGGTCCGAACGGGGCCGGCAAGACGACGACGCTCGAAATCCTTGAAGGGATCCGCGATGCGGACGAAGGCGAGATCGAGGTTCTCGGACAACGCGTTCGGCGGATTGACCGTACGATCAAGGAGCGGATGGGCGTCCTTCTGCAAGAGGGCAACTTCGAGCCGTACTTGCGAGTGAAGGAGGTCTTGCGCTTGTTCGCGTCCTTCTTCCACTCTCCGCGGTCGCCGAGCGAGGTCCTGCGCGAGGTGTCACTCGAGGAGAAGGCGAACGCCTACGTGAAGACTCTCTCGGGCGGACAGCGCCAGCGCCTGGCTCTCGGCGTGGCGCTCATCAACGACCCCGACCTCATCTTCCTCGACGAGCCGACCACGGGCCTCGACCCGCAAGCGCGCCGCAACATCTGGTCGCTTGTGACCGGCCTAACCGACGCCGGGAAGACGATCATCCTGACGACGCACTACATGGAGGAAGCGGAGAGCCTGTCCCACCTGGTGTGCATCATGGACCACGGACGCCTCATTGCGCAAGGCTCTCCGCGTGAGCTGGCGGCGCAACTGGGTCGCGAGACGCTTATTGAGTTCGTTGCCCAGGCGGGCGTCGCGCCATCTCCGGAGTTCCTTGGACCCGCCTGCAAGGCAGTCCGCAGGGATGGGGACCTCATCCTCGTCGAGACGGGGGACCTGGTGGCGACCATGGCGCGGCTGCTCGAATGGTCGGCGGCCGCGGCGAGCCCGCTCGCGGGGATGACCGTGCGTCAGCCGAACTTAGAGGACGTCTTCCTCTCGATGACCGGCCGGAGGCTTCGGGAATGAGAAGCATCCTCTCGGTGGCCCGTGCTCAGCTTGCCACCGCGCTGCGCGAGCGAATCACCCTGTTCTGGTTCCTCGCCTTTCCCCTCTTCCTTCTCACCCTCCTGGCGCTCATCTTCTCGAACGTCGGAACTGAGGTGGACGAGATGACGTTCGACGTTACGCTCGTCAACCTCGACCGCCCGGTGGCGGGGACGGCCGACTTCTCGGCTGGAATCGTTGAGGTCTTCCGTCGCTTGGGCGAGCCGCGAGGCGAGGGCCAGGACCCTTTGTTTGCGTTGCACGTCCCTGAGCAGGGGGCGGACGTGCCCGCGTACGTGGAGAGCGAGCTAGCGGCCTTGCGGGTCGGAAATCGTGCTGCGGTCGTCCTCATCCCAGAAGGATTCAGCGCCTCGGTGGCTCGCGCCGCGCTCGCCCCCGAGGAGAACGCCACGTCGAAACTGGTTGTCCACACGAGCGCCGGCCGGACGTCGTCCGACCTCGTCGTCTCCATCCTGGATCAGGTGTTCGTGAGCGTCGACCGCGAAATCCTGACGAAGCTCGGGCTCTTCGATTCCAGTCGCGCTCTCGTGCTCGAGGAGCGCGGAGTCGGAAGCCAAGGCGGAGGGTTTCGGTACGTCGACTTCCTCCTTCCCGGGATCGTCATCATGGGATTCTTCACGGCGGGCCTGTTCAGCGTGCCGGGCACGATCCTGTTCGGACGGGAGCAGCGGATCCTGCGGGCGTACTGGGTGACCCCACTCAACGTGCCCCGGTACTTCGCCGGGTTTGCGCTGGGTCACTTGGGTCTGTGCGTGCTCCAGTTTGCGTGCGTGGTTCTCCTCGGGCGCTTTGCCTTCGGCGCACGCGTCGACCTGCTTCGGCCGCTCCCCCTTCTCTACCTGATCCTCGCGGTCGTGACGTTCCTCGCTCTCGGGTTCCTCGTTGCCGCTCTTGCCCGCACAGCGAATGCCGGCATGGCGATCGCGAACATCGCCAACATGCCGATGATGTTCCTCGGCGGGCTCTTCTTTCCGATCGGCGAGCTTCCCGTAGCGCTCCGCGCGGTGATGCTCGCGAACCCGGTGACGTACCTTGCCGACGGACTGCGGGCGAGCACAGGCACGGGGGCGGGCGTCTTGCCGACGGCCGCGACGATCGCTGTTCCCGTGGCCTGGATTGCGTTGTGCATTGTGGTAGCGGTGTTCCGGCTGCGCTGGGATGTGGAGCGATGACCGCGTTGCGCGCTCTACTGGCCGCGGAGCTTCGAATTCTCGCTCGCGACAAGACGTCGCTCACGTTCACGTTCTTCTTCCCGCTGCTGTTCATCCTCATCTTCGGTGCAATGATGGGTGGAATGGGGTCCGCGGAGGGAAGCCGCCTGGGCCTCGTGGTGCAGGGAGGGGGAGGCGAACGCCTGAGGGACGTGATCGCGGAGGTCAGAGGTCTTCGCACAACCGAGTACACCACATCACCCGCGCTGGAAGCCGACGTGGCGGCGGGGGATGTCGACTTCGGCCTCATGTGGGACGGGACGATCCTCACGACCGTCGTGGATGTGCGGCGAGCGCAAGAGAATTCTGCCTACAAGGAGTTGGCGCGCGGGATTGCCTCACGGTTCGAACTAGCGGTCCAGGGGCGAGAGCCCCTCGTGGCGGTGGAACAGGTCGTGGAGGGGGGTGGCGGGAACGCCGACTGGCTGACCCGCGTCGTTCCGGGAATCGTCGCGTTCTCTGTGCTCTCTGCAGGTCTCTTCGCCGTCGCCGGGCATATCACGTCCATGAAGCGCCGCAGGCTGCTTGATCGGTTCATCGTGACCCCGATGCGGCCAGCGAGTCTGGTCGCGGCTGTCGTGGCCTCCCGCCTGGTTGTGGTGTTCGCGTCCACCCTCATCACGCTGTGGGTCGCCATCCTGGTATTCCGCGTCGAGCTGCACGTCGACTGGCTGCGATACGTCGTGTCCGTGGCCGCGGCGACCATCGGATCGATGGGAATGGGAACTCTCATCGCCCTCGTCGTCCGCCAGCCTTCGAGCGCCGCGAACCTGGCCAACGTCCTTTCGATGGTCATGATGTTCGTGTCGGGAATCTACTTCCCGGTGGAGATCATGCCTGGGTTCCTCCGCGCCATCAGCGCCGCGACGCCCCTGCAGTACATGGCGGACGCCATGCGCTACGCGACTGGCGTTGTGGACATGTCTCCGGCACGGTTTTGGGCGATCAATGCCGCGCTCCTCGGTCTCGGTGTGGTCCTCCTGCCTGTGCTGTCGCGCTATCTCGTCCGCGCGGAGCGACGATAGCAGAGCGCGGCGTGGTGGGAACACGCGACGGCTCCTATAATCGACGACAAGGAGGTGGGGCATGCGACTGTACAACACCCTGACGAAGAGCCTCGAAGAGTTCGTTCCGTCCGACGGCAGCACCGTGGGGATGTACGTCTGTGGCCCCACGGTTTACGACCACCTGCACATCGGCAACGTGCGGCCGGTGCTGGTCTTCAATGCCCTCCGGCGGTACCTGGAGGCGTTCCACGGGTGGCGCGTCGTCTACGTTCAGAACGTGACCGACGTCGATGATAAGCTGATCAACCGAGCGGCCGAGACGGGGCAGTCGGTCGAGGCTCTCGCAAGGACGTACACAGACGCCTACTTCGCCCTTCAGGACGCTCTCGGCGTCGAGCGCCCGTCGGCGAGCCCGCGGGCGACGGAACACATCGGCGAGATGGTGGAGCTGATCGCGCGCATGGTCGACAACGGGTCCGCCTACGTGCGCGACGGCGATGTCTACTTCCGCGTGTCGTCCGTCGAAGGCTACGGCCGGCTATCCGGGAGAAGTCTCGACGAGCAGGAAGCCGGGTCGCGCGTCGAGGTGTCCGATCGGAAGGAGAACGCGCTCGACTTCACGCTCTGGAAGGCGGCGAAGCCGGGCGAGCCCGATTGGCCCTCGCCGTGGGGCCGCGGCAGGCCCGGTTGGCATACCGAGTGCGTCGTCATGTCGCGCAAGCACCTCGGCGAGCGTCTCGACATCCACGCCGGCGGGAACGACCTCATCTTCCCGCACCACGAGAACGAGATCGCACAGGCCCGGGTGACGAGCGACAAGCCGTTCTTCCGATTCTGGATGCACAACGGCATGCTGCACATGGGCGAGCAGGAGATGCACAAGTCGCTCGGCAACTTCCGCTACGCCTACGAGATCCTGGAGAAGCACGAGGCCGAGACGGTCTGGTACTTCTACCTCTCCCGCCACTACCGCAAGCCGCTCGACTTCTCGGACGAGGGTTTGGACGCCGCCGCCGCCGCCGTGGCCCGAGTTCGCCGCCTGTTGGAGGATGCGGACTCCGAGTTGCGCGGCGACGACGGTCCGCCGGGGACGGGCGGGCGCGACTTCGTCAGGAAGCTTGCAAAGTTCCGCGATCGGTACGTCGAGGTCATGGACGACGACTTCAACACCGTCGGCGGACTGGGCGTCATCCAGGAGTTGGTGAATGAGATCAACCGGTTCCGCGCCGAGGCGACCGGCGAAGACCGGCGGGCCTTGCGCGAAGCCGCGGCGCTCGTGCGCGAACTCGGCTGTCCCCTCGGCCTCTTTCAGCGACAGGCCGCCGCCGACCGTGGCTGCGAGGCGGAGCTCATGGACCTCCTGGTCGAGTTGCGCGGCGAGCTGCGGCGTCGGAAGGAATTCGCCCTAGGTGACCGAATCCGCGATCGCTTGGCGGAGGTCGGCATCGTGCTCAAGGACTCCCCGCAAGGGACGATCTGGACGAAGAACGCCCCCTAGCAAGCCTGAAGAGGACGCTCCGAGATCAGGGATTCGATGATCTCGCGCGCCTGGATGAGATCGACCGCATCGCGATACGCCACGTCGGGAGGGATGAGAGCCCGCATCCACTCCGGCAGGCGGACGAGGAGGATTTCCGCGATTCCTGCCTCGTGAGCGGCGAGGGCGTCGAGGTGCGCGTCGCCGATCGCGAGTGCGTCGCGAGGGCTCACTCCGAGACGGGCAAGGGGAAGAAGCAGCGCCTTGGGGTCGGGCTTCATCGCGCCGTCGTCGCGCGTCATCACGAGGTCGAAGGGCATCGGATGCTTCGCGAGAACCGTCTCGGCGCTGGCTCGGGAGTTGTTCGTGACCAGGGCGCAGGCGATACCGAGGTCGTGCAGGGCGCCGAGGAGCTCCAAGGTTCCGGGGACGATCTCCCCTCGCTCCGCTCCGTTTCGCTCCGCCGCGTGAAGGATGGCGAGACAGCGCGCCCTCTCGGCCTCCGACGCTCCCTCGAGTTGGGCCATGATGGCGCGTCCGTCGGGACGAAGCCCCATCGAACGACGAAGCTCGATCCAGTCGAGGTGTGAATCGAACACCGTTCCGTCCATGTCAAACAGGACCGCGCGGAGACGCATACGGAAACCTCGCTGCTTGCGGACTAGCGGACGTTGTTCACGTGGAGTTCGACCTGATCGGTGTAGCGAAGCCCCTGCGCGTCGGTCAAGGTCAGCGTGACCCAGACCTCTTCGCCGCCCGGGAAGTACGTCGTTGGGGCGAAGTAGACGGGGTCGCCGGCCGTGGGATCGAGGAAGTAGCCCTTCGTCGCAGACCACTCGAAGTGCATGCTCCGGCACACGGGCTGAGGCACGGACGCGTGCAGCTGGACGAACGAGCACTCGTCGACGCAGAGCGGCATGTTCCGGTTGATCTGCGGGCGAACTCCGCAGCCAAGCTCGCAAGAGGGCGCCGAGGTGCACCCGGTGGTGCAGGTCGGGACCGCCATTCCACAGGATGGCGAGCCGCACGGCTTGACCGCGCAGGACGGAGTTCCGCAGGACGGCTTGCTGCAAGCGGGCGCGCCGCACGGTGCAATGGGAGTGCCGCATCCGCCGACGAGCGCGGGGGTCGCCGGTGCGAAGACGGCGGCTGAAATCGGCGTCTTCGATTGCGCCGACGAGGCCATGCACGCGGGGCAGGGGCCGGACGGTTCGTAGCCGACAAGGTAGGCTGAGGAGACGGCCGTCGGAGCCGCGAACGTCGGCGCATTCACGGGAGACGACGCAGGCGTAGAGGTCGACACGGGTTGCCAGTACGTCCCAGCCGTAGATGCCGCCGCCGTTTCGGAAACCTCCGGCTGCGCCACCGCGGTCTCATCCGACGGTGCTCCCACGAGGAAAAGAAGGGCCAGGCCCGCGACAAGCGCCCCGACCAACACCGCAATCAGCGTCGTGCTATCCACGTGCACCTCCCAGTCGCAGTCCTTCCCCCTAGACCTTCTTCGCCGGCTCTACGAGGCTACACTCCGAATCGCGCAAAGTCAATACCTATCTAGCGTAACGTACATCACACAGCGCGGGATGGTGACCCCGTCGAGGGCGCGTATGTCACGAACCGTTTCCGTCCAATGGGGAACCCGTTGCCTCCTGCCAAAGGAGGCGCATCTCCTCGCAGGACGCGAGCAGCTCGTCAAGCGGTCCGACCGCCTCGACGCGCCCGTCCTTGAGGAGCACGATGCGATCGGCGCGGCGGAGCGCCGGGCGGCGGTGCGAAACGACGAGGTAGGTTCGGTCCTTGCGACCGAGTGTGCGTTCCCAGAGCGTCTTCTCTGTCTCGACGTCGAGCGCACTCGACAGGTCATCGAATACGAGGAGGTCCGGGTCGCGGACGAACATCCGAGCCGCCGCGGCCCGTTGCCGCTGGCCTCCTGATAGCTTCACGCCGCGCGCTCCGACGACGGTGTCGAGCCCGTTGGCGAGCGTCGCGACGTCTTCCTCGAGAACCGCGAGCCGGAGAGCGGAGTCGAGGTCGGCCTCGGTTGCCGCTCGTCCCATCAGCACGTTGTCGCGTAGCGAGTCGCTGAACAGCTGAGGAACCTGGGGAGTGTATGCAGAACGAGGCGGAACGAAGAACGCGGACGGATCGGTCACGGCAAGGCCGTTCCACAGGACGCCACCCGACGCCGCAGGAACGAGTCCGAGGATCCCGCGCAGGAGCGTAGTCTTCCCCGAGCCGACGCGACCGGCAATGACGACGAACTCGCCGCGTTCGATCGAGAAGGAGACGTCACGCACCGAGAAGCCGACGTCCTGTTCGCCGCGCGACCAATCGACGCAGAGCCGATCCACGGTGAGGCGCTCGAGCGGAGCGCCTCGCGCCGGCTCGGCGGGGACCTCCGGGAGGGGGCCGGAGAAGTAGATTGGATGGCCCTCCACGACGTCGTCGCGGGTCCCGCCGATCAAGCTGGCCATTCGCTCGAGCGAGACCCTGGCTTGTTGAAAGTGGATGAGGAAGTCGCCGAACGCAGCCATGAACTCCGTCACGACGCCTACGTAGGTCACGAACAGTGCGAAGTCACCGACGGTGAATGTCCCGCTGCGCAGGCCGTCGGCCGCGGCCAGGAGGATGAGCCCCGTGGTCAGCGTCGCAGCGTTCCAGAAGAACGAGTGGAATGACTGGGACAGGAGACGATCTCGCACGGTGGCCCGCAGCCGCTCGCGGTTGAGCCCCTCGATGTACGCGACGACGTGGTCCTGGGCTCCGGCGAGCTGAATGGCTTGAACCCCGTCCATCGCCTCGCCGATGGCACCCGTGACGCGCTCCGTCGCGCGTCGGCTGGCTTCCCGGAACCGGCGAACCCGCCTCGAGACCCAACGGGCGCCGACGATGACCAGGAGGAGGGGCAGAACGACGATCAGCGTGATCTTCGCGTCGATGGCAAACAGGATCCCGAGCGCCAGGGCTCCGTAGACGGCAAATGAGATCTGGTCGATCAGCCAGCTCAGGAGGTCCTCGATCGCTTCGGAGTCGTCGCGGATGGTGTTGAGTGCCTCTCCGACCGCCCCGGGTAGGGCCCGCGCCCCCGGCTTCGCCAGGATCGAGGCGAGGAGGTTCCTCCGCAACAGGACCTGGATCGAGAAGCGGTGGCGGATGTCGATCAGAGCGCCGACGAGGATCGCAACCACGCGGACGAGACCCATGGCGACCACGAGGGCGACGACGGTCCAGAGCGTGACTCCTGCGGCGGCCTGGCCGGTGATCGAATCGAAGAACACCTTCGCCAAGTACCCCGCGCCGAGCTCGGTGAGAACGATCACAATCCACGCCGCAGCGTCGGCCGCGTACAACCCGGGACGGAAGCGAATCAGTTTCAGGAAAGCGCGAATGGCCGTCATACCAGCACCTCCTCCATCCCCGTCCGCAGGAGGCGAGACAGGTGAGATGTCGGATCGCCGGCCAAGACTTCCCGCTTGCCGCGCTCGAGAACCTCTCCCGCCTCGAGGATGGCAACCGAATCGGCGCGCCGAACGGTCGACAACCGGTGGGCAATCACGATGGCGGTGCGACCGGCCAACAGGCGGTCCACGGCGTGCTCCAAGAGGGCCTCCGTAGCGGGATCCAGGCGCGAGGACGCCTCGTCGAGGATGATGACCGCAGGATCGGCAAGGAACGTCCGGGCCAGGGCGAGGAGCTGCCCCTGTCCGGCGGAGAGGCCGGCCTCTCCGGTGCCGACGACAGCATCCAACCCGGAGGGTAGGGCAAGAACCCACTCGCGCAGGCCCAGCTCGCCGAGCGCCGCGAGGATCGCCTCGTCGGAGATCGAGGGGTCGAATAGCCTCACGTTCTCTCGGACCGAGGCGCGGAAGACCTGAACCTCCTGGGAGACGAGGCGGACGCGGCTTCGCAGGTGGTCGAGCCCGACGTCTCGCACGTTGCACTCCCCGACCTTGACGGTGCCCTCCTGGCAGTCGTAGAGCCGCGCGACGAGCCGGGCCAGCGTCGACTTCCCGCTTCCCGTACGGCCGAGAAGCCCCAGCGTCGTGCCCGCCGGCACGTCGAGTGTGACGTCCCGCAAGGCAACGACGGGGTCACCGCCGGCCGGTGGGCCGTCCTGGGTCTGCGACGGCTCGTAGGCGAACGTAACCCGGTCGAGGACCACCGGGAGAGCCCCCGATGGCAGCAGTTCGCGGCCGTCGTCCTGCAGCTTGGACGGCGTCCCCAGCATCGCCCGGATCCTGCGAAGGCCCGCCTCTGCGCGTTGGAGGTCGGTGATCTGCTCACGCATGGCGGAGATCGGGCCGTGGAGGAGGTCGGTGTAGTAGAAGACGAGGTACACGGTGCCGAGCGTGATGATCGAGGCCCTCCACAGGGTCGCCCCGACGCCGAAGGCGATCGCCTGGCCAAAGGTGAACAGGGCAACGTTCGCCATCCACATGCCGTACCCCGCAATACCGGAACGAAGGCGAACCGGGTACAGCTTCCGGACCAGGTCGAAGAAACGGCGCATCACGTAGGGGACGCCGCCGTTCGCCCGGACGTCCTCCGTCCCGCTAAGCCGCTCGCCGACGAAGCCGAAGAACTCGGCCATCTGCTTTCGGTACGCGGTCCAGTGCGGGACGGCTACCTTCCGAATCCGCCCGAGAATCCACACGGTCAGAACCACGAATGCCAGGATCGGAAGCCCGATCCGCCAATCCTCGCGGAACAGAAGCGCTACGATGCCGGCAATGAGGATCGCGTTCCCGACCACGTCGATCGTGAACCGCGAAAGGAAGTTCGACAACGTCGCGACGTCTCCGTCGATCCGCTCGATGAGCTGCCCGGGCGAGTGGTCCTTGTGGAAGGTCGGATCGAGATGAAGGGCGTGTCGCAGGAGGTCGAGGCGCAGTGCGTTGGTTGCCGTCCAAGCCACCGTTTCTCCGACGTAGGTCGCAGCGACGGACAGAAGCTGGGCGAGGACGGCGATTCCGAAGAAGAGGAGCGCTCCCCGGATCAGCTCCGATCGCGGGCCGCCGGACGTGGCGACGTCGATGAACTGCCGAAGGATCTGGGGGTTGGCGAGGCGCAGGCCGATGGTGACGAGCACCAGAGCAGCGAGCAGCGCAACCCAACGTGCCTGAGGGCGAAGGTACCGCACCAGGAATCCGAAGTACTCACGCCAAGGAAGTCGCACGCCTACTCCTCCAGGTTCTGTGTGGTGAGGTCCCGTCCGGGCCGCAGTTCCTTCTCGTACATGTGGGACTCGCGAACGGGGTGCATCCCCGCGGCCTCGTAGAGCCGCAGAGCTCCGGTCAAGCTGCTCGAATCCACGCCGAGGGCGACACGTTCCTTCCCGCGCTTCTGGAACTCTGCGAAGGCATGGCGGAGGAGGGCCAGGGCGACACCACGCCGGCGCCATGGCCGCACGACGCCGACCGTGTTCACGTATCCGAGGTTCGGATCCCCGGGCACTTTCGCTGAGCACAGCGTCACGCCCACAATCTGCCCGCTGGCGGAGACGAGGAACCAGAGAGCGGGATCGAACTCCTTGTCCTCCGTGATCCAGTGTCTCAGGCCCTCGACGTCCTCCTCAAACGAGGACTCGACGTACCCCCAGTGGTCGCGAAACGTCTCGCGGATGGCGCGGACCATCGGCTCGAGGTCCTCGTCCGGGTTGAAGGTTCGGACGACGACGCCTTCGGGCCATGTCGGCTCCGGCACGACGATGTCGAGCGGGGCCTCCATGCGAAAGAAGAGCCGCACGAGGGCGAATCCGTGACGCTCAAGCAGGGCGTTTGCCTCAGAATCCTGCTTGTACACAAACTGGCGCAGACTCACGCGAGCATCCGCGGGAGCCCGGTCGATGGCCTTCCGGGCGCGCTCCTCTTCCCACGCGGCGAGCCACGTGCCGATGCAGAGGCCGCGGTGGTTGGGAGCCACGCGCCCCCAGGAGAAGATTCGCACGTGGGGCTCGTCGGTGTCCCAGACTTCGGCGTAGCCGGCGAGGGATCCGTTCTGGGCTTCCACGACGATCGCGTCCGACTCCAGGCTGAATCCGGGAGATCGCCACTCGACCAGGAGGTCGGCAACGTCGTGCTCGTCGACTCCGACGACGGCACGCGAGCAGGCGTTGAACATCGCAACGAGTTCCTCCGCGTCGTCCGCTCTCGCGGGACGCGGGCGGTATCCGTGAGGCAGGTAGTCCAGCATGTTGGCTCCTTGGAGCGGTGCAAACGGTGTTCCTCTGGCCCAACGCTCTTGGCCGGGACCCCGAATGCTGGATGGGGAAAAGGAGAGCGCCGCAAACGGCGACGCTACGATGTCGAGAGGGAAAGCGAAAGACTGAAGTGCTACGGACTACCGAGTCGCGAATCCACCCTCGCGCGCCCCATCCGAGGAGGTTCCCGGATGAGTTCTATGTTGACCTAGTGCCATGAACCGCCTCCTCCTTTGATAGGCGCGCCTTGCCAGGGCACGTACGATTCGCCATCCGCCGCGAACGGCGGTTCGTTCATCCGTAAGTGGCCCGCAGTATAGCAGATCATCGTGGATATGCAAGGACGGCCTTGCGCCGGCCGCTCTGGAGATCTATCGTCTACCCGATAAGCGCGATCGGCCGAGCGATTCTCGCGTCCGTCCTGCGCCCACTGCTATGAAGAAGGCCGACGCGAACTCTGGAAACCTCGACAGCCACAATCCACTTGGCTATGTAACTCGCCGTGACGCCACCGCGGATACCTACCGAGGACTCGGCTTCCGTTGCGGGCTCGAGGTCCATCAGCAGCTCCGAACGAAGAAGAAGCTCTTCTGTCGCTGTCCCGCTGGTATCTACCAGGACGGCGCCGACTACGACGCGCAGCTCGTCCGCCACATGCGTCCCACGCTGAGCGAGTTCGGCGAGTACGACGGGACGGCGCTGATGGAATACAAGACGAAGAAGAACATCATCTACCGAATCAAGGGCGAGACGGCTTGCACGTACGACATCGACGATACGCCCCCATTCGCCGTGAACCGAGAGGCGCTCGGAATTGCGATCGAGGTTGCGTTGCTGCTCGAGACGAGCCTCGTGGGCGAGCTCCACATCACGCGGAAACAGTACTTGGACGGCAGCATCCCCACCGGGTTCCAGCGTACGGCGATCATCGGCATCGACGGCCGCATCCCCGTAGCGGGGAAGCGGGTGGGCGTCCGCCAGCTTTCCGTCGAAGAGGACTCGTGCCGCGAGGTGAGTGACGTCGGGCATGAACGGATCTACACGACTGACCGCCTTGGGATGCCTCTGATTGAGACCGTCACCGAACCCGAGTTGCTGACGCCGGATGAGGCCGCCGAGGGTGCGAACTACATTCGCTACCTCACGCGGAGTACGGGGCACGTGAACGTCGGCATCGGCGCCGCCCGGGAGGATGTGAACGTCAGCATCGAAGGCGGCACGCGCGTCGAGATCAAGGGCGTGCAGCACATCCGCTGGATTCCCGAGCTGACCCACAATGAGGCCTTCCGGCAGAAGGCCCTCCTCCTCGTGCGCGACGAGCTTGAACGGCGCGAGGGCGACCCGAAGACGTGGGCCCCCAAGCACGCTCCACTGTCCGGCGCGGACCTGGCCGCCGTGGCTCCAACTGCGGCTGGGGAGTCGAGCGCCGCGGTCATCTGCCTGCCGGGATTCTCCGGCCTTCTTGCCTTCCCGACGAACCCGGGATGCTCGTTCGCTGACGAGTTCTCGGATCGGCTGAAGGTCATCGCGTGCATCGAGAAACCGAACATGGCGCACTCCGACGACGGAACTTCGCCGCTGCCGCGGGCGACGTGGCAGAAGCTCGGAAAGCGCGTCGGTGCGACAGAGAAGGACGCGGTCCTCCTCGTGTGGGGCCCCGCCGCGGATCTTCCGACCGCGATCGAGACCGTCATCGAGCGCGGGCGCCTCGCCTTTGCCGGGGTGCCGAACGAGACGCGCAAGGGACTTCCGAACGGGACAACGATCTTCGAACGCGTTCTGCCAGGGCCGGATCGCATGTACCCGGACACCGACTCGTCGCCGATCCCGATCGAGGAGGACGCCATCGAGGGGACGCGGGCGCGGCTGCCGCAGTCTGTGGAAGCCCGGCAAGCCCTCCTGCGAGCGTGGGGCGCTCCCGAGGACACGCACGCCTACCTGTTGCGGCGGAACCTCTGCCCGCTGGCCGAGGAGCTGGTCGCGAGCGGCATGGAGCCGATCGCAGCAACGACCCTGCTCGGGCACGACGTGCGGCACGCCATGGGAGACCGCGAGATCGATCCGGCGCGTGTCCGATGGGCGGTTGACGCGGCGCGGGAGAGAGCGCTGACGTCCGACGTCCTTCCCGTCCTGGCACCGCTTGCCCTTCGGGAGCCGGCGTCTTCGTTTGACGAGCTTCTGACCCGTGCGGAGTATCGCCGGGCGGCGGAGAAGGACGTGAAGGCCGAGATCCGACGCGAGGTCAAGCGCTCCGATGTGCGGAGGCCCGAAGCGCGCCACCGCGCGATCATGGGGCACGTTCGGGCGATGGCGTGGGGCAACGTCCCGCTCGCCCAGGTCGCGGCGTGGGTCGAGGAGGCGACGCGATGAGCGACGAAGCCCACAAGGGGTACAAGGGCGAGGCCCTCGACGCGCTCGTCCGCTTCGGGGTCGGCGTGTGGAGCGACGTGGACATCGATTCCACGCGCGGCCACTTCCGCGGCATCGTCCTGCCGCGCTCCGAGTTCGACGACTCGCGGCACCTCGTCCTCAAGCTGCCTACGGGCTATAACGTCGGCATTGACGTTCGAACGTTGCGGAGCGTCAAGGAGCTCGGCCGACGCGAGGCCCACTACAAGATCCCCGAAAAGGAGTTCCCGACCTCGCCCGACAAGCCGAACGTGAAGCTCCTCGGGACCGGCGGCACCATCGCCTCCCGCCTCGACTACCGGACCGGCGCGGTGATCCCGGCGTTCTCCCCCGGCGAGCTCTACGGCGCCGTGCCGGAGCTCGCCGACATCTGCAATCTCTCGACGGAGAAGCTGTTTGCGGTGTTCTCCGAGAACATGGGGCCGACGCAGTACATCGCGCTTGCCAAGGCCATCGGGCGTGAGATCGAGAACGGGATCGACGGCATCGTCATCGGCCATGGAACCGACACGATGCACCATACCGCGAGCGCGTTGGCCTTCATGGTGCAACACCCGCCGGTGCCGATCGTCATGGTCGGATCGCAGCGGTCGTCCGATCGCCCGTCCTCCGACGCGGCGAGAAACCTGATTCACTCGACGACTGCAGCGGCCACCTCCGACATCGCCGAGGTCATGGTCTGCATGTTCGGGCCCACATCCGACGAGTACGGACTGCTGCACCGCGCGACGCGCGTGCGGAAGATGCACTCCTCGTACCGGTCGACGTTCCGCACGATCGGAGACATCCCGCTTGCGACGGTCACCCGCAACGGGGTCACCCCGCTGCGCCAGGACTACGCCCGTCGGCGCGACGATCGCCACGTCGACATCCTCCCGTACTTCGAGGAGCGGGTGACGCTCACGTACTACTACCCGAACATGCACCCCGACATCATCGATTCCCTTGTCGAGCACGGGTACAAGGGAATCGTCATCGCCGGGACAGGCCTAGGGCACATCAACAAGCCGGTCTATCCCGCCATCGAGCGCGCGACGGCGGCCGGCGTCGCAATCTACATGACGGTGCAGACGCTATGGGGCTACGTGCACATGTTCGTCTACGACACCGGGCGCGACCTCATGGCGAAGGGGATCATCCCGGCCGAGAACATGCTCCCCGAAGTGGCGTACATCAAGCTCGCCTGGGCGCTCGGACAGACGAACGACCTCGACCGGGTGCGCGACATCATGCTGACGTCCATCGCCGGGGAGATCACGGAGCGGGAGCCGCACGACGGCTACCTCATCTTCCAGGGAGGCATGCCCGAGATTCAGGAGTTCCTCCGCAAGGTGCACAAGTAGCCGCGGGGCCCGCGGTGCCGTCACCTTTGGAAGTCGATCGCGCGGGCTCGCTCGAGAACTGCGCCAGCCTTCGCCCAGGCCGCCTCGAACTGGGCGATCACCTGCGCAGCTGAGGTCTCGCCGAGCGCTTGGGCCCCATGAGCGTCGTGAACGACGGTCACGTCGTACCCTTTGCATAGCGCGCACATCACCGTCGTGTTGAGACACCCGAACGTTGCGAGGCCGCACGCGTAGAGGGCCCGAACTCGGAGCTTCTTCAAGATGCGCTCGAGGTCCGTCCGGAAGAACGCGCTCGGGAAGCGCTTCTCAACAACCGGTTCGCCGCGTCGCGGCGCGATCTCCGGGCAGATGTTCGCGGCCGCCGGGTCGGCAGGCGGATCCTCGTCGAGATGCCTGACGTACACCACGGGAACTCCCGCCGCTCGCGCTCGCTCGATCAACCCGCAGCACTTCGCGACGAGATCGTCTCCGTCGCTGGTGAGGAAAGGCTCCGGGATCATGTACTCCGTCTGCACGTCGACAACAAGAAGCGCTGCGTGTCCTTCCATGTTGCCTCCTTGGCCGTCTGGTCCTTCCACGTACGTCAGAGTCGAACCCGCTTGGCGGATTGTGACAGCTGGCTGCGCGGCCTCACGGAGTGGTTGACGCCGTGCACCCGAGCGCGGCGAAGTCGACGGCGTCGCTGCGAATTCCAGTTGCGCCCACGGCCGGCCAGGTTGAGTTGTAGTAGGCCAGCGTGTCGAGACTCCCACCACCGGAGTGCGCGTCAATGAGCACCCACGTCTCGAAGCCCTCCTGGACGGCGCCACACACCGTCGCGTTTACGCATCCCGTCGTCGCGAGCCCGGCGATCAAGAGA
>JAPLGD010000013.1 GCA_026390345.1 Candidatus Bipolaricaulota bacterium | reverse complement strand
GAGCGAGCGATTCTCGTACGGCGGAGACGGCTCCGCTGCGCCCACGTAGCGGTCTGAGAGAAGCCCGCCGGCGACCGTTCCGTAGCACAGAAGCGAGATCCCGCGGTCTCGGCAGAGGTCCGACATCCCCGGTTCCGGACGTCGATCAAGCAGCGAGTACTGAACCTGGTTCGACACCACCGGAATCCCTTCGTCGAGGATCTCCTCGAGATGCTCGACGTCGAAGTTCGTCACGCCGAGGTGTCGGATCTTCCCGCGCTTCTCAAGATCGTGGAGCCATCCGGCGGCGTCGACGTACCCGGGGACGGAGTAGTCCCACCAGTGCAACTGGACGAGGTCGAGCTGCTCAACCCCCAGGCGGCGGAGCGACCGGTCGACCGTCGCTTCGATGTCGGATCGGGAGAGCGTTGGGAGCCGATCGAGATTGGGGACACACTTCGTGTGCACCTGGATGGGAGGGATCTCGCCCGAGCGCACGGCGTCGCGCGAGCAGCGCAGGAAGGCGCCGATCATGTCCTCGACCCCGGTGTAGATGTCGGCGCAGTCGAACGTCGTGATGCCGGCGTCGACGAAGCGACGCATGTCTGCAACCGCACCGGCCACGTCCACGTCGCCGTGGCCCCCGGCCAACTGCCAGGAGCCCTTGATCACCCGGGAGATGGCATACCCCGGTGCAAGCTCGATGCGCTCGATGTCCGCCACGGTTCCCCCTCACGCAAGACAGAAGCAGAAGCAAGCCGCAGCTCGCGATCCGAGAACCGGGAGCTGCGGCGCGCCGGGTGAGAAGGCCTCAGGCCTGCCAGGCTAGCTAGTCCTGTAGTGTGACAGACCAGGTACAGCCCGTGTTCCCTTGGAACGACCACTGACCTTGCATGCTGTGCTCATCGGCGCTCAGCTGTCCCTGCAGGATCAGGCCGCCGAGCAGGCTGATGCTTACCTGACTTCCGACAATCGATGCGCCATCGAGCGGGTATGCCTGGAGCGCGATGTACATGATCCCGCTGATTCCCCCGCTTCTGGAGTGATTGAGCTCGAGAGTCAGGTCGAAGAAGTTGGCGCAGCTGTCCCACGTTCCTTTCCAAGTTCCATGGAGGCTTGGAGCAACCTCCACTGTCTTCTCGACCGTGCTTGTCTTCCCTCCGGCGTCGGTTACCGTCAGGGTCACGTCGTAATCGCCGCTCTTGTCGAACCCGTGGTCCGGATTCTGCAGGTTTTCGGAGTCGTTGTCGTCGAAGTCCCAGTTCCACGACGTGACGGCACCGCTGCCGAACAACCCTCCTTCATCCGTTGACGTATCTTCGAACTCCACTTCCTCCCGAGCCAGGGGTTCTTCCGGCGACCAGTCGAAGTTCGCGACAGGCGCAGCGTTGAAGAGGTTGCATCCAGCTACGACCACAAAGGCGCTGGCCAGCAGAGCTAGCCCAACCCAACGGAGTAAACGTTTCATGTCGCTTGCCCTCCCATCCTCATTATAGCGGTTCCGGGGAATCCGCCTACTTCGCGGACGTGTGTCTGCCCCGCCCTGCCGCGGCGATGTACTCGTTCAGGGACCGCTCGGCGATGGAATCCACCACGAGATCAGCGTTCGGGAAGACAGCGTGACGAGTGACTCGATTGGGGACAACGACTACGAAGAGGCCCGCGCATCGCGCCGCCGCGGCGCCGTGGACCGAATCTTCGAACGCGATGGCCTCGTCCGCGCGGACGCCGAGGGCGCGAAGAGTCGCCGTGTATAGCTCCGGATCAGGTTTGACGAGCGTGACGTCCTCGGCGCACAAGAGGACCTGGAAGCTCGAGAGGAGGCCGAAGGTTCGAAGGTGCCCCTCAACCCACGCTCGGTCGGAGCTCGAGGCGACCGCAAGGCGCAGCCCGCTGGATCGGGCTGCGCGAACAAGCTCCATGACGCCTGGGAGGATCGTCTCCGCGGACAAGAGCTCGTGCTCGCGCCGCAACCGCTTCCGACGGACCGACTCGCGGTCGATGGGGTGGCCGAGATGCTCCTCCAGGAGGGCGTACGCCCCCGGAGGGTCCGCGGCGGCGCCGAGAAGAGACGCCCACTGGGCCGGAGGAACCGAGAGTCCGACCTCGGAGTAGATCTCCGCCCAGGACAGCTGAAGAGGGGTCTCGGTGTCGAGAATCAAGCCGTCGAAGTCGAACACGAGCGCGCGGATCCTCGTTCGCCCATCGGTAGGCTCGCCGTGCCGTCCTCCAGCGATCACAAACGGACAGCATAGCATCGGACGGCGTCGCGCGACGAGCCGGGCCGCGTGTCCGTTGCCTAGGCAGGTTGCCGTGCGCGCGCGATGCAGCGGGTCCGAACGACAAGAGCCAATGCGAGGCGCGTCGTTGCGGCCCCGTGTGGGCTAGGGGCTAGAACGTGACTTCGGACTTCGAGTCACTCTGAGGCATTGACGGGGCGGGTACGGAGAGGCCCGCTCGCACGGCCTGTTCGAAGAGTGACGCGGCGAAACCGCGAAGTGCTGCTACATCTGAGGCCGTGGCGTCCCGGTCGCCCGAGCCGACAATCGCTAGACGCCCGGGGACTGCATTCGCGATCGTGTCGCCGCTTTCCTCTCGATCGAGAGGCTTTAGTGTGCGCAGCCACTCGTTTAGCTGGTTTCGCTGGGCCTCATTGAGCATGAGATTCCCGCGCTCCACTTCCCCTTGCCCCTTGCAGGAGGTTGCGACGGCTCGGCCGTCGGCATAGATGGTGAGGTGGTCGCACAGGCTGGAGGTGGTTCCGCCGCGCTTCCAAGCCAGGACTTGGCCCGACGATAGGAAGACCGGCTCGGGCGCCGGCTTCACGGCAGGCGTCGTCGGCTTGCCGGCGGGCTCCGCCTTGGGCGGTGTAGAAGCGGGTGTCGAAGCGGTTGCCGCCGAGGGTTTGGCGGTCGAGCCTGCCGCAGGGGGCGTGGCCGTCGGCGCGGCCGGGGTGGAGGTGCCAGGCGTCGTCTTCGCTTTCTCCGTGCATCCCCCGATGCACAAGAGCGCCAGTACGAGGATCAATAGCCCCCCCAGGGCGTACACCTGCACGACTCGATGCTGCACCCCGCCTTCCCTCCCTAGTCTCAGAGCGGCTCCGCATGAGTCTCGGCACTCCGCTCCGACACCCGCTTTGTTTGTTCCGAAGAGCGACCTACGGCTTCGTCGTCGTCGCGGGCGTGGTGGCAGCCGGCGCGGCGGGCGTCGCGGAAGGTGTCTGAGTCACAGCCGGGGTCGTGACCGTCGTGGTCGTTCCCGGGGTCGTGACCGTTGCGGTTCCCGCCGGGGTCGTGACCGTCGTGGTCGCGGCTGGGGTCGTGACCGTCGTCGTGGTGGCCGGCTTGGTGGTCGTGGTAGTAGCCGGGGTCGTGACCGTTGTGGACGTGGCTGGGGTCGTGACCGTTGTGGTGGTGGCCGGCTTGGTGGTTGTGGTGGTAGCCGGGGTCGTGGTTGTTGTGGTGGTGGCCGGCTTGGTGGTTGTTGTGGTGGCCGGGGTCGTGGTGGTTGTTGTGGTGGCCGGGGTCGTGGTGGTTGTGGTGGTGGCCGGCTTGGTGGTTGTGGTGGTGGCCGGTTTCGTCGTCGTGGCCGTCGTCGTGGCCGGTTTCGTCGTCGAGGTCGTGGGCTTCGTCGTCGAAGCCTTCTCGCCGCATCCCGCCAACATCAGGATCAATGCAAGGCTAACCAGTACGCAAAGTACGATCGAGAAAGAAGCAGCTCGCTTCATTGTGTTCGTCTCCTTCCCTCGGCGTGCCGTTCTGCGCCTAGGACCAAGGGTTTCCCACAGCGCACGGACCTGGAATGTAATCCAAGTCACCTATGAGCCTATCAAATCCTACGCTTCTGTCAAGTTTCACGCTCTCCGCTTCGAGTGCCCCGGAGGTCGATCGGCTCGACAGTTCCCGAAGGCGCTCCTGGAGGTGACGCGCCGAAGGCCTCGGCAGAAGAGTTTTCACGCCATGCTTCCAGCTCGTCGCGGCCCACGCTCAGAGGATGCCATGGAAGGCCATCGGGAGAGCTACAGTAGGAGTGACAGCCGCTGCGCTCTAGCCTGCCGTCGAAGGAGCGCCGGCGAGCTGCTCCGCGATCCACTCGTCGATGCATTGATTGAGGAGAGCGAGCGGCATTGGGCCGGTTTCCAGAACGACCCGGTGAAACTCGCGAAGGTCCAACGCGTCGCCCAACCGGTCCATGGCCCGCCGGCGTTGCGTACGCTATCGAGGACGGGCGGCACGACAAGGAGCAGACCGAGAAGGGCAAGGCCGACCACGAGAATCCATTGCAGCGGCACCAGCAACCACCATCTTGCTTGGAGCGCGCGCCGTCCCCGCTGCAGGCCTCCGGTGATGGCTCCGATTCTAGGGAAACCGGACGTAGGCCGCCCACTCGCTAGAGAGGAGCCAGCAGGTCAGAGAGCGCAGGCGCCTCCGCGCGCAGGATGGAGTACATCTGAAGGTCGTGGAACGTGCCGCGATCGAAGTGCGCGCGCCGAAGCGTCCCCTCGAACGAGAACCCCGACCGCTCGAGGACCCGGCACGACGCCGCATTTTCGGAGTGGGCAAGCGCCTGGATCCGCTCGATCGGCTTCGCTTCAAACAGATACGAGACGAAGAGAGGGACGGCTACGCCCATGAATCCCCGCCTGCGGTGCTCGGGGCGGAAGATCCGGTATCCGATCTCAAGGCCCTGGTAGCTGTGCGAGGACTTAAAGTAGTTGACGTACCCGAGGCGATTCCCCGCGTGATCGGTGACGAGGAGGCGTCCGCAATCCTCCGTCCACCAGCCGTTCTCGTGAAACCGCTTGAACCACTCCGACTCCGAGCCGATTCCGAGGGGCCAGTAATCTCCGATGGTTCGCACGTCGGCGATCAGATCGTAGAGGCCTCGAGATCGGGCTCTCAGAATGTCCTCAGGATGACACGGGATCCAGTGAGCACGCCTCCTCCTTTGGTTGAGTGCGATGGACACGCCGCCGCACACGGGTTCGAATCGTATCCACGTCTCTTCGCTCGGGCGAGCCCGGGAAGAGAGCGACAGCCACTCCGCTAGGGCCGCAGCACGCGGTCGAAGAACGCCTTGACGAGGGCGTCGACGAAAGGCGGGAAGCCGCCGTGGGCGCCGCGGCCGACCAGGTAGAGGCTCGCGTCGACGCCGGCGCTGGCGAGGACCTGGTGGAAGGTGACCGACTGGCCGTACGGGACGACCTCGTCTGCGTCGCCGTGCAGGATCAAGAACGGAGGGTCGGTCTCGTCGATGTGAGAGATCGGGCTCGCGAGTCGCGCCAGCTCCGTGTGCTCGGCGCGCGGCCCGCCGAGCAGGCGGCCGACGGGCGAGTACGCCGCCCCGACGTCGATGTCCCCGGTGGGGTCGACGAGGGTCAAGAGGTCGGTCGGTCCGAAGGAGTCGCAGATCGCCTGGACCCTGCTCGAGACGCCGAGGCAGTCGCCGACGGTCCCCTCAAGCGCGGCAATCCCGTCGGAGGTACCGAGAAGGGCGGCCAAGTGACCGCCGGCCGACGAGCCCCACGCCCCGATCCGATTGGAGTCGATTCCGTAGGTTCCGGCATGGGCCCGGAGCCAGCGGACCGCTGCCTTGCAGTCGTGGATCTGGGCCGGGAACGGAGCCTGTTGGGCCAACCGGTAGTTCACGCTGGCCACCGCGTACTGCGGCCCGAGGACCGCCGGCGCGTGCGTGGGGGTCTTGTCTCCGCTGATCCACGCGCCTCCGTGGATGTAGACGACGAGGGGTGCGGGCTTCGCGGACGGGGCATCGGGGAGATAGAGATCGAGCTTGAGCGAGATGCCGTCGACCACGGCGTATTCGATGTCTCGCAGCGTTTCTCCGAAACAGGTCGACGAGACTCCCACCGCGGTGAGTGCGACGAGAAGCGCGCTCGCCACGAACGTCTTCGGGGAACAGAGCCCATCATGCCGCCTCATGGTCCTCCTTCTTGGCCGCGTGCGCGCCGCCCCCGGCGCCGCCTCACAGTACTCGAGAATACCGGAGCCGCCGTGACGAGCTCCAGCAAGATGCGGGTGAGCCCGAGCGAAAGAGGAGATGGGAGGATACGATCTCTCTCCACCGAGGAGGGGTCATGAAGCTCCGCATCGTCAGACTGGAGAAGGAGCATGTCGAAGAGGCCGCAGGACTCGTGGGTCGACGCTGCGCCGCGCTGCGTGCGAAGGTTCCGTCCCTTCCTCCGACGTACGACAATCCGGCCACGTTTTCCAGCCGGCTTCCACGACTGATTGATCGTGGTGTCGGGGTCGCGGCCTTCGAGGGCGAACGCATGGTCGGGCTCCTCGGGGCGTACTCCATCGGCACGCTCTACGGGCGCTCGTGCATGCTCTCTCCGGAATGGGGAAATGGCGCGGAGCCGACGGTGGCTCGGCGCGCGGCGGAGGCGATGTACCGGGAGGCCGCGCCGGAGTGGCTGCGCCAGGGAGGGGAGATTCACGTGATCTGCGCGCTGGCCCACGATGCTGCTGCCCTCGAGGCGTGGGCGTGGGGCGGCTTCGGACGCATGGTCTGCGATGCCGTGCGTTCTCTCGATCCGATCTCCGTCATGTGCGGTGACTTCGAGATCCGGCGCGCGGTGCCGGACGACGTCGAGCTGGTTCTCCCGTTGGCTCGCGGGCTTCAGGAGCACCTTGCCAGCCCGTCGATCTACATCCTCGATCGGGAGGCCGAGGACCGCGCGACGTGGGAGGCCACGCTGCACGATCCGACGATGGGTGTCTGGCTCGCTGTGCGCGACGGGACTGCGCTCGGGTACCTTCGCCAGGGGCCGGCAACCGGCGACGCCTGTGCCGTCATCATCGATGACGGGACGACGAGCATCACCGGTGCGTACGTCGAGCCGACTGCGCGGGGAAAAGGCGTCGCGACGGCGCTCTTGGCGCGCGCCGTAGACTGGGGGCGCGAACAAGGCTACGTCCGCTGCTCCGTAGACTTCGAGACCGCGAACAGCCTGGCCGCCCGGTTCTGGATGCAGCACTTCGACCCAGTCGTTGTCTCGCTTGGCAGAACGCTCGACCCGCGGCTGGTGCGAGCGTAGCCGTCCGAGTTTCGTCGCCCCGAGGCGGGATCGATCGTTGTTAGGGGTTCCCGTCCACCGGAATGGGGTAGCTCCCCGAGCACTCTGTGACGTAAGCCGCCACGGACGCATGGACGGAGGCGACGATGTCCGGGTACGACGGCCCTTCCACCGTGAA
Source organism: Candidatus Bipolaricaulota bacterium (assembly GCA_026390345.1). Taxonomy (GTDB): domain Bacteria; phylum Bipolaricaulota; class Bipolaricaulia; order UBA7950; family UBA9294; genus JAPLGD01. The sequence continues at coordinate 14,804 of JAPLGD010000013.1, read as the reverse complement.
CCGAACGTGCTCGCCGGCGTCGATCTCGGTCACGTCGGTGGTCCCCTCGCCGATTCTTACCCCATCGGCATCGTAGAACTTGACCTTGATCGTGACTGAATACAACAGGGAGTCGGACTGGTTTTCGACCTCTCCCACGGCGCGCCACGGAGACCCGGAAGCGATCGAGACGTCGCCGATGGCGGCCGGATACTCGATGTCAAGGCTCTGCTCCCTGGTCGCCGTGAGCCCGCGGTCGTCAGTCACCGTGAGCCGAACCGTGTACGTCCCCTCTTCCGTGTAGAGGTGGCTGACCCATCCGCCGTAGTCATCGACCGTCTCGCCGTCGCCGAAGTCCCACGAGTACAGGGTGATCCAGTGGTTGTCGATCGTTGACGATGTCGAGCTGAACTGCATCTCGAGCAATCCCTGCCACCCGTTGAGACACGCCGTGAACCCCGCGATCGGAGGGACCACCGGTCCAAAACACCCGCCGGCCCCGATAAGGACGGCCGCCACGACAAACACCGCAAGACGTCTCATCGCTTCTCCCCTCCCGCTCCCCTATTCTAGCGTTCCGAGGGGTCGCAAGGACAACTCCCGTGAGCAATTCGCCCTCAACCGCACGGCACCGCGAGCCTACGTAGGGCGAAGGTCCTTTCCGACCTCGTACGTGCGGCCGATTCGCTGGCCGAGCGTCCAGTAGCTGTGGACCTGCTTCCCTTGGCTCGGATCGGGAGCGTAGAAGATCGGCTCGATGCGGGTGACGTCCATGATTCCGTCCGTCACGCAATCCTCGCTTACGTGGACGGCCACGACCTCTCCGAGGTACACCGTATGCACGGGGCGGACCAAGGTCTGCACCACTCGGCATTCGACGTTGACGGGGCACTCGGCAATCATCGGCGCGGTCTTCGTCTCTCCGTAGAACGTCTCGAACAACGCTGCCTTGTCGACGGTCCGGCCGCTCGCCATCCCGCAGAAGTCGAGCTCGCGCACGAGCTTGGCTCCCGGCTGGTTGACGCTGAAGGTCCGGTTCTCCTCGAATCCTTTGCGCGAGTACTGCTGGTGTCCGATCGAGACCGACATGGTGTCGTAGCACAGCCAGCCGATCAGGCCGATCGCGATGTAGTTCGGCTTCTCGCCGACGTTCACGCCTACGAGCGTGGGAAGGTACGGAAAGACGAGGTTCTTCATCACCTTGAGATCCAGTTTGCGTTTCGTCATGGAGCACCTCCGACCGGATCATACGTCGATGAGTCTCACCACCGTCTCCGCTGCCGCGCAAGGTCGGCTAGACACGTGAGTCCCTGCCGGGTGCTGCGCTTCGCGGCGCGGAGGCCCGAGACGGCGGAACTGAAGACCGTGGCTTGGTACGCTTCGGAGAGGTAGGACGTGACGACAACGTCAGGGAGACGACATGCGCATTTGCTGTGCCCAACGAGAGGACTTGACGCCCTGGCTGGACCTTGCGGCCGAGGTCGAACCGCTCTTTGGGCCGATGGTCGAGGATCCGGTCTTCCGCAGAGCGCTGTCGCGCAACATCTCCCGGGGAACGGCCTACTGCATTCGCGAGGGCGACGGCCCTGCCGGTTCGCGGCTTCTCGCCGGTCTTCTTCTCTCGCCCCGGCCGCCCGTGTACCGGATCGGCTGGCTGGTCGTCGCGAGATCGCGCCGGCGAAGCGGGCTCGGCACGGCGCTCGTCGAGCACGTCGTCCGCGAGATCCCTTCTCCTGCGGAGCTTGTCGTGATCACCTTCGGACCCGGGGTCCGCGGCGGCGAAGCGGCGCGGCGGTTCTACGTACGGACGGGATTCGCTCCTGCCGAAACGGTCGAGCCTGGGCCGAGCGGCACTCCCCGCCAGGCGTTCCGCCGTCGGATCGAGGGCGAGACCGACGGCGCACAGCCGCTGGCCGTGTGTGCGCGGGACGAGCCGTCTGCCGATCGACGGGCGCTGCCGGCCTAGAATCGCGCCGGCCTACCAACGTCCATCTCCTCTTCCAGCTTGCGGTTTGCCGGGGCGCTCGCTAGGCTGACGGGTCGAGACGAGGAGGCGCACATGGCGGGCGAAGACGAGCGAGAACGCGGGAAGTCAGTCGCCATCATCGGCGGAGGGATTGCGGGACTTTCCGCCGGATGCTACGCGCGGATGAACGGGTACCCAGCGACCATCTTTGAGATGCACAGCCTGCCCGGAGGGGTGTGCACGGCCTGGCAACGCAAGGGATACACGATCGACAGCTGCATCCACTGGCTCGTGGGATCGGGTCCCGGATCCGGATATCACAGGCTTTGGAGCGAGGTTGGGGCGCTGCGGGAGCTGACGGTCGTCGATCTCGACGAGTTCATGCGCGTTGAGTGCGAGGGCGGCGGCGCTCTCAGCTTCTATCGCGACGTCGAACGATTCGAGAAGCACCTGCTCGAGCTCGCACCGGAAGACGCGAAGCCGATCCGCGAGTTGACACGCACCATCCGGAAGTTCGCACGGATGGACATCCCCGTGGACAAGGCCGCCGAGCTTGCCACCTGGAGGGACAAGCTCTCGATGCTGGCGGGAATGCTCCCCTACGGCGCAGACTTCGCGAAGTGGCGGAAGGTGACCGTGGCAAGCTTCGCCAAGCGGTTCAAGAGCCCCATCGTGCGCCGCGCACTCGAGTCGATGGCGAGCGAGGCGCAGGACTTTCCCATGCTCGGCGTCATCATGCCGCTCGCGTGGCAGTGCGCGAAGACCGCGGGGTATCCGCTTGGGGGCTCACTGCCGTTTGCGCGCAACATCGAGCGGCGCTTCCTCGACCTCGGCGGCCGGATCCGCTACTCCGCGCGGGTGAAGGAGATCCTCGTCGAGCCTGACCCGTCCGGCGGACACCGCGCGGTCGGTGTGCGCCTCGCGGACGGGAGCGAACATCGCGCCGAGGTTGTCATCTCCGCAGCTGACGGCCGGGCGACGATCTTTGACCTGCTCGGCGGACGCTTCGTCAACGAGGAGATCCGTAAGCCGTACGAAGGCGGGATGAAGCCGTTCCCGCCGCTCCTCTACGTCAGTCTCGGGATCGCAGACCCGCTCGACAGTGTCCCGCAGGTCTCGTCAGGGATCAGTTTCCCGCTTGATCCCAAGGTCGAGATCGACGGCAAGGCGCGCGATCGCCTGTCGATGAACGTCTACAACTTCGATCGAACGCTCGCTCCGGTGGGCAAGACCGTCGTCATCGTCATGATCAGCGCGGACTACGACCGCTGGAAGGCGCTGTCGTCCGATCCCGCTCGCTATCGCGCCGAGAAGGACCTTGTTGGCCAGCGCGTCGTGGACGCGCTCGAACAGCGACTGCCGGGAATCCGAGGCAAGGTCGAGATGATCGACGTCGCCACGCCGACGACATGGGAACGCTACACCGGGAACTGGCGTGGCAGCTACGAGGGATGGCTGTTGACCGGCGCATCCTTCGGATCAGGCATGAAGAAGACCCTGCCGGGCCTGAAGAGCTTTCGCATGGTCGGGCAATGGGTCTCCCCGGGTGGCGGACTGCCGCCCGCCGTGTCCACAGGTCGCGACGCGATCCAGATCCTCTGTAAGGAAGACGGGAAGCGGTTCGTCGCCTCTGCGCCGTAGCGAATCAAGTCAACGGCGGCGGCCTACCCCAGTCCGACGTCGAGGATCATCATCACCGCGAACCCGAGCATCGCGCCCAATGTGGCGATGTGAGTGCTCTGCTCTCGTTGGGCCTCGGGAATCAACTCCTCGACCACGACGTAGATCATCGCGCCGGCGGCGAAGCCCATGGCGTAGGGGAGAATGGGGCGAGCGAGGACGACCGCGGCTGCGCCGAGCACGCCGGCGATAGGCTCGACGATCGCCGACAGCTGGCCGTACCAGAAGCTCTTGAATCGTCCGAGTCCCTCGCATCGAAGCGGTACGGACACGGCGGCCCCCTCAGGGAAGTTCTGAATCGCGATACCGATGGCAAGCGCGACCGCGGCGGCGAGCGACGCGCCGGGCAGACCTGCCGCCAGGGCGCCGAAGGCGACGCCGACCGAGAGGCCCTCCGGGATATTGTGCAGAGTGATCGAGAGGACGAGGAGGACGTTGCGACGCCACGACGTCTTCAATCCCTCCGCCTTTGCACTCCGAGAGCCGATGTGGAGGTGGGGGACGATGCGGTCGATGCCCCACAGGAACGCTCCTCCAACGAGGAACCCGGCGAGTGGAGGGAGAAACTTCGGAAGCCCTGAACCCTCCGAGAGGGCAACCGCCGGCGCAAGGAGCGACCAGTAACTTGCGGCGATCATGACCCCGGCGGCGAAGCCGAGCATGGCGGAAAGAACTCGTCGCTCGATCTCTCGGAAGAAGAAGACGAGGGACGCGCCAAGCGCCGTCACAAACCAGGTGAAGAGCGTAGCGAGAAGAGCCTGAAGGACTGGGGAGATCTGGGAGAACCCGCCGAGCATGCCACCACCTTTCGCGCCAACCTGCGGGCGTACCGAGCCCCAGCTTAGCGGGACGACTGCACTCTGTCGAGCAGCGCGTTCGGCGCGTGCCCGAGTTGAAGGTGCATCGATAGAGTCTCGTTTCGGCGGGCGACATCGAGGGCCGCGAACGCGTAGAGCGACGCGCCCGCCAGCACGATCGCGAACGGAACGTTTACGGCGACGGTCGTGAGCGGGAGCCTCGCGAGTCCTTTCACTGTCCACGTCATGGCGGTCAGCAGCGCGCCGAACACTACGGCCACGGGAGAGAAGAGCGGCGTCGCGCAGAGGAACATGGCGACGACGCCGACCCACAGGGCGAGGGTCGCCAACGGGACGACGATGAGGTTCGCGAGGAGCCCGAGCGGGTAGAGCATCCCGAAGTGCCAAGCGAGGAAAGGTGCCGTCCCTGCCTGAGCCGCCAGCGAAACCGCTACAAGGTCAGACCCGTACGTTACGGCTTTCCGGAGAAGGGTGCGCCTCGTCGGGTGCTCGCTTGTCGGGCTCCCGGGTCGGGCGGGAAGGGTCGCCCAAGCGAGGATCGCCGCGGTCGCGCCGAAGCTCAGCTGGAATCCGACGTCGAACAACGCCGCCGGCCGAATGGCCAGGATCACGACGCCCGCGGCCGCAAGCCCGTGGCTCAGGAGAACCGAGCGGCGGAGGATGAAGCCAAGGTCGGCGAGAACGCTTCCGAGCGCGAGGAACCCGAACATGATGGCGGCGCGGACAAGGCTCACTGGGAGCCCTACAAGCCAGAGGATGGCGAGAACGCTCACTCCGACGAGCGGGTACGCCACGGCGGGACGCAAACCGACAAGGCGAAGGACGAACCACACTCCGGCGAGGAGAATCGCGAGGTTCATGCCGGAGATAGCAAGCACGTGAGACAGTCCTGTGCGGCGAAACGCGTCCGATACTTCGTTCGAGAGCGCGGTCGTCTCTCCGAAGAGAAGACCGCGGGCGAGCGCGGCGTTCTCGGCGGAGAGGGCTTCGTCCAATCGGCGAAGCAAGCGATCGCGAAAGACGTTGCCCACCCGAAGAATGGAGCTCCCGCCCCGGCCGAGGCGCTCGATCCCTAGGCTCCCGTCGACGCTCATCACGGCGAAGACGCTCTGCTCTGCGAGGTAGGCACGGTAGTCGAAGTCTGTGAACTGGGGTGGAGCCTTGACCGAGCCGCGGAGTCGAAGTCGGTCGCCGTAGCACACGCTCTCCGTGGCGTCATCGGCCCAGAAGAGGGTGACCCGAAGGCGCGCCGGGAGGTTGTCGGGGGCAAACACGAAGGTGGACCTCCCCTCCTGCGAGTCAGGATACGAGACGACGATTCCGGTGACCTCTTCGAGGAACGGAGCTCGATGGTAGAGGTCCGCGTACGACCGCTCGACGCTCTCGGCACGGAGTGCGCCGAGGATCGCGATGGAGATCCAGAATCCGACGAGAAAGGCGCGCCGGAAGCGGATGAGAAGGACGGACAGAGCGGCCGCTCCCGCGGCGAGGCCGAGAAGCATCCCGGGGCTTGGCACGAAGGGCGTAATCTGGATGAGGAGAATTCCTGCGGCGAACGCGGCTGCGACGTGTACAAGAGAAGGATTCATCTTACCTTGGATGATATCTCTTGGCCGCGAAGTCATCACGCCGCGTGCCTGGCTACGTGACGCCAGCCAGGACCTCACAACCCTGACACAGACATGCCTCCGCCCGAACACCGCAATGCATCATTCTGCGTGTGTCGCAGGCGAGCCGGCGTTTGGGAAGAAGACGGCGGCCCGCGCGACGCACCGGAGGGGATGACGATGGCAATTCGAAAACGTTCTTGGATGATGGTCGTCACGGCGACCGGGCTTCTGCTTCTCTTCGCAGTCGCGACGGCCGCGCAGGGCCAGATGAACCCACCTCCGCCCCAGGGCGGCACAGAGGATCCGTCGGCCCTTCTTCTCGGAATTGTGAAACTTCAGGGCAGTACGGACGCGGTGTCGTCGCAACAGGCGGCGCAACTGCTCGCCCTTGTGCAAGCCTGGCGCATGCAAATGATGCAGCCGCCCGCCGCTCCGGCAGGCGCGCTCCGGCAGCCGGGACAGGCTCCGACCGGGCAGCCATCGCCGGGGACATCGCTCGCGGACGGGATCCGAGCCATCCTAAACCCCGTGCAGTGGCAGGTCATCGTCGTCATGGACCTCAGCGCAAGTGACGTGACGCAGTGGATGGGCTTGCCGGCCTTCGGGAACCCGACGCCTTCTCCCGGAGGAAGCCCGCAGGGACAGCCTCCCGCGACGCCCCCCGCTGGAGGTTCGCCCGGAACGCTACCGCCACCCGGTGGCGCGCAGCCGGACAGCCCGATGGTGCAGTTCGCCGACGCGGTCATCGCACTCCTCACCTCGTGGATTGCGGCGCCGTAGGTTCGAGACGTCCTTCTGCGGCGCCGGGCGGCCACAAGGTCTCGTCGTGAAGCGCGAACGGGATCCTGGCAGGCGCGTGGAAGAGGCGAGCCAGACGAAGGCGCCGGGTCTCCGCGCTACTCTGCGTACGGCCGGGCCCGCAGACTGCGCGTGGCGTGGTGCTTCCTCGCGGCGAGCCGCCACATGATGTTCCCGCCGAACCGGTAAAGCCACGCAGGCATAGCCTTCCGGAGCACAGACTGGGGAATTGCAGTCCCGTTCGCGATCGCCTCGGCGACGGGGGCAAGCGCCCTAGCGACGTCCTTGTGTTGCCACTCCGCCTCTCCGAGGCCGACCCCGCCGAGCCACGACCATCCCGCCTCAGCGGCGAAACGTTCGGCGATTGCGAGGGCCGTCGCGTTCTGCTCCTTCTCCGGAAAGCCGCACTGGATGATGACGAAGAGCCGAGCCCGGCCGGCTCCGATGCGTCGCTCTGCGATCTGCTCGAGGAACGCAATGACGGGAGCGGGGAAGGAGTCAACGTAGAGAGGCAGCGAGAGAATGACCATGTCGGCCGCTCCGATCACGGCAAGCGCGGATTCGAGTTCCTGGGGTGACGCCATGGCGGCGTGGACGTGGAGCTTCTCCGTCAAGAAGCCGTGCTCCTTCAAGACGTCGAGGACCCGGCCTCCAAGGCGGTCCGACGTGCTGTGGCCGATGCCCCTCGGGCTCCCGATAAGCAGCAAAGCTCTTCGCTCAGCCATCATGTCACCGCCTTCGCGAGAGCGGCCGCTGTCGCCCTGAGGTCCGACTCAGGAGTGACCACGGCTGCAGCGGTGCGCGGCGCGTTCAGGTTGAGAGCATTGCGTTCGATCAGGGTCTTGAAGATGTTCTCCGCTTCCCGGTCGGGCCGCGGAAGAACCCCGAGCCCCATCAAGCGCGGCGACTTCTGATAGCGCCAATGGTGGTGCGTCTCGCCGTTCACCCGTGCGAAAAACGGGAGGATGTCTGGGAGCATCCGATCGACGGCCTTCTTCAGCTCCGAGGACACACCGCCGAACGTCACCGGTGTCAGGTACACGAGAAGGTCGCAACGTGCAATTGCCCTTGCGACCTGACGTCCCGCGTCGTCGATGACGCACTCCCCAGCCGTCGTGACCCAGCAGCCGAAGCAACCGCGGCACGGGGCGATCGTCCTCTCACGCAGAGGGATGACCTCGGTCGTGTGTCCCGCTTCCGCCAGGGCCTGTTGGAGGGCGGCGAGGGCGCCGCGGCACTCCGTACCTCGGGCCCCGTCGAGCACGACAGCGTTCATAGTGCGGACATCGTAGCACCGACACTCGGCTCCGGCTACGGCAGTCCCCACAGGCGGATCAGGCCGATGCCGGTCCGGACTTCGTAGCCGCCGTTGCCGCTTGCGATCCGCGTTCCGTCGGGCGAGAAGGCCACTGACCAGACGTCAAGGCCGCTGCTCGACAGCGTGGCGAGAAGGCTGCCGGTCGTCGGGTCCCACAGAAGGAGCCTTCCTCCCCCGCTCGATGTGGCCAGGATGGTGCCGTCGGGAGACCATGACACGCCACGCGTCCACGAGCGTCCTACTTGAAGGCTTCTCAGTTCCGCTTGGGTTACGGGATCCCAAATGCGGACGAAACCGTCCTGGCCGGCGGCCGCGACCAGTCGACCGTCAGTCGACCACGCGACGCCGTTGATGTCGTTTCGCGCCCGAGTTGCGGCCCGCAGGGTAGCGAGCGCGGTGCCGGTGGCTGGATCCCACACGCGAAGCGCGTAGTCGAGTCCGCCTGAGGCGAGCCGTGCTCCGTCGGGTGACCACGCTATCGCAACAATCTCGGTCGACAGCCCACCTTCGACATGCCCGGGCCATTGAAGAATGACGTGGAGATCCGCGGAGTCAAGGACGAGGATCGTCCCATCCCCTTCTCCCACGGCGATTCGGGTTCCGTCAGGCGACCACGCCGTGCAGAGCGTGCAGGGCGCGGGGAGCTCGAGCTCGGCAAGCTTCTCTCCCGTGGCCGCATTCCAGACACGGACCATGCTGCCGCAACAAACCGAGACCAAACGAGTTCCGTCGGGCGACCACGATACGCCCCACCGACTAACACTTCCCTGTTCCAGGGTGAGTAGGACGGTGGCGGCCTCAGGGTCCCAGACGCGGACGGTTCCATCGGAACTGGCCGAAGCGAGGCGGCTTCCGTCGGGTGACCAGGCGATCGAGTAGACCGCGCCTTGGTGGCCGGCTAGCTGAGCCAATTCCGCGACCTGGGTCGCCTCCTCAGGGCGGATCGTCGGCGACGCGTTGGCGGAGGCGCACGACGCGCCCGACAGGAGTGCGACGAGGATGGCAGACCTGCACGCGACATAACGGGACCTTGGACCCATGATCCTCCTTCGACTCCCTGAGAAGCCACCGCGCACCTGCCGCGCCCCCGAAGCGCCCCGCAAGAAGAAGCTCCGCCCGTCCCGTCGCAGCGCGGAAGTTCTACCGCGGAGCGGATTATCGCGCAAGGCGTCTGCGTCTTCGTGCTCGTCCGTGAACCTAGGTTGTGGCGAACGTAGGGATCGCCGTGTTCGCCGTCTGCTACTCCGCCGATGCCTCACGCTGGCGTCTTCGTGCTCGACGGCACGGCGACCACCATCGGAGCGACCTCGGGAAAGCCGTGATGACGAAGGCGCTTCGTCGACGAGCGACGCGGTCGAGCCTGGATGCGACGTCTCTAGGCGTGGTGTTGTGTTTGCCTACCGCAGCCGCCTCGCGGCCTTCTCGATCCTCTTCTTCAGTTTGTCGTAGGACAAGGGCGGACCATTGCGCACCTCGCGGTCGTCGACGTAGAGCGCGTCGAGGATTCCCCACTCGTTCGCCGTGGCCATGTTCTTCGTGTCGACGACGCGGTAGACGACCGGGCTTCCGATCTCGGCACACGCGCGCCTCGCCCGTTCGTGGCCGACGTTCCCGGCGCGGCACTGGCCATAGAGGAAGCTTGTCACCGTGATCTGGCCCGGGATTCGCTTGGGTGTCTTCTTCGGGCGAACGAAACGCGGTGCCGACGTGTCGGGGGCGAAGGGCTTCCACATCAACGCCGCCATCCCCGAGCGATCGACTCTTCGGTATCCGTGCTTGCGGAACCATGATGCTCTCATCCAGAAAGGGAGGACGAGGCCCCACGCCGCCAGTCCCGTCGCTCCGAGGCTCTTCGCGTCCGCCTCGGCAGCGGCGAGGAGCGCGGTGCCGAGGCCCTTTCCTTGATGGTTGCCGCGATCGTCACGGAATCCTACAACCCAGATGCAGTAGACGAAGTAGGCGCCGGGGGATCCGTCGAGGAGCGTCTCGCTCGCGGGCACGTACTGGATCATCCCGACCGGGACCTCCCGGTCGGTGACGGCAAGCTTGGCGCGCAAGCCACGCCCCTTCATCACGTGAATCCATTCGGCTCGCAGGCTCCCCGCTTCCCTCGCCTCCGGCAGCCGATCTTCCAGACACGACGCGAAGACCGACTCATGCTCCGGCGAAAGGTCGACGATGCGCATGTTCTGCCCCTCCTTGGCCGTTCTGCGGTGCTGGGGATGACGCACTTCCGTTCGCCGGCAGTGTACCGCGATGCGTGGGAGCGACGCGAAAGCCTGTGCGTCCCAGGAATCCGAGCGGCGTGCGGAGGTTGCAGCGGTCGCGCTTTCGAGGTGCTTCCTATGCGAGTGTCTTGCGGTAGGTGGTGTAGCTCTTGACCGTCTTGTAGCCGAGGCTCTGATAGAGCTGAAGGGCTCCCGTGGCGTTCTGCGAGTCGACACCGTGGGCTGCTTCCGCCATTCCCATGTCCTTCCACAAGTGCAGGCTCCGTGTGATGAGGGCTCTGGCGAGCCCACGACCGCGCCACGGGCGACGCACGCAAATCGTCTCGGTGTAGCCACGCTTCCGGCCGTACTCCACGTTCTCGGCCTCGTCGAACCGGTTCAATACCATACCTACGACCTCGTTGCCGTCCCACGCGACCTGCCAGAGGTGGGGCTGGAACGTCGGCGACTCACGCCACTCCGCGAGCTGCTCGTCCTTCCACTCCCCGTGGCCCCAGTGATCGCGGAACGCCTCCTCGGCGGCCCGCCAGATGACGGGGATCTCGAGTTCTCGGACAGAGCGGATCTCCACCCCGTTCGGGAGAGGGCACACGGCGATGGCCTCGGCGAGAGACCGAACCATCTCGTATCCCCAGCGGACGGGAGAGTAGTCTTCCTCCTCGAGGATGCGGATCCAGTGGGCCTGGCCTTGGCCTCCTCCAGACTGGAAGGTCTTCGCAAGACCCGCCGGATGTCCTGCGGCTATGTCGCGCAGACGCGCCTCGATCCAGCGGAGCATCGCGCGGCCAATCCCACGCCCGCGCCAGTCGGGGTGGAGATTCACGAAGAAGGCGTACGTCCGAGTTCCGCTCCACTCGTCATCCCACCAGCCGCGTCCGTACGCGATCAAAGTGCCGCCAACCTCGGCGAAGATCATGTCGCGATCCGGATCGGAGTTGACGAGATGTCTGTACGTTCGCTCCATGGAGTCGAGGTCCGCCACACTGTCAAGCTGGTACGCTTTGATGCATGTCCGGAGCAGCTCCACCATGGTCGGATAGTCCGCAGGTCCGGCGAACCGCCGGAACACCAGCCCGGGCACGGCCGGAGCTTCCGGTACGGTGATTCGACCGCATTGTGTCTGGATGTCTGTCACGCCGAACTCCTTGAGGAGACTCGCGTTGGCAGCAGACACGCGGTCACCGTTGGAAAGAGGGGTCTGTATTCGGGCCAGCCGAGTCCGCCGACCGGTGAAAGCCACCTTGCAGGGCCAACTCTCGGGTCTCGGCGTCTCGGGAGCGTCTCAGGGGCTTGCCTGCCGGGAGAGGATCCACGGCGGACGGTGAAGGTCGGAGCAGGCGCGCAGCGGTAGTCCGCGGTGATCTTCTAGTGCCTTCGCCCCTTGGGCCTTCCCTGGTACGGTCTCTTCTTGGTGGAGGTTCGTTTCGGGTTGCAGTCGGGGCAGTAGACGGGGCGGGCCGAACTCAGCGGCTCGAAGGGGAGCTCTTCCACCGGCTTGCCGCATTCGACGCACTTCAGGTTGTAGACGCGGACGTCGTACATCTTTCTGCCTGTTGCGGCCATGAACCTCCCTTTGGATTCAGCGTGCGTACCGAGCGATCGACGCGACGGCAGCCCGATCGCACGCCGAAGCCGAACGCCCGATTCTGCGAGCCTGAACCTGGAGTCGCGGTTTCCGTGACCCCCGCGGATGTTGCGGCCGGTGAGCTTGTCGCGTGGATGCGCCCGCACGGCAAGCACAGAGAGCAAGCTCTGGGTTTCGTGCCCGACCCGGAGCCTCGAAGACGCGTCCGCGCGAACGCGGACGGCAACGAGCAAGCGTAGCGTGTTGCCCTCGAGAACACAAGAATGCGCGCCGTTGAGTTGCGAGTCGGCGAGCCGGATCCGGGGGCTTGCCGCGAGCCCTTCTACAGCTCGGTGATGAGTCCGGTCAGAAGGTCGGTCGCGAAGCCGAGGAACGTGAACCCCTCCCAACCGTGCTCGGGCGTCCCGAGGGTATGGTGGGTCAGCGCCCAGGCGACGACGTGGAGCTGCACGACGAGCACCATGTCGTCCAGGCGTCGGCGGTGCTCGGGCCTCTCCTCACCGAAGTACTCGTCGAGAATCGCGTGGCGGTGGGCATCCGGCAGGGGCGCGGTCTCGTCGCACGAGACGAGGAGGGTCGCGAGATCGAAGAAGACGTCGCCCATCCCGGCGAACTCCCAGTCGATGAGCCGGATCGGATCTGCGTCGAGAAGGTTCCCGGCGAACAGATCGTTGTGGCAGAGGGCGAGATACGGCGGGACGAGCGGGCCCCGCGTCGCCTCGATCTCATCGAGTCGGCGGAGGATCCTCGCGCTTCCCGCCGGCAGCGCGACGCGGGCTTCAGCGGCACGCTCGAAGCTCGCGCGGATGCGCGCGAACGGGTTGAACGTGTGATCGAGGGCCGGGAGAGCGTGCACGCGCCGCACGATGCGAACGACGGAGCGTAGCGTGTCGAGCTCGCGGTACCGATTGGGCGTTTCGCTGAACGGCTGCGCGGCGATGGGCTTGGCGATCAGGTGTCCCTCGGGGAAGACGTAGCGAACGACGTCCGGCCCGAGGCCGGCGCCCTCCGCGAGACGAAGCGCCGCGGCTTCGGCCTCACGGCTGATTCCGAGGCATTCGGCGTTCGGACTCGCGAGGCGAACGACGTACTCATCCTGCCCCATGGTCACCAGGAAGTTGCGGTTAGAAAGGCCGCGGAGGGGCTCGACGTGATCCGGCTCGCGAAACTCGCCGATCGATGACAGAAGGTCGCGCAACAGCTGCAAGGGTTCCTCCTTGGAGACGAGACCGACGGGACGAGAGAACGCGCAACGCACTCAAGCGCTCGCTAGATCATGCTGGGCGAGCATACGAAGGCGCGGACCGGAAGGCAACAGACGGTCACTCGGTGCCCGCGTCTTGCGGACCCTTTTCATCTCCCCTCGGGTCGGCGCTATGCTGAAAGGGCCTTCTGACGGGTAGGGGGATGTCGGACCAGGCATCGGAGGCAGGATGGTGTTGAGACGTGGCCGTGCAATCTTGGTGGTTGTCGCGCTTTCGCTCGGGATTGCGGCGTCTTGCGGTGCGCGCATGTTGGATGTCCCTGGGGAGTACGCGTCGATCGCCGCGGCGGTCGCCGTCGCGGTTGCGGGCGATGAAATCGTTGTTGCACCGGGAACCTACAGCGAGAACTTCGTAGTTGCGACCGGCATTACCATTCGAGGTGGAGGGCCCGATCGCGCCTCGACGACAATCAAGAGCGGGGATCCGGAGGTTTCGGCGGTCGTCGTGTATCTGGCGGCCGGCGAGGCTCGACTTGAGAACCTTTCGTTTGTGACGTCGGGTCCTGGCGACGGCATCGAAATGAGCGGGAGTTCCGAAGGTACCGTGAGAGTGGTCAACTGTGCCTTCAGCGTGGGGCCCGATTCGGTGGGCATCGCCGTGGAGAACGGCACGCTTGTTGCGGAGTCGTCTCTGTTCCGCGGCTCCGAGGGGAACGTCCAAGTTCCTGTAGGGACCAGCGGAGTTGCCGTGGGCGCGGGTGCGGCGGCCAAGATCCGCAACTGCGACTTCGCCTACTTTGCAGACGCGATCCAAACGCAGGGCGGAAGGAGCCTCGCCGTGGAGGCCTGCAGCGTGGGTTACTCCGTAGCGGGGATTGCGGTCCGGAACCAGTTCTCCGACTCCACGACGGTCCAGCTTGCGGCAAACCAGATCTATGGCTGCGCAACAGGGATCATCCTGGGCGGGGCCGTGACGATGGTCATGATCCAAGAGAATACGATTTCCGACTGCAGTTCGGGCCCGTTCCGAGTCACCGCCGGGAGCTGCGTTGGAGGCGGCGAGCCGTTCTCTGGCATCATCGTGGGAACGGCTAACGTCGTGCCGCAGCTTGATCTCCTCTGCCCTGATGAGGGAAGCGGGTTCTGGCCGGACGGCTTTTTCGAGTAGCGGACTCGCCCGGCTGGGGAATTGCAGGGATCGGGAGGCAGCGGGTTTGCCTTAGGTGGAATGGGGACGAACTCCCGATGGAGTTGTGACAAGTGGGCGCTACTGAGTAGCATCCGTTGATTGCCTCCAATCGCTCGAGGTGTGTAGACTAGTCAGTGCTTCTCGAACGATGCGGAGGGATGAGGGCGGCGGCGCATTGGCTGAATGGGATCAGCGGTGCCAAACGCCAGTGGGGTTCTTAGGCACAAGAAGGAGGTTCGACGTTGAAAAAGAGACTAGGAGCAGTGAGTGTCCTAACGTTGCTCGTTATGGCGCTCTGCGCTCTCTCTGCTTTCGCGACGACCGCGGAAATCTGGTTGTCGAGCGACAGCAACGGAGAGACTCGCGTATCGTTGATTCAGGAAGGCGATGAGGTCTGGATCGTCGTTTCCGATCCGGACAACAACATCG
>JAPLGD010000044.1 GCA_026390345.1 Candidatus Bipolaricaulota bacterium | reverse complement strand
GAAGATGTTCGTGTCGCCGAGCAGGAAGTTCACGCCATGGCCCCACGGATAGTCGGCGTTGCACTCGAACGGGTTCAGCGCCTGCGGGCCGAACGGTACGTTCTGCCCACCATCCCAGTAGCCGTCAATCCGCTCGCGGCGATACAGATCCTCGTCCTGGTCGTCATCCGTAACCTGCAGGAAGACGCAGTCCGAGTTCAGGTACTCACCGCCGACTTCGTTGCCGTTCCGGTCGAGGAACTTCATCGAGGGCGCGCCCGAGCCGCTGTAGACCTGGGTGTCAGCAATCGACATCAGGTCGAACGACACGTCGTTGAACACGCGCACCCGGTCGATCTGCGGCGGGAACGCCGTGTCCGTACTCTGATCGCCAAGCCCGGTCATGCCGGTCTCGTCGGTCTCGTAGTAGACGTCATTGTACCGCGCGTAGATGTGGTCCTCGTTGAACGCCTCGATCTTCCAGTTGTCGACCTGCAGCTGGTAGCCGCCCGTGCCGGCCGCGAGGCCTACACCGAGCGGATCCCAAACGCCCTCGAGCTCCGTGCCGGCGTTGGTGAAGAACACGTACGAGTTCGAGCTGGTTTCGTCAAGGACGAGCCACTCGGTGTCATCCTCGCCGTGCGGGTCGCAGATGTGCACAACGATCTGTTCCGGGCAGCACGGATCAACGTTCGCGTTCGCATCAATGACCTGGACGTAGACCGCATCGCGACCGAGCCAGTACTCGCTCTTCTCCCCACGCGACGCGTCCGTGAAGCTCGTCAGCGAATGCTGCTTCTCGCCGATGTACGCCGTGGCCAACGTGAAGTCGTCCTCGTCGTTCGGGTCAATGTAGTACGCCACAAGCACGTCGCGCTCGTTCAGGCTGTTGAAGCCGAGGTCGGTCGATAGCTTGTTGAAGTTGTACTTGAAGACGCCCGTCGACACGCCGGTTTCCTTGGCGTAGAACGTCACGAGAATCCAGCTGGCGTTCGTGTCGAACACCGTCTTGAACCCCGCCAACGTGTCCCCGTCCGCGAGACGCGGATAGTGGATGTAGCGGTCCTCGTAGATGTTGAACCAGTTGATCGGGGGCTGCGCCGTGCTGTCAACGTCAAAGCCGCCCTTCCACTTCAGGGCGCAGAAGCTGTTGATCTGAGCGCTGCCCGTCTGGTTCCAGGAGCCGGGGTTCACGAGGACGAAGAACGGAACGTACTCAACCTTGTTGCAGTTGAGGTTCTCGTCCGCGTCCACGATCGTGACCGACGCAGCCTCGTTGTAGTCCTTGTAGACGTCGCCGTTCGACGCCGCGTCCCACTCGATCGTCGACTCGGTGTCAATGATCTTCGCGAGGCCGATCGCCACGTCGGTGTCGTCGTTCGGGTCCTGGTACATCGCAATCAGCGTGTCCATGTTCTCGAACCGACCGACGGTATAGGCGCCGTCCCCCCCCTCCCCAACGATATCGTGCGGCAAGTAGGGGGTCGTGCCCATGATGTGGCCGCCGGACCAAACCCCAAGCCCGGACATAACGCCCGCGGTCCAGGTCACGGACGAGGCAAGGGTGCTGCTGTACCTGTACAGCAGCCACGCGGCGGTGTCGAACATGTTATCGGCGCCCACCTCCGTGTAGAGGTAGTGACCCCACTGGAAGTCGGTGTCATCGTCATCGACGACGTGCGTGAAGTAGCGGTACGCGTCAGGCTTCGCCACGACCGCGTAGTCCTCACGCGTTCCGATCTGGAACGGGCGCGAGCTTACGAACAGCCCGGTGTCCGCGCCGGTCTCTTCGAAGTAGTCGACGTTCAGCGCAGCCGGGTCGTCGTCATGGAGATTCAGACCGTAGTACCCGCCATTATCCCAGATGATGTACGCGCCGGTCTTGGGGTCCATGATCTTCACGTCGCCCCAGAACTTGTCGCGGGTGTCGCAATCGATGTTGTTGTCCGGATCGGAAACGACGATCCAGACCTCATCGCCTTCCTGAATCAACGATACGCGAGTCTCTCCGTTGCTGTCGCTCGACAACCAGATTTCCGCGGTCGTCGCGAAAGCAGAGAGAGCGCA
>JAPLGD010000093.1 GCA_026390345.1 Candidatus Bipolaricaulota bacterium | reverse complement strand
CCACGCGGCGTCCTGGAACGCGTAGATGGCAAGCACCGGGCAGGAGATCTTCTGCCAGTTCGCGCGGTAGTAGAACTCGGCCATGCCAAGTTGCTCCGCAGCCTTCGGCCCGAGACGCTCGCGGAATCGCCCGTCTCGAGTTCGCTCGAGGGCATGCGCCAGGAGCGCGTCCCATTTCGGAGAGCGGAGCCGCCGGTACTGGGCATACCGCGTGGTGAAGTCCTCGGAGTACGCCTCAACCGAGTCGAACGTCTCGGGAGGCGCACCGCGGACGTTGAGAGGATTCGCCCCGTAGAGCTCGATGTCGCTCTTCTCGTACTCGTAGAGCGCGTCGAGGAAGACGAGCTTCTCGACCCGCTCGGGATACGCGATCGCGAACTCGATCATCTCGGCCCCGGCGTACGAGTGCCCGGCGAACGACGCGCGCTCGACCTTGAGCGCGTCGAGGAATCCAACGATGTCCCTCGCCAACGTCGGAATGTCGTACCCCGTCTCCGGTTGCTCCGACTCCCCGTGGGCGCGTCGAGTCAAGCCGAGCACGCGGAAGCGGTCGGTGAGCCGCTTCGCCACGGAGTCGAAGAAGTGCGGAGTGTTTCCGGAGCCCGCAAGGAAGACGAGGGCAGGATCCGCTCCTCCCCAATCGAGGTAGTGTAGGCGCACGCCGTTGGCTTTGACAAACACGCTCTTCGCCCGTTCACTCCTCACCATCGTCTCCCTCCAAGTTCGCCCCGGAAGTCGCCGACCCGACATCGGAGTCTAGCCACCCTCCCGAGCAGTTTGCAGAGGAGACAACCGCGATCGTCGCGGAAGAACGCACCTCGGCGTACACGATGACCCTCGGCCGACCGATGATCGTGAGGCCTCCTTCCGAGCGACCCTGGATGCAGTCTAGAAGATCTTCATCCGCAGGAAGGCGATGACGGCGACGATGGATAGGACGATGGACAGACCCATTGTGATCCAGAAAGCAAACGGGGACTCCTGGAACGGCAGTTGCACATTCATCCCGAACGTGCTCGCTACCAACGTCGGCAACATGAGGACGATGGTGATTGTCGCGAGGAGCTTCATCGCCGAGCTCACGTTGTTCGAGATGATCGAAGCGAACGCATCCATCGTCCCCGTAAGGATGTTGCTGTAGATGTCAGCAAGGTCGCGCGCCTGCCCGAACTCGACCCGCACGTCCTCGAGCATGTCGATCT
Organism: Candidatus Bipolaricaulota bacterium; assembly: GCA_026390345.1. Classification (GTDB taxonomy): domain Bacteria; phylum Bipolaricaulota; class Bipolaricaulia; order UBA7950; family UBA9294; genus JAPLGD01. The sequence goes on along the minus strand of JAPLGD010000093.1, from coordinate 5,095 downwards.
CGTCGTCGGTCAGGTTGCGCCCCGCAAGGCGGCGGACCCTGTCCCACATCGGCTCATTGGCCCGTAGCGAGGTGGTGAAGTAGACGAGGCACTTCTGGAGGTTCTGCATCCGGATCAGGGTCTGGTTCTTCATGGACACCTGAATGGCTCGCTCGGCCTCGTCCGATTCGTGACGGATGCTGTTGAGGAATCCAAGGTACTGGCGCGCCGTCTGCAGGAAGAGGGTGCATAGGAACGGTACGGTGTCGCTCGTCGGCGGAATCCGGGTCCGCCCCGACAGAAGCTCGCTCCAGAGAGCCGTATCCTCGGCGCACACGGTGACGATACGCGTCGGGGTCAGGATGATGGCGAGGGCCACCGTCACGTACGGCGTGTCGGAAGCCGCCTCGTGGTGAGGCACGCGGAGGATGAGAAGCTTGCAGTCTTCCTCCACCTCGAAGCGCGGGCGCTCGTCGCGGTCGGTGGCCGCGGTGAGGAAGTCCATCGGCACGCAAGCGGTTTCCGCAAGAACTGACAACTCGACAGAGGTTGGGTTCACGACACGGACGATCTCTGCCTCATCGAAGCTGTCGGTGGACACGAGTCGCCCGTTCTCGTTTCGGGTGTACTGGAGCATGAGACCGCCCTATTCTCGTGGGTTCTTGCCGTCCGGGGCATCATATGCCCGGGTTTCCGGTGCGTCAACGTATCAGCCGCCTGCCGCGTGCGACGTGTGTCCCGCCGCGCCGAGACTCCTGTCGCGCCGGACGCGTGCGAGGAACACCGACCATACTGCATCCGGCTCCCAGACCCGCCGAACGAACGCGTCGGCGCGCTCGGCCGACCACCCTTCGCGCGACTCCTTGTAGAGAGCGACGAAACAGGACACACGCTTGTTTGCGGCGCAATGAACGAACGTCTTCCGCTCGGCAAGACGGTCCATCAGAGCGGCGAACTCCAGGAGCTGGGCCTCGCGCGGGTCCGCGAACTCCACCGAGATGTGCCGGTACTCCATCCCAAACGAGGCGACAAGCCCGGCCTCGTCGTCGAGGCAGTACGTCGGATCGAGGAGCCCGAGGTTCACGACGGCGACGAAGCCTTCTCCCACGAGCGACCGAAGCTGCCCCGCCGTCGGCTGACCGCCCGTCGAAAGCGTCTCCGACACTCGAACGTAGTCGCGGATTCCCTCCACGCCGGCCACCCTGCCCCCTTCTTCGCCGTTCTACTACGACAGGAGAACGCGCTGCGCTGCAGCAACCCCGGCGCCCGCGTCGAACCGATGTCCCGCCCGCCGAAGCCCGGCCTCGATGGCTCCCACGGTGGCGAGCACGTCGGCGCCGCGGACGGCGCCCATGTGCCCGACGCGGAACGTACGGTCCTTGATCGCGGGATGAAGCCCGCCGGCGACGATCGCCCCCGCGTTCTTGACGTCTTCGAGGAACGCCGGTATGCCGATCCCTTCGGGCGCGTAGCAGGCTGTCAGCGTGTGGGCTCGGTACGGCGGCTTCGCCGGGACTTGCGTCAACCTGACGGCGTCCATGCCCGCCTGGAACGCCTTGGCGAGAAGCGCGTGCCGGGCAAACCGCGCCGGCATGCCCTCCGCAAGGATCTGACCGAGACTCACGTCGAGCGCGGCGACCAGGTTGACGGCGGGCGTCCCGAAGTAACTCGGCGTCCGGTTCTCGTACGCCTTCATCACCGGAAGCCACTTCGACCAGTCGGCGTAGTAGGAGCCGACGGGACGGCGACGAGCGTGGAAGGCCTCGAGCGCCCTCGGACTCGCCATGAGGAGGGCAAGCCCGGGGGGAACGCCGATCGCCTTCTGCGAAGCCGTCAGCACAATATCGAGCTTCCACTCCTCCTGTCGGATCTCTTCTCCCGCAACCGAGCAGACTCCATCGACCACCGTGAGCGTGCCGTACTTCCGTCCCAGCTCTCCGAGCTTCGTCACATCCATCCGCACGCCGGTCGACGTGTCAACGTGCGTGACGGTGACGAGCTTGTACCCACCGCGTACCAGCTCCTCCTCCATCGCGGATGCCGCCACAATCTCGCCCACCGGCGCTCGCAGAACAGTGACCGCCGCACCGTGGCGGCCGAGGAGGTCCTCGAACCGGTCGCCGAACACGCCGGTGCTGACCACGAGAGCGCGGTCGCCCGGCTCGACGAGGTTCGCCCCCGCCAACTCCATCGCCAACGTGCCTGACCCGGCCACGACGAACGGCTGCCCGGATGGGCACTGCCACACGTCGCGCATCCGCTCGAGCGCCCGCCCAAACGCATCCACGAAAGCGGGGGCGACGTGGCTCGTCGTCGGAGCCCCCAGCGCTTGCAGAACCTCCGGCTCAAACTCGATCGGGCCCGGGATCATGAGCAGCGTCCGTCCCTTCACGATCGCATCCCCCCTTCGTCCTTCCGCGCAAGGTCCGCACGTTCGAGAATCGCCGAGAGCTCGGCGATCTCGCACTGCGTCAGGGCGAGGAGCGGTCCACGGACCGGCCCGCCGTACCGCCCCAGGAGATCCATCGCTGCCTTCAGACCCGCGACGCCCCAGCGGCTCGTGACCGCCGCGTTGACCGGGATCATCCGAAGCTGGACCTCGCGCGCAGCATCGATGTGGCCGGAGACGAAGGCTTCGTAGATCGCCAGGCACTCGGCGGGAGCGATGTTGGCCAGCGCGACGACGCCGCCCGCGGCGCCGACGGCGAGCGCCGGAAGCAGGAACCCCGCGGACCCCGCGAACACGCGGAACTCCGGTCCGAGCGCCGCGCGAATCGCTCCAAGCTTCGTGACGTCTCCGCCCGAATCCTTAATCCCAATCACACTCGGATGCGCCGCCAGCGCGACGATCGTCTCGGCATCGAGATCGATTCCCGTGCACGCCGGCATGTTGTAGATGAGGATTGGGATGCCCGCGGCATCGGCCACGCTCGCGTAGTGCCGCACGAGAGCCTCGCGAGTCATTCGCCCGCGGTAGTACGACGGCGGGAGGACGAGGGCCGCGTCGGCGCCGATCTTCGCAGCGTCCCGCGTGAGCTCGATCGTTTCCCGTGTCGATGGACACCCCGTTCCTGCGATCATCCACCGGTCGGCGGGGATGTCCTCGCGCGCCGCGCGCAGGACGTCGAGCCGCTCCCGAGGCGAAAGCAAGACGCCCTCGCCGTTCGACCCCAGAACGACATACCCCGCCAACGCGTGCCGATTCCATGCGTGGATGTTGTCGTGCAAACGCTCGCGAGCGAACGTGTCCCGCTCGTCGAACGGCGTCGGAATCGGCGGCAGGATCCCTTTCAGGTCCACAGGACTTCGCGACATGGCACTCCTTCGGCTTGCGCTTCGATCGTCGCGCCAAGCATCGGCCAGGCGACCGCCCGGCACAAGTCAAGCCTGCGGAGTCGACCTACGCAGACGCACTCCACGTTTCAAGCGGGGACCCGTCGCGCGACAGGACGCGCACGCACGCTGCGACAACGTCCGGATCATACAGGTCGCCCGCGCGGGAGACGATCTCGTTCCGAGCCGCCGTTGGGCCTCGAGCGGGGCGGTAGGGACGATGCGACTCCATGGCCTCGACCACATCGGCGACAGCAAGGATCCTCGCGCCGAGGAGGATCTCCGATCCGACAAGGTGATGAGGGTACCCCGACCCGTCGAGTCGTTCGTGATGCTGGACGACGATCTCGGCAATCGGCCACGGGAACTCGATCTGACTCAGGATTCCGTAGCCAACTGCGGGGTGCGCTTCGAGAAGCGCCCTCTCGGGCTCGGTGAGCGTCGTCGGCTTGTTCAGGATCTCTGCGGGCACCGACATCTTGCCGATGTCGTGGACCAGTCCGGCGTAGCGGATCGCGCGAACCCTGTCCGGACCGAGCGACATCTCCTCGGCCACAGCGCCGGCGAGGTGTGCTACTCGCTCCTGGTGTTCGGCGGTGTACGGGTCGCGAGCCACCGTAACCCCGCCAAGCACTCGAATGGTGCCTTCGAACGCCTTCAGCAGGTTCTCCCCCGCCACTACCTGCTCGGTCACATCGCTCGCCACCCCGAGGAGGTCACCCACGCCTGTCTGCACGGGGAAGAGCGACGCACGAAGAACTCTCAGCTGCCCCCGAGCGTCCTTGACCCGCAGCTCCACAGCCGGCCCCGCACCGCAGCGCTGCCGAGTAAACCCGTCCCAGATCGCGGCGCGATTCTCCGTGGGAACGAACTGCTCGAATCCCCGCTCCAGAAACGCCGCCGCGGGCACACCGAGCACCCGTTCAATCGCCGGGTTGACGTACGTGATCCGACCATCCAGCGTGGCGGTATAGATGATCTCATCGATACTCTCCACGAGCTGCCGGTACTTGTCCTCGCCGTTCTCGATCGCCAACCGCTGACCGACGATCTCGAGCGCTACGGAGAGATGGGCCGCAGCGCATTCGACAGCCGCCCGCTCCTGGCCATCGAACGCGCCCGGCTCGCTCGAACTCACGACGAGGACGCCCTGCGCTTCCCCGTGCCATAGGAAACCCACAGCGATCACCGTTCCCGCCGCGCCGAAGTCCGTGTCGCCGGGCCCTGCAATCGTCGTCTCCGTCACGTAGGGATTCCGGCCGTCCACGGCAGAGTACGTCTCTGCGGTTCCGCCTGAGAGCACGATCACTCTAGGACTCTCCCGCACCGCCGACTCCAAGATCGGCAGGATGCGGAGCGGATCTCCGTCGACCCTGTGTCCGACCGCCACCCGCGAGTATCCCACCGCTGTCATCGCTTCACAGAATGACTCGATGATCTCGGACTGGTTGCGATACGACGCGAAACGCATTCCGAACCGTGCAATGGCGTCCATGGCCCTCGACGCGCCCGAGGACGGCGGGTACCGCAACTCCCCTGACATCATTCGCTTCGCTCCTCTGCGAGCTTGCCGCCGGAGAGCGGACGTCCCTCGAGCCGACGCTTCTCTCGCTCGTTCCACCGGACACATCTCACTCGTACGAGAACGAAGAGCCCGCGTTCCCATTGTGCCTTATTCACCAGATCCTAGTCTATCCCGGAGAGATAAGGCATAGTCCATACTGACCTGACTTCTTCCGCAGGTGCTTCCGCCCCAATGGCACGCATGATGACTACCGTCTCG
>JAPLGD010000045.1 GCA_026390345.1 Candidatus Bipolaricaulota bacterium | reverse complement strand
GGTCCATCTGACCCACGAACTGGCAGAGATGCCGTTCCGATCTTCACCGACCTGCCCACCCAGAGCGCTCTCCATCCGTTGATCAGTCTAGAGAGCAACCGGCTTCGTCAACGAAGAGGCAAGGTACGAGATCTTCACTTTTGGTGTCCTCAAGAGTTCCGAGTTCCGGGGACACAATACAAAACCCGGTCCTCTGTTGAGGGTCTAGCCGCCACCTTGCTTGAATGCGTAGCTACCGGACATGCTCGATGACCCCACGGGCGAAGGCACGGGCGCGCGCTTCGTCCTGGGTGTCGGGGTGCTTCCTGGTCTCGGCGATGTACGCGGGCCATTCACTGGGATCCTTGATCGCCGCGTGGCGAATGAAGATCTCGATCGGCTTCGAGGGCGCTCCTTGACAGCCGAAGTACCCGCTCCAGACAAGTCCTTTGGCGACGCAGGCCTGCTCGAGTGTGCCTGCGCATTTGCCGGCCCATTGCTCGTACAGCTCTTGCTCTCTCCGCCGAGCACGGCGACTCTCTGATAAGTCCTAGATGCTGATCTCGTAGTCGTCCGCGAGGCTGCGCAGCGCGTCGATTCTCCGCGAGTAGTACTCGTCGCTCAGTCCGCCGTATCCCCAGTGCGACGCGTTCTCGGCGTGGACGCCCATGTGCCAGATGTGGCGTGCGCAGACGAAGAGCGGCACAGCATCGACATCGAGATCGGTCACGTGGCGCGCTGCGCGGTACGCGGAAAGGAACGCCTCCCAGCGCGTCGCCTCCTGATTCTCCAGGCGGGCACACCAACGGAAGACGACGAGGTCGTAGGCGCGGAAGCCGAAGCCGCCACCATCGAAGTCGTAGAAGGTAAGGGTCTCCGCGTCGTCGATGTGCGCGTGGTAGCATTGGAGGTCGCCATGGCAGGCGCCGCGCTCAAGCGCGGCCTCCGGGAGGCTAGGGCGCACTGCGCGGTTCCCCGGCCGATTCGGGGCCAGTGGCCTCTTGCTTCCCCTCGTCTTCGGTACGTGTTGCACGCAGCGCCCTTCCTGAGGCTTTGGATGCCAGCTTTCGCGCCGCGTCGGCCTTCTCACCCTCCAGGACGTCGCGTTTCAGCACCTCCTGCCGCAGAGCCATCCCGATCTCCTCCACCTCGATTCGGATGTTGGGAGTAATGCGCCGCAGCTCGCGCCGAATCACGTCCACTACTGGAGGCGATAGCACAACGGCAGCGATGGAGAAGCGACTCAGAGCTTGGCGTTGCGCCGCGTACTCCCCAAGACGCTCCTTCTGCCACCCCTCCTTCGCCAAAAGCCAAAGCAGCTCGAGATCTGTATCAGATCGCGGGTTCAGCTGGAGAAGATCCAACTCAACAATCAGTTCGTTGACAATCGGCTTTGTGAACTGGACCCTGTAGACACGCCACTGCGCTCCCGTTGTCAGTGCAACCCACTCGCACCCTTGGTTGGCAGCATAGTCGACTGCCTGCTTCACAAACTGGTCCTTCAGCTCAAGGCCGATGGCCTTGACCTCTACAAGAAGTGCGAGCGCGCCAGTGAGTTTCACCGCCAGATCGCAGAACGTCCCACGGATCATGTGCTCGGACGTGATCTCGGAGTACTTGTCGTAGCCGAATACCTCGTGCAAGAGGTCGGTCACGATCACGACTGTGTCCGATTCGTTGACGTCGCGGGAGCGCGCGGACGCGAGAATGGGTTGAAACTTCCTGAGCCCTGCAGAGAGCCTACTGCTCACCTTCGCCGGTATCGCCATCGTCGAAGCACCCCTTCTTGTTGTCCAGCTACGACGCCTGCAATCCCTGCAGACCGCCCACAGCAGCCAGCCCGGTAGGCTCGCAGCACCACGGCCGCTCTGGTGATTCTCTCATCCCTCTTCAGATGGTGACATGCAAACTCTTGCGCCATCCTACAACCGCGGGACTCTCGGGGCAAACAGGAGTTTGCCCGTGCGAGCCTGGCAACGACGGCTTGCGACGAAGACCCTGCCCCCCCCCCTGCGCTGGACGCAGTCCTATCGAGTGGGCCTCGTGCACCCCAAGGGAACAGCGGTGCCGCACGCGGCGCATGTAGTCTCGTACCACCAGATCGGCTTGCCGCAGAGAGGACACGTCCAGCGTTCGGCCTGCTCCGCACACCATCGCTCGGGGCCGACCTCGCGCATCCGCTCGAGGTTCGAGACAATCTCGCTCAAGTGGGGCAGCCGCGCCTGAAGTCCCCGAAGCGACGCGCAAGGCATCTCAAGGCACTCGGCGCAGGACGGTAGCCCTTCTGCGTGCACTGATACATGAGACAAGCGCCGCAGTAGAGCCCGCAGTACGCGTCGAGTCTAGCGCGATCCATGAACCTGTTCCTCCAGCGCCGCGAAGTACGGCCCGAAGTCGACGTTCCCGCCGGAGAGAATCACTCCGACGCGCTTCCCGCGGACATCGACCTTCCCGAAGAGGAGCGGGGCGACGGCCACCGCGGACGACGGTTCGATGATGAGCTTCGCGCGTTCCCAGACGAAGCGCATGGCGTTGACGATCTCCTTCTCCGAGACGAGGACGATGTCGTCGAGGTCCCGTCGCAGGATCTCGAATCCGTTCTCGCCGAGCGGGGTTCGGAGACCGTCGGCGATCGTGCGCGGAACGAAGTCCATCACGCGCACGCCCGTCCGAAGCGATCGCGCCGCATCGTCTGCTCCTTCAGGTTCGCACCCCATCACCGTCACGTGTGGGAGGAGGTGCCGAGCGGCGACGAGCGTCCCGGAGAGAAGGCCGCCACCGCCGACCGGTGCAAGGAGGAGATCCAGCTCGCCGATCTCGTCGATGAGTTCCCACGCCGCGGTCCCCTGGCCCGCGATCACCCGCAGGTCGTCGTGCGAATGCACAAGGGTCGCACCCGTCTCTTCGCCGACCCGCGCGGCCATCTCGAGCCGCCCCTCGTGCGTGGCAGGGCAGAAGACGACGCGGCCGCCGTAGCCGCGGGTCGCCACGACCTTCGTAGGGTTCGAGTCCTCCGGCATCACGAGGTAGGCCGGGATCCCGTGTAGCTTCGCGGCCAGAGCAACCGCTTGGGCATGGTTTCCGCTCGAGGGGGCGTACACGCCTCGTGCGCGCTCGGACGGAGAGAGCGAGGCGATCGTGTTCGTTGCGCCGCGGAACTTGAACGACCCCGTTCGCTGGAAGTTCTCGCACTTCAGGAAAACTGTCCCACCGCACGCCTCGTCGACCGTTCGGCACGTCTCGACGGGCGTGCGTCTCGCAAACGGCGCGATTCTCGAGCGCGCCTTCTCGACGTCCTGCCAAACCAGGCGTTCGGTCACTTCGTCTCCCGGAAGAAGGCGTCGCGGTAGACGCGAAGCTCGCCGATCGACTCGCGCAGGTCGTCAAGGGCGCGGTGCCGCGACGCCTTCGCCACTTTCTCGACGACCTCCGGCCGCCAGCGGCGGGCCAGTTCCTTGATCGAGCTTACGTCGACGTTTCGGTAGTGGAAGCAGGCTTCGAGCTTCGGCATGTGGCGAATGAGGAATCGGCGGTCGAAGCAGACCGAGTTTCCGCACAGGGGCGACTTCCCAACGAGGCAGTGGCGGCGCACGTAGGCCAGGGCCTGCGCTTCCGCCTCGCCGAGCGAGATCGTCGACGTGCGCGACGCTTCGAGCAGTCCGCTCACCCCGTGCTGCTTGCGGCACCACGGATCGAGCTGTCCGATCGCGCGACCCTCTTGGTGGACGACGAGGTCAATGCCCTCGCCCAGCTCGTTCAAATCCCTGTCCGTCACGAGGCAGGCAATCTCGAGGATGACGCGCGTCTCGGGATCGAGGCCCGTCGTCTCGAGGTCGATCCAGATCAGGTTGTCAAGACTCCGAGCCATTCCACCCTCCCACCTTCGCGGAGAAGGATAGCCCCCTTCTTGCGCCACGGCGAGCTCGGCACAGCAAGAAGGAAACGGGGCGGACGCCGCGGCCTCCGCCCCGCACCAAGTACGTATCCTCTCTGGGTCTTCAGCCTTTCGCGCGCTGCACTACGGGCTTCAATCCCACCAGGGCTATGAGGAGCCCCAACGCCGAGAGCCCCATGACGGGCACGAACACGGGTAGGTACCCGCCTGTCGCGTCATGGATCATGCCCGACAGGAGGTTTCCGGCGATGGCTCCAATGCCGTAGGCGGTGAACATCACGCCGTAGTTCTTCGCATAGTGCTTCGCACCGAAGAACGTCGACGTGGCCGTCGGAGCGATGGCGAGCCATCCGCCGAGGTTGAGCCACAGGATCGAGAACGCGACGAAGTAGACGACCGCGCTGCCCTCCCCCGCGAAGTACAGAAGCGCCGACGCGCCAAGGATCAGGACGAATGACACGAGCGCCGTTCCCTTCGGCGTGATCTTGTCGGTCAGCCATCCGAAGAGCGGCCGACCCACCCCGTTGAACACGGCGAACACCGACACCGCCATGGCCGCGCTCCCGGAGCTGAGCAGAGCGACCTCGCGCCCCACGGGGGCGGCAATCCCGATGGCCATTAGCCCGGCCAAGCAGCCGATGATGTAGGAGCCCCACAATGCGTAGAACGCCGGCGTGCGCAGCATCTGGCCGCGATCCAGGTCGACGCTCGACCCGCCCTTCGCCGCCGCACCCTTCCATCCCGCCGGCTTCCAGTCGGGCTTCGGGTTCTTCAGACCGAACGACAGTACGACAAGAACGGCAAGGAAGGCGATCCCGAAGTACATGAACGTCCTAGCGACGCCCACCGACTCCTTGGCGATGGTGCTCGTCATCCACGGCGCCATGAGCAGCGCCGAAAGCCCGAAGCCGGCGAGCGTCAGCCCAACCGCGAGACCCTTCTTGTCGGGGAACCACTTCGACGCCACGGCGATTGGGCAACCGTAGAGGATGCCGACCCCCGAGCCGCCGATCACGCCGTAGAAGATCGTGAGCCAGAGGATGTCGGGGGCAAATCCGGCGAGGATCCAGCCGGCGCCCACGAGGACGGCGCCGAGGAGGCTCGTCTTTCGCGGGCCCCACGAGGTGACCAGGCCTCCTGCCAAGGCCATGAACAGGGCGAACATCGCCAAGAACACCATGAACGGGAGACCGCTCTGGGTCGCGGTGACGCCCCACAGAGTCTCGATCGGCTTGCGGAACACGCTAAACGCGTACACCGCCCCGAGGCAGACGTTCATCAAGAGTCCGACCAAAACGTAGATCCACCGGCCGGACTCCGGCTTCATTCCGAACACCCTCTCCTCCGTCATACCCACCCCTCCAGAAAGAAGAGCGGGGGCCTTGCGCCCCCGCTCCATCCTATGCTCCGCTTCGGTCGTCGCCCGCCACGTACCTAGCCCTTATAGCCGACGGCCTTCTTCAGCTCGTCGACGGTCTCCGGGTTCAGGAGCGTCGTCAAGTCCCCGACCGGCTCGTCGCGGACGAGGGACTTCAGGACGCGGCGCATGATCTTGCCGCTGCGCGTCTTCGGCACGTCGTGCGCGAAGATGATCTCCTCCGGCCGCCCCGTCGGTCCGATGACGCGGTTCACCGTCGCGAGAAGGTCCTTGCGGATCTCCTCGGACGGCTCGATCCCCTTGCGCAGGAGGACGAACGCCACCGGGACCTCCCCCTTCAGGTCGTGCGGCTTCGAGACGACGGCCACTTCGCTGACCTTGTCGTTCTGCGCCAGCGCGCTCTCGACCTCGGCGGTCGCCAGGCGATGTCCGGCGACGTTCATGACGTCGTCAACGCGCCCGGTGATGCGGAAGTTGCCCATGTCATCCTTGCGCGCGCCGTCGCTCGTGAAGTAGCGCTCCGGGCCGTAGTCAGAGAAGTACTGGGTTTTGAAGCGGTCCATGTCCCCGTAGATCCCCCGCGTGAGACTGGGTGGGAAGGGAGCATAGATCGCGAGGTAGCCGCCCTCGCCAACCTTTGTTGGCTGGCCGCCCGAATCGAGGATGTCGCCGATGATCCCGGGGAACCCGCGGCCCGCCACGGTTGGGATGAACGGCCCGATGCCGGGCAGATTGTTGACCATGTTCGCGCCCGTCTCCGTCTGCCACCACGTGTCGATGATCGGGCAGCGCTCGCCGCCGATCTTCTCAAAGTACCACATCCACGCGTCGACGTTGATCGGCTCCCCAACCGTGCCGAGGATGCGCAGGCTCGAAAGGTCGTACTTCGCCGGCCACTCGTCGCCCTGCTTGATCAGCATGCGGATCAGGGTCGGCGCGGTGTAGAGCTGCGTGATCTTGTGCCGCTGGATCATGTCCCACATCCGGCCGTAGTCCGGCATGTCGGGCGAGCCCTCGTACATGAACGACGTGACGCCGTTCATCAACGGGCCATAGTTGATGTAGGTGTGGCCGGTGACCCAGCCGACGTCGGCCGTGCACCAGTAGACGTCGCCGGGGTGCAGGTCGAAGTTCCACTTGGCGGTCGCGTACGACTGGACGGCGTATCCGCCCGTTGTGTGCATGATCCCCTTCGGTTTGCCCGTGGTGCCCGACGTGTAGAGCAGGTACGCCAAGTCCTCGGAGTCGAGCGGCTCGGCCGGGCAATCGGCCGACGCCTTGGCGACGAGGTCGTGGCACCACACGTCGCGGCCGGCCTTCATCGGCGCCGAGCCGTCGAGGCGCTTCACGACGACGATCTTCTCGACCTTCGTCCCCTCGGCCCCTTGCTCGGCGGCCTGCTTGAGGTCGATCGGCTTGCCGCGGCGGTAGTAGCCGTCGGCGGTGATGAGGACCTTCGCGCCGGCGTCGTCGAGACGATCGCGGAGTGACTCGGGGCTGAACGCCGAGAAGACAACGCTGTGGGGCGCGCCGATGCGGGCGCAGGCCTGCATTGCCACGACCGCCTCCGGGATCATCGGGAGGTAGATGCCAACGCGGTCGCCCTTCTTCACACCGAGCGACTTCAGACCGTTGGCGAACTTGCACACGCGCTCGTGGAGCTCCTTGTACGTGATGTGGACGGCCTTCTCCGTGAGCGGCTCGGGCTCCCAGATGATGGCGACGCGGTCGCCGTGCCCAGCTTCAATGTGCCGGTCGAGCGAGTTGTACGAGAGGTTGATCTTGCCGCCGACGAACCACTTGTAGGCATACGGCGTAGGATCGTAGGCTTTGTCCCACTTCTTGAACCAGTGAAGCTCCTCGGCGCGTTCAGACCAGAACGCGACCGGATCGGCCGCCGCCTTCTTGTAGATTGCCTCGTCCGAAACCCACGTCTTCTTCTTCAGTTCGGCTGTGGGCCAGAAGACGTTTTCACGCTTCGGGTCCTTCGTGACCCACTTCTTCGCCTCCGCCACGGTGGGACCTCCTGTCAACTCCCTCTGGGATTGGTGGCGATACTAGCCCATAGCGGGGAACCCTGCAACGCTAGAGGGGAATCGAAGGCGTGATGCGAATGACCAGGGGCCAGCGAAGAGCCGTTCGGTAGATCGAAACCGCGTGCAGGACGCGCTCGACGTACGCCCGAGTCCCAGAAAACGGGACCTCGCCTGAAGCGAGCCACCCATCGACACGTGCCGGACCGGCGTGATAGGCCATCAGCGCCAGGTCGACCTTCCCAAACCGATCGAGCAGGTAGCTTACGTACCACGCACCAAGCCGGATGTTGGTCTCCGGATCGAGAAGAGCGTGAGCATCGAACCCGTGAAGCCCCATCCGGTCGGCGATCCACGTGCCTGTCTCGGGCATGATCTGCATCAACCCGATGGCGCCGCGCGGCGAGACGGCGTCCGGGTGGAAGCGGCTCTCGGCTCGGATGAGCGAGCAGAGCGTCGCGGCGTCGAGCCCCTTCGCGTCGGCCGACGCCTGGACAAGGTCGACGTATCCGATGGGGTAGAGCACGCGCAAGACCACGAGTCCCGCGTACAGGACAGCGGCGGCGACCGCTACGATGATCGCAATCCGCTTTGGAATTGCCCTCGCGCGAACCATGATCGTATGATACGCCGATCCTCTATAATTGTCGGATGGGGAACACGGGAGAGTGGGCAAGGGCAGCATGAAGAAGTTCTTGCTGTGGCTCCGCGCGACGTTTGTGAGCGGGTTGCTGGCCATCCTCCCGGTCGGCGCGACCGCCTACATCCTTTGGATCCTCTACAACATGCTCGACGGCCTGCTCGGGCACGGCCGACCGATCGGCGACGCCATCGAGCGCGCCGTGGGGCACGCGATCCCGGGGCTCGGGATCGCGCTCCTCATCGTACTCGTGTTGATCGCTGGCGTGATCGCCCGCAACATCGTGGGCAGGACGTTCTACTCGTACTTCGAGCGGCTCTTCTTGATCCTCCCGGGAGTCCGTAAGATGTACGGAACGTTCAAGCAGTTCGCAGGCGCGATGCTTGATCCCAAAGCCACGGCGTCCTTCAAACGTGTGGTCATGATCGAGTATCCCAAGGAAGGGCTTCACGCTCTTGGCCTGGTAACGAATGATGAGCCCGGCAAGCTGGTCGACCTGACCGGCGAGGAGTGCTACATCGTCTACGTTCCCACGGTGCCGAATCCGCTGACGGGGGCCATGGTCATCGTCCCCAAGAAGTCCGTGACCCACGTAGACATACCTGTGGAGGACATGCTGTCGATGATCGTCTCCAGCGGATCCGTCCAACCGGAGAGCCTGCGTACCGACGACCAGAAGCAGGAGGAAGAGCGAAAGCGCCCCCGCCTTCTGGGTCGTCGCCGCTCGTGAGGTGAGCGATGTCTCTGTTCAAGGAACGCCAGTACCTGCGTGTGCACGTGGACCGGGAGCCGGACGATAGCCTCTGGATGAAGTGCAAGTCGTGCGGCGAACTCGTCTTCAAGCGGCGCGTTCGCGAGAACAGCAACGTCTGCCCAAGCTGCGGGGAGTACTTCTTCCAAACGTCCCAGGAGAGGCTTGAGTCGATTCTCGACCCAGGGAGCTACGAGCCCTTCGGCGAGCGTCTCGCGGCCAACGACCCGCTGTCGTTCACCGACAGCCGTGCCTACCAGGAGCGCGTCGCGGAGGCTCAGGCCAAGACAGGCCTGGACGACGCGATCCTCATCGGACGTGGCGCGATCGAGGGAATCCCAGTCGTGATCGGCGTCATGGACTTCCGGTTCATCGGCGGGAGCATGGGATCGGTCGTCGGCGAACAGATCTGTCGGGCGATCGAGGCGTCAATCGCTGATCGCCGCGGCTTCGTCCTCATCTCGTCGTCCGGCGGGGCGCGCATCCAGGAGGGGATGTTCTCGCTCCTCCAGATGGCGAAGACGGTTACGGTCCGGCGACGCTTGGCCGAGGCGGGACTACCGTTCGTGTCGGTGATGACGTACCCGACCACGGGGGGCGTGGAGGCGTCGATCGCCTCGCTTGGAGACATCATCATCGCCGAGAAGGGTGCGATGATCGGCTTCGCCGGCCGTCGCGTGATCGAGCAGACCATCGCCGAGGAGCTGCCGGCGCATTTCCAGACGGAGTCGTTCGCGCTCGAGCGCGGGCAGATCGACCGGGTCGTGCGGCGCGAGGACCTCCGCAGCGAGCTTGCCGTGGCGCTCGGGTTCTTCGTGGGGGCGAGATGACCGACGAGCGCACCCTCGACCTCCTCGAGGCGAAGATCGAAGAGCTCCGTCAGCTCAATGCCATGGACGGGATGGATCTGTCCAAGGAGATCGCGCGCCTGGAGGAGAAGCTCGCCGTCCTGCGCCAGGACCTCTACTCGAACCTGACCGACTGGGAGCGCGTCCGCATCGCACGCCATCCGAAGCGCCCCTACGCGCTGGACTACATCGCGTCCGTCTTCTCCGACTTCTACGAGCTGCGCGGGGACCGCATCGTCGGCGACGACCGCGCGCTGCTCGCAGGGCTCGCCCGGCTCGAGGGCCGTCCCGTAGCCCTTCTCGCCCAGCAGAAGGGGCGCACCACCGAGGAGAACAAGGAGCGGTTCTTCGGAATGACTCGCCCGCAGGGCTACCGGAAGGCCAAGCGGGTTATGGAGCTAGCAGAGCGATTCGGTCTTCCTCTCGTTTCGCTCATCGACACGTCGGGCGCGTACCCCGGCGTCGAATCGGAGGAGCTGAACATCGGCGGCGCCATCGCCGAGAACCTCCAAACGATGGCAGGGCTTCGGGTGCCAACGGTGGCCGTCGTCATCGGAGAGGGAGGATCGGGCGGCGCGCTCGCGATCGGACTGGCCGACCGCGTGCTGATGCTCGAGAACGCGATCTATTCCGTGATCACCCCCGAAGGTGCTGCCGCGATCCTTTGGAAAGACAAGGAGCGCGCCCGGGAGGCCGCGACGGCCCTCCAAATGACCGCCCCGCACCTCCTCGAACTCGGCTTGATCGACGGCGTCGTCCCCGAGCCGCTCGGCGGCGCGCATAAGAACCCCGCCATCACCTCGGCGGCCCTGAAGGAGGCGGTCGTGCACCACGTCAACGAGCTCGCTGCCTTTCCGCTCGACCAGCTCCTCGCCGCCCGCTACGCGCGCTATCGCAACGTCGGGCGATATTCCGCGCGCCCAGTTACGGATTCGTAACGCCCGCGGCCGTCCTCCGTCAATTGGGGAGCCAACTTCCCAAAACGCTACCCAGCCGCCCACCGCCGACCGACCACACGCCTTGCCCGTTTCCCCTTGACGAAGCGAGGCCCGCGTGGTAGCGTGGCCCATCTCACAGGAGAGGTGGTTCTCATGACGCGACGTCACCGCACGCTCTGCTCGTTCTTGCTCGGGGGCAGCCTCGCCAATCGTCCCGTCTTCCTCTCCACGAATCAGGACGCCTAAGGCTAGATGAGCCGCTCGTCTAGCTAGGCCGGGCATCCCGCTCGGTCGGGCGCTCTCCCAATCGCGATCCGTTTCCTCCGGCCCTTTGGGCCAGTGCTGTGCAGGGTCTTCCCTGTTTCCGTGCTTCACTTCTGGAGGAGAGATGATTCGTCTGAGCTGTGAGCAGGATCGGGTGGCTGTGCTGAGAATCCAGAGCGAAGTCCTCGCCGCGGCGAGCGCATTCCTCCGCCGCAAGGGATTCCTCGAGATCCTTCCGGTGCTTCTGTCTCCGATGACCGACCCGCTCCACCACGAGACGTACTCGAGCGTCGTCGACTACTACGGAGTCCCCTATCAATTGACGAAAAGCATGATCTTCCACAAGCAGATTGCCCTCCGGACACTGCCGAGGATCTTCTGCTTCTCACCCAACGTCCGCATGGAGCCAGCCGAGCGGGCGGCCGCAGGGCGATACCTCGCCGAGTTCGTGCAGCTCGATCTTGAGGTGCGAGACGCGACGCGGGCCGAAGTCCTTGGTCTCGGCGAGCGGCTCCTGGTCGCGGTCCTCGAAGCAGTCCTTGAGAACTGCGGCGAGGACCTCGCTCGACTCGGACGAGACCTGCGCGTCCCTCGGATACCGTTCGAGCGGATTCCCTACGCGGAGGCAGCGGCACGGCACGGCGAGCCGTTCGACGACGCGCTGTCCCGGACCCTCAGCGAGCCCGCATGGGTCATCGACTTCCCTCGCCCGATCCGCGAGTTCTACGACCGCGAGGACCCTGCCCGCCCGGACGTGCTCTTGGACATGGACCTCGTGTACCCGCAGGGATTCGGCGAAGCACTCTCCGGGGGGCAGCGAGAGCACGAGCCGAAGCGCATCCGCGACCGACTCCGCCGAGACGGCATTCCCGAGGCTCGCTTTGCAGCGTACCTGAAGATCGCGGACCGAGGATTGCCTCGCTCCGCGGGATTCGGCATCGGGATCGAGCGGCTGACGCGGTTCATTGCGGGTCTCGAACGAATCGAGGACGCTCGCTTGTTCGCGAAGGTCCCCGGGGACACAGCGGCGCTATGAGACGCCGCCGCATGGAACAAGTACGTCGGTTCGGAGTACGTTTCGAGAGAGGTGAGTTCGATGCGACATCCTTGGCGAGTTGCGGGATTCGTGGTTCTTGCGGCGGTGCTGATGGCGGGAGGAGCGATGGCGCAATCGACTTCGAAGTCGTCATCCAGCGTGTCGTCGGTGGGCGGAGCCGCCGAAGTCCGGCTCGGCGGGTTCGTCTTTGAGACGGGGGCTCGTCTCGCTCTCGAGATCGTCCACGAGGGAGACGCTGACTGCTTCAAGTCCAAGGTCCTCGTAGAGCGCATGCGCCTGATCGGAAAGGACGGCGCGGCGGTGTCCGAGGAAGAGTACGCGCCCGCCTTCCCGGCCGAGACGTGGATCGGCAAGGCCCGCCTCGTCGACCCGAGCGGCGCGCCTCTTCCCATGGCGGAGTACGAAATCGTGATCACGACGAACGTCGGCTCGTTCGTCGCCGACGTCGAGGTTGCCGCGACGTCGGGCCTCTACGGACTCGGTCGCTACTCGGCGACCGCCTCGGTCTGCGGCTACACGCTGCGCGTCTATCGCCTCATCTCCGACCTCGACGACGGAGCGTCGCTGACCCTTCGCGTCGGCGACCGCCTGATGATCGAGCTCGAGGGAAACGCCACGACCGGCTACGCATGGACGAACACGATCGAGGTCGAGTACGCGGCGCTTCGTGAGATGCAGGATGTCGAGTATCGGCCTGCGTCCGGCCTGATCGGCGCGCCCGGCGTCTTCGTCTTCCGCTACGTGGCCGCCGACGTCGGCCCCCAGATGCTCCGTTTCGCGTACCAGCGACCGTGGGAGTCGGTCGATCCGCTCAAGGTCGTGCTCTTCACCGTCGACGTGTTGTAGCTCGCCGTATCGCCTGACCACGGCGGCGTGACTGGCACTCCGAGCCTGCCCCGCCCTCCGTTCGCGTTTGCGGCCCCGCCCTCCGTCCACGTTTGCGGCCGCGACTCCGTCCACTTCGCGCCCCGCCCACGGCACACCGCCCACCGTGCGCTAGCGGCTCCGTCCGTTTGCCGCTCCGTTCGCGTTTGCGGCCGCGACTCCGTCCACTTCGCGCCCCGCCCGCGGCCCTTCGTACGCGCTTGCCGCTCCGTCCGTTTCGCGCCCCGTCCACCCTAAGGTCATTCCTATCTTCGGACTTGTTTGCCTGAACGATATGAGGATAATCTGCACATGCCTCGAGACGAAGACGGCCGCACCTCCGAGCCATCGCTGACGCGTTGGGACCCCGACGGACTTCGACGCATCCGACAACTCCCCCGCGTCGACCGTCCGCGCGAGAAGCTCCTGGCGCGCGGAGCGGAATCCCTCTCCGACGTCGAGCTCCTCGCCGTTCTCCTCGGATGCGGCACGAAGAAACTCGGCGTGCTGGAACTCGCAAGCCGCGTCCTTCGCGAGACCGAGGGGAAGTCGAGCCCGGATGTGAACGCGCTACGGTCAATCCACGGCCTCGGCGAGGCCAAAGCGTGCCAGGTGGTGTCCGCCCTCGAACTCGGTCGGCGCTGGTTCCGCAAGGGCCGCCCTGTCGTTCGTCACGCCAGCGATGCTCTTCCCTACTTCCAGGACATCCGCGGGCAGAAACAAGAGCATTTCGTGTGCGTCTCCCTCTCCGGCGCCAACGAAGTGATCGCGTCGCGGGTTGTGACCGTCGGACTCCTCGATACGAACCAGGTCCACCCGCGCGAGGTGTTCGCCGATCCGATCGCCGACCGCGCCGCCTCGGTCCTGCTCGCCCACAACCACCCGTCGGGAACGCTTGAAGCAAGCCCAGAGGACATCGCGCTGACCAAGCGCCTCGTTCAGGCTGGCCAACTCCTTGGGATCCGTGTTCTGGACCACCTGATCGTTACCGCGGACGGGTTCCTCTCGCTCAAGCAAGAGGGTCACGTCTAGCGCGCCAAGAGCGGGCCACGGGGACGCTTCTCTAGGACTCCGAGCCCGCAACCGCTGGCTCGGTGGGTGTTCCTACCGCCGGGGCGTCGTAGTCGGGGAGCGCTGTCTCCACCACCCGCAGCGGGCGGTAGCTGTAACCGATGAGCGCGGCGACCGCCGCCAGGAGTCCCGCGAAGACCAGCATAAGCGCCATCCCCGCTCCAGGCCCGGTCCCGACAAGCGGACCGAACGCGCTCGCGAGCCCGCCGCCGGGTCGCATCCCCGGCTCGAACACTCGATCCGCAAGTGGGCCCGCAAGGATCATGGCGAGCGGCGTGCCCATCTGCGCGAGCATCAGGCGGACCGAGAAGACGCGGCCCTGGAGATCGGGAGGAACCTTCGACTGCCAAATGGTCTGGCTCGACGCGTTCACGGTCGGGAAGATCAGCGACATGACGAACATCGCCCCCGCCCACACGGGGAGTGATTGCCCCACGCCGACTCCCACAAGCCCAATCAGTCCTCCGAGCGCGCACCCCGTTAGAACCCCGTGCACGCGGCGTTTCGGCCCGCCCCACAGGCTGAGGAAGACCCCGCCGATCACGCCGCCGATCCCGGCAGCGGACTGCACGCTCCCAAGGAGCACGGCGTTGTCTTGCGTGCGGGCGAGCACCATGGGAGCAAGAACGGTGAAGCCGAAGCTCGTTGTCACGTTGAACAGGAAGAACATGCACAAGAGGCCCAGAAGGCCGCGTCGGGCTGCGATGTAGCGGAAACCGAAGCCCGCTTCGCGCCAGACGCTGCTGCGGGCCTTGGTTCCCTCTGCTGATTCCGCGGGTTGCGGGATCCGGGCGAAGAGAAGGATCGCGATCGCCGTCGTCATCGTCGCGAGATCGACGCACAGAATGCCCGGAATGCCGATCGGCGCGAGCAGGATTCCCGCAGCGATGGGTCCGAACACCCCCGAGACCGATCCGGCGAGCGACATCATCCCGCTCGCCCGGGCGTACTGCTTCTTGTCGACGAGCACGCTGATCGTCGCCGAGTACGCCGGGAACTGAAACGCCCCGAACGCGCCAATGCAGGCGACCACGGCGTACAGGTGCCAGATCTCGAGCACGCCCGAGATGTACAGAAGAAGGATCGTCAGCGTGCCCAGTCCCGCCGCGAGATCCGATAGGATCATCAGGAGCTTGCGGTTGGCGCGATCGACGATCGCTCCCGCCAGAGGGCTCAGCACGATGA
>JAPLGD010000061.1 GCA_026390345.1 Candidatus Bipolaricaulota bacterium | reverse complement strand
GGGGTCACCGCGCCGCCGCCGGTGTCGTCAAAGGGGCCGACCTTGTCGTACGGTCCGACGATGTGGGCCTGGTCGCGTCCGTCATGGGAGTACTTGACGCGGGTCCCGATCTGGAAGGGTCGGCTGCTCACGAACAGCCCCGCGCCACGCTCGATCTCCTCGAGGTAGTCCGCCCCAGTCCACCCCCCGGAGTCGCCCGGCCAGTGCCCCTTGTACGGCACGTACTGCGCGTCCCCGAAGAGGAATCCGTTCGCATCCCCGGCAGAGCTCTTGTAGCTCTTCCACACGATGTGCGCGCCGGTCTTGGCGTCGAGGACCTTGATGTCCGTCCACACCTTGTCGCGCACATCACAGTCGATGTCCTCATCTGGATCGTAGACAACAATCCAGATCTGTTCGCCTTCCCGCACCTTGGTCACCCGGGACTCGCCGTGGCTGTCGGCCGAGAAGTAGAGCTCGGCCTCCGTGGCCCAGGCGGTGGTGACGCAAAGCACGAGGAGGAATGGCACGACGATCGCGGCGGCCCTTCCTGCTCGTTTCACCTTAGCCATCCTTCCCTTGTGTCCAAACCGCCTATCCCCCGCTCGGTGCCCGCGGGCGCCGCTTCGCGCACAAGGTCCCCGGGCACGCCGACCGGCGCACGAAGGTCACGCCAGAAGCGTTTCCACGCGCACGCCGAGAGAGCAATCCAAATCAAGAGCGGCCCGGCCTCCCAGAGGACGCGGACCAGAATCTGCCATCCCTCAAGAGTCCTCGACACGAACGCCCCGGACGTCGAGAGCCCTGCGGCGGCGTACGACAGTTCGACCGCCGCAACGAGGTACCCCACCTGAACGACGAACAGCGCGACGACCCCCAACAGGGCTCGAACGGCGCGTCGCCAGAGTCCGAGCCCCGGCGTCGCCACGAACAACGCGACGAGGGGGATCACGGCGAAGAGCGTGTATCGATCGAAGTACAGGAACGGCGTGACCCGCTGCTCGTCCAGCCGACGGAGGATCCACACCTCTCCGTCCCGCGCGTCCACGACGGTCACGTCCGCTCTCTCGACCGCATGGAACAACGGCCTGGCCACCCCGGCGGCCAACCCGCCGTAGTACGGCACCGCAAGACCCCACAGCGGTGTCAGCACCGCCAACGCCAGCACGAACAGGAGGAAGAATCGCCCCACGCGATTCACGAGCCGATTCATGACGCTCCCCTTCGCTCGGGTCGCTGCGATGCCCGTCCTGCCCACAGGAGCCACATGGCAACGACGATCGCGATGACGAGCGACTGCCACACAACCTGGTGCACCACGTCCAACGCAGACGGCCAGTGCACCCCGACGTAGTAGAGGCTGGCAAGGCGGATGATGTTCACGACGAACAGCACGCAGACCCCTCCGACGCAGCCGACGAGGCGCGCGCGCCACGAGGCCGGAAAGAGAAGCACGGCAATGACGTAGAGCCCCGTCGCGAACAGCCCGGTGCACGCAGTGACTACGGAGATGGCCAACTGCCCGGACACAATCGATGTCCCCACAGCGACCGTCCCGCACCCGAGGACCCCGAGTACCGTGCTGGTCGCGACGGCAAAGATACGTTGCACCCACCCGAGCGCCGTCTCGTTCAAGAGCAACGCGATCCACGCGCCGCTTGCCACGACGACCGCGGCAAGCGTCGACGCGACGCGACCCCGCGTCCGGGGACCTCGCACCGCGGATCTCCACTGCGGCGCTTCGCCTTGCCGCCTCACGTCGCGGCCCGCCGACGCCAAAGCGTCCAACCGAAGGCCATCGCCAGGAGTGACGTCAGCGCGATCGCGCCCCACTCCGAGAGGCTCGGCGCGTCGATCGTTCCGCAAAGCGGGATCGGCCCGACGGGCTCGTCCACCGTGAAGCACGTCGGGTCGTCGTCCTCCGATGTCGCCGGATCGTCCGTCGGCTCCGAAGCATCCAGCGTGCCGTCTCCGCTCTCGTCCCAGTACGCGTACCCCTGGTTGCAGATCTCAACGCCGATCTCGGCATCCTCCGCAACCGTCACTCGGTAGGTCAGCGTCACCGATCCGCCTGCCGGAATGCTGCCGTCCCAGACGATCGTCGTTCCTTCGAGGGCAATCGTGCCGCGGGTGGCCTGCACGTACCCCGTGGGCTCGATCAGATCGGCAAGCTCGTCCGTGTACTCGTGGCCGGATCCGTCCTTGAGGTCGATGCAGCCATCGTTCACGATCACGACCTCGTATCGGATCGTGTCGCCGAGATTCACCGTCCCCTCGTTCACGTCGATGTACTGCTTCGTGGCCTCCAGCGTCGGTGCGTTCGGGCGGACGAGAACGTCAAACGTGTACTCGTTGTTGCCCTCGTTGAGTTCAGCCACGGTCGACCCGGAGTCGGCTCGCACGATGATCGTGTGAGGCCCCGCCGGGACTCCGTCCGTGTCCCACGTGAACGTGAGCTTCACGAACTCGCAGCCGGGAAGTCCGTTCACGTGTTTCGTTTGAATCGCGTGTGCCGTGCTGTCCCAGTAGGCCGTGACGTCAAACGCACCCGCGTTGCCGCAGCTCAGATTGTCGATCGTGACCGTGATCGTCACCGTCCCGCCCTGGCAGACGTCGCCCGAGATCTCCTGAACCGACGTGACGCCGCCCGAGAGGACCACGCCCGGCGCCGGGAACCACAGATCCGGCTGCTTCAAGCACGGATCCTCGGCAGCAGCACCCAGCCCGGCGAGCAGCACGACGGCGACCGCAAGTCCCCCCAGACGCACTCCCCTGTCTTGTCTCGAACCTCTCGTTCGATCGTTCATCGCACCACTTCCTTCGCGTACCCAGAGCACCTGCCGCCGACGCAGTGCGCCAGCGGCCATCAAGCTCAAGAGTAGTTGGGGAAGGAAGAGCGAGGAGTGACCCTCGGCGAGCGGGGGTGTGATCTTTATCACACCCAGGGCAGCGCGCGGGTGACATCGGAACGTAACCGATGTCACATTCGGAGAACGGGCGTCCGGGACCTCTCTGCGGCAGGTGGGACGAGCTACGCGGCCAGCCAGGCGGCGGCCTCGGCCGTCACCCGGTCGCAGAGGGCCGTGGCGAGACCCACGTATGCGGAGGGGCGAAGCGCTTTCATCCTAGCCTTGAGCTTGGCGTCGACAGGCAGGTCGTCGATCCAGGCGTGCAGCTCCGCCAGGGAGATCGTCCTCCCGCGAGTGAGACCCCGCAGGGCTTCGTACGGATCCCCCATGCCGGCAACGCGGAGAAGCGTCTGGTACGCCTCGGCAAGCACTTCCGGAGCGGCGTCGACGCGCGCCTGCAGCTCCGCTGCGTCCAGGTCGACGCGATCGAGTCCGCCCAGCGTCTCCTGAAGCGCAAGGTAGGCGTGGGCCAGGGCGACCCCGATGTTCCGCTTGACCGTCGAATCCGAGATGTCGCGCTGCATTCGGGAATGGGTCAGCTTGTCCGCAAGCGCATGCAGCAGTGCGGTTGACACGCCCAAGTTCCCCTCGCTGTTCTCGAACCGGATCGGGTTCACCTTGTGGGGCATCGTCGACGATCCCACTTCGCCGGAGACGGCCCGATGCACGAGGTCGCCGCGCGAGATGTACTCCCACAGGTCAATGTCGAGGTCGAGGACAATGTTGTTAATCCGCGACGTGCCCGCGAAGTACTCGGCCAGGCCATCGCCGTCGTCGATTTGGGTTGTACACGCGACCGGGTCCAGCCCGAGGTCCGTCACGAACCGCGCCGCGAACCCAATCCAGTCGACATCCGGACGCGCTACGACGGCTGCGGCGTACGTCCCCGTCGCCCCGGACAGCTTCCCGCGGAATCGGAGCGCCTCGAGCTGGCGCCCCTGGCGCACGAGTCGGTGGAGGAAGACGGCCAGTTCCTTCCCGAACGTCGTGGGAGACGCCGCCTGCCCGTGCGTTCGCGCCGGGAACGGAACCGACTTCCAGCGCTTCACGCGATCCGCAAGTGCGGCCACGAGGCGCCGAAGCTGAGGCAGCTGCTCCCGGTCTCGATACCGCGACAGGAGAAGCGCGTAGGCAAGGTTGTTGACGTCCTCGGACGTCAGCGCGAAGTGGATCCGATTCGGATGCGCAAGCTCGAGCTTCTCGCGAAGGAAGAGCTCGCACGACTTGACGTCATGGCGGATCGTCGACTCGATCTCCTTGATCCGCGCGAAATCCTCGTCCGTGAGCACTCGAGTCGCCTCGATGCGCGCCTTCTCGGCACGAGTCAGCTTCGGAAAGACGCCGATCTCATCCAGAGCGACGAGGTATCGGAGCTCCACCTCGCACCGAGCCGCCATGAGGGCGAACTCCGAGAAGTACGCGGAGAGATGACCGACGGCGTCGGCGTAGCGCCCATCCAGGGGCGAGATCTCGCGCATGGTGCCTCCTACGTGCTCCAACTCGACAACGAGTCGGCCTCGCCACCGAGCTGCAGGATGTCGTGAACCTTCCCCTCACGGATCGCAAGCGCCGACACAAGCTCGAGCTCCGCGTTCGCGTGCAGTTCGGCGATTGTCCGGCATCCGCACGACGACATCGCCGACTTCACCTTGCTGACCATGAGGGGGAGGTTGTCGCGCAGCTTCCCCGCGTACTCGACAAACCCTTCCACTCCTTCCACAAAGGCGGCCTGCCGATATCGAGCAGGGCTCCACTCCCGCGCCCGCGCCGACCCCTCGCCCCAGTAGGGTTTCATCACGCGGTCGCTGATGCGGACCGTCTCCGTCGGCGACTCCTCCATGCGCGCGAAGAAGCGCCCCATCATGATGGCGTCCGCTCCGAGGGCAAGCCCGATGATGACATCCTTGGAGTTGACGACGCCGCCGTCCGCAATCACCGGGACGTGCACGCCCGTCTTCGCCTCGTGGCGGTCGCGGGCTGCAACCACCTCCATCACGGCCGTGGCGAGTCCTCGGCCGGTGCCCTTCTGCTCCTGCGTGATGCACATGGAGCCGCCGCCCATGCCCACCTTCACCGCCCCCGCGCCGGCGGCGACGAGGTAGTCGAACCCTTCGCCGGTGATGACGTTCCCGCCGATCACCGGGAGGTTGGGAGCGCGACGGCGAATCCACTGGAGGGTGTCCCGCTGGAACGTCGTGTGGCCGTCCGACGAGTCGATGACGAGGACGTCGACGCCGGCCTCAACGAGGGCCGGAACGCGAGTCTCATAGTCGTGCGTGTTGACGGCGGCGAAGGCCAAGAGCCGCTTCCTCTCATCGACGACCTGGTCGGGGTTGTCGAGGTGGTCTTCGATGTCCTTGCGGAAGACCAGCGAGAGCAGCCGATCGTCTCGATCCACGATCGGAAGGACGGCGCGATGCCCCTCGATGAGCAGCGCGTTCGCCGCTTCGAGGTCGGTGATCCCGACGCCGACGTCGAGTTGGGCGCGCGGGACCATCCGCTCCTTCGCCGGCACGTCGGCGTGGATGCGCGCGTCGTAGTCGCGACGCGTGATGAGTCCGAGCAACCGGCCGTCCTGCGACACGACGGGGAACGTCGAGAACCCGTACTGCCGTCGCAGTGCCTCAACCTCTCGCAGACGGACGTCCGGCCCGACCGTCCGTGGCTCAACGAATCCCGCCTTGTGCGCCTTGATCTTCGCGACCATCGCCGCCTCGTCGGCAATCGACTGCGAGCAGTAGATGATGGCCGCTCCGCCGAGCCTCGCGAGCTCGATCCCCATGCGCGGACCCGACACGGACTGCATCGCCGCCGCAAGAAGCGGCATCTTGAGCGCAATGACCCCTCCGTCCGGTCGCATCACGAGCGCGCTTTCGAGCGAGATCTGGTCAATGGATGTCTCCCGCGCCGTGAGCCCGGGAAGGAGTCGGAACTCGGTCAACGTTCTCGAGGGTTCCATGCGTACGCGACGTGCCATCGAACCTCCCAGATTGTCCATGTCCCTTTGTACTCAGACGAGATCCGCGCTGCAAGAAACGCACAGGTCTCGGGCACCCTCGAGCCCAAAGGACGGCACGGCCGACCCGCAGGTCCGCCGCGCCAAGAGACATCCACGTTCCAGCGGCGGCACTACGCCGCGGCGACCTCGAACTCCGTGCGGAACCCTTCGACCGCGCTCTTCACCGGCAGGATCGGCGACTGCCCCAGCGGGCAGAGCGACGTCGCCTGCATCGTCCTCGCGATGTCGACCAACCGGTCGACGTCTCCGGCTCCAGCCCTCCCGGCGCGGATCGAATCGCTCATCGCGACAAGGGCCGCGGTCCCCACGCGGCACGGGACACATTGGCCGCACGACTCATGGCGGAAGAACTCCAGGATCCCGTGCAGGAGCTCCGCGATGGACGCGTCCTCATCCAGCACCACCACGGCGCCGGATCCGAGCACCGCGCCTCGCTCCTTCGCTTCATCGAAGTCCATCGCCATCTCGAGGAGACCGGGCCCGACGATCGCCCCGGCCGCTCCTCCAAGGAGGGCGGCCTTGAACCGCTTTCCTGCGCGGACCCCGCCGCCGAACCCCTCAATCAGCGAGCGGAGGGGAGTCCCCATTTCGACTTCGACTGCGCACGGGGTCTGGACATCCCCCAGGATCTGGAACACTTTGGTCCCGGGACTTGAGGCCGTCCCGAAGCCGCGGAACCAGTCGGCGCCACGTGCCATGATGCCGGGGACGTTCGCCAGGGTCTCGACGTTGTTCACGACCGTCGGCTTTCCCCAAAGACCCACCGAACCTGGATAGGGTGGCTTGAGGCGCGGGTATCCGCGCTTGCCTTCCATGGATTCGATGAGCGACGTCTCCTCGCCACAGACGTAAGCGCCTGCCCCCTTCTTGACCTCGACGTCAAAGGTGAAGGTGGAGCCGAGGACGGCGGCGCCGAGGTAGCCCGCGGCACGCGCGTCGTCGATGGCCTTCTGAACCCGACGGATGGAGGTGGCGTATTCGCCGCGGATGTACACGTACCCCTTCGAGGCGCCCACCGCATACCCGGCCAGCATCATGCCCTCGAGGAGCTTGTGGGGATCGCCTTCGAGGATGAGCCGATCCTTGAAGGTTCCTGGCTCGCCCTCATCCGCGTTGCAGACAACGAACTTCGTCTCGCCGGGCGCGGTGAACGACCACTTGACCCCGGTGGGGAAGCCTGCCCCTCCTCGACCGCGCAGCCCCGAGCGCTTGACCTCGGCCGTGACGTCAGCCGCCAGCCGCTTCTCGCGCACGACCCGAGTGATGGCCTGGTACGCGCCCGCCTTCACGGCTTCGCTGAGGCTCTCCGGATCGATCCGACCGCAGTTCTCAAGCACGATCCGCGTCTCTCGCGCGGCCGTGCGGTTACCTGGCTGCATCGCTCCTCCTCACGTCGGCGATCACGCTCCGCGCCTTCTCCTTCGTCAGGTTGCCATAGACCTTGTCGTCCACCATCATCGCCGGCGCTTCCGCGCAAGCACCGAGACAGCTCGTCGTCTCCAACGTGAACGCGCCGTCCGCCGTCGTCTCACCGATCCCCACGCCGAGGCTCTCCGCGAGGACCTCGGCCAGGGTCTCAGATCCCAGGAGCTGGCACGGTGGGGATTGGCAGAGGCGGACAATGTGCCGGCCGCGCGGCGCCCGGCTGTACATGGTGTAGAACGTGGCAGTGCTCACGACCTCCGATGGCGGAACGTCGAGGTACTCGGCCACCGCCCGCAGCGCCTCATCCGACAGGTGATGCTGCGGATCCGCGTCCTGAATTCCGTGCAGGATGTCCAAGAGGGACGCCATCGACCGGGGAAACTTCAGCAAGAGCTCGTTCACACATCCTCCTCGAGCACACCGTGCGACGCCGGATGTTCAAGCCACGAGAGCGCCGTCTCACACGCCTCGGGCACCGCGCTCTCGGCCTCCGCGCTGAGGGATTCACCCAACGCGAACGACCGCGCCGGCACCGTCAACAACCACCCCTCAGGGGCCCGGCCGTGAACCATCCGTGTCCATTCAAGAAGAGCCTCAGGGGTCAGCGCGTGTCCCAGGACACCCGCCCTCGCGACCGGCTTGAGCGGCGACAGCCGAACCGCGTCGTCCGCAACGTGGGCATCAACGAACAGGACGCGCCCGGCGCGGCAGAGCCGATCCGCCAGCTCGGGCGTCAACTGATGGACCACACCCGTCTCGACGCCGGCCCGCGGCGGCAGCAACTCTACAACGCGGGCCCCTACGCCGTCGTCGCCACGCAGTTCGTTTCCAATGCCGAGAATCAAGTCCATGTGTCTAGTCCCGCGACAGGGTTGTCTCCAGTTCGCCGGACGCGTTAACGATGTTGAGAACGAGCGGCATCTGCCCCACAGCGTGGACCGAACAGGAGAGGCACGGATCGTACGCGCGGATCCCGCCCTCAATCCGGTTCAGAATCCCCTCGCTCACCTTCCCTTTGTGAATGTGGGCCTTGGCGATCTCCCGAATCGCGCGGTTCATCGCCAAGTTGTTGTGGCCGGTCGACACGATCAGGTTCAGCTTCTCGATGATGCCGTCCTTGTCGACCCAGTAGTGGTGAATGAGGGTTCCGCGCGGCGCCTCGTGCACGCCGACACCTTCCCGAGCGTTCACTCCCGCCTCGGCGCGAATCGCCGGAGACGTAATGCGGTCGTCGGCCAGAAGCTCAGCCATCTCCTCAAGTGCGGCAAGGGCTTCGATGAGGCGCGCGTAGTGGTAGTCAAAGACGCGACCCGATCGGCCGCCCGACCGCCCGCGGAACTCCTCGAGTTCGGCCTGGGCGAGAGGCGTGTCGAACCGATCGCACGCGTTCACGCGGCCCAGAGGGCCCACGCGGTACATGCCGTCCGGATACCCTTTCGGCACGTAGTACGGGAACTTGAGGTACGACCAGGGCTCCGACGCTTCCTGGATGATCTCCGCATACCGCGCCGGGTCGTGCTCGCAGACGACGTGCCCCTTGGCGTCGACGATGCGCAGCACGCCCTCGTAGTGTTCCCACACACCATCTCGCCCGACCAGGCCCATGTAGAGGCTCGCGTACTCGCCGAGCACGCCGCGCTCCTTCGGATCCCCAAACGAAGACTTGAAAAGGGTCAGCGTCTCCTGCACCGTGGCTCGAGCCTCAGGCAGGCCGGCGATCATCCAGGCGCGGTCCTCCTCGGAGAGCGCTCGGTTCACACCCCCCGGCACGGCCCACGCGGGGTGAACGCGCTTTCCGCCCAGACGGTCGATGGCTTCCTGACCGAACGCGCGCAAGCGGATCCCCTTCCGCGCCAGGTCGGGGTTCGCGGCGACCAGCCCGACGACATTCCGAAGCGCGGGGTCGCTGTCCCAACCGAGCAAGAAGTCAGGCGCCGACAGGTAGAAGAAGCTCAGGGCGTGAGACTGAACGAGCTGAGCGAGGCTCATCAGCCTCCGCAGCAGTCGAGCCGTCTCGGGGATCCTGACGGCGAGGATTGCGTCGCACGCCTTGGCGGAGGCAAGGATGTGGCTCACGGGACAGATCCCGCAGATTCGAGCCGTCAGTCCCGGCATCTCCCACATCGTGCGGCCGACGCAGAACTGCTCAAACCCGCGGAGCTCTGTGACGTGGAACTGCGCGTCGCGCACGTCGCCCTTGTCATCGAGGAATACCGTGATCTTGCCGTGCCCCTCGATGCGCGTCACCGGTTCAATGTGAATCTGCCTTTCCATCTCTCCCATCCCTTCGGCTAACCGAACTTGAGGTCGGGGCCGACCAGCTCTGGGGTCTTTCCGTCGAGCAGCGCGAAAATCGTCTTGGCGATCAGCCCGGCCGGCGGCGGACACCCGTGCAGGAAGTAATCAACGGGGATCAACTCCGCGAGAGGCGAGACGCGCCCGAGCAGCTGCGGCACCACGTCGTACGGCAGGGCCCCGTTGGACGTCGTCGGTGAGCCATAGATGCTCTCGATCATCCGGTCGGCGTCGAGACCGTTGCGCAGGGCCGGAACGTTTCCCGTGACCGCGCAATCTCCCAGAGCGATGATGATCTTCGACTTCTCGCGCGCCGTGCGGACGAGCCTCAGGTGCTCCTCGTTCGCCACCGCGCCCTCGATCAGCGTGACGTCGACGCCGTCCTCAGGGAACACCTTGAGGTCCGTCAGCGGGCTGTTGCGGAGATCGATGCGTGCCGCAAGGTCGATCAGCGCCTCGTCGATGTCGAGAAGCGACATGTGACATCCGGCGCAGCCGCTGAACCACATGGTTGCGACTCGAACCTTAGCCATGGCTTCTCCTCTCCGCGAGCTGGGCGACGACCTCCGGGTTCTTCCCCATTTCCGCGTTGCTCGCTCCCTTGCGGACGATGGCCCCTGTCGGGCAGACCTCGACGCACTTCCCGCACCCCGTGCACGTCTCGGCCTGTCCCCAATTCACATCGAGGTCGGTGATCACGCGCACGCCGCTCCCGCGCTCGGCGAAGTCCCACGTCCGAGCGCCTTCGATCTCGCCGCACGCACGCACGCATCGACCGCAGAGAACGCAGCGATCTCTGTCGATGAGGAACCGAGGATGGCTCGCATCCACCCGATGTCGCGGATAGGCGTACGGAATGCGCACCGATTGCATGCCGACTTCACAGGCCAAGTCCTGAAGCTCGCACCCGCCGTTCGACACGCAGAACGAGCAGACGTGATTTCCTTCCGCGAACAGCATCTCCACAATCGTTCGTCGGTGCGCTCGAACCACCTCGGTGTCCGTCAGGATCTCCATCCCGTCGGCCACACCCGTCGTGCACGCCGTCAGGAATTGGCCGCGCACCTCGACGATGCACACGCGGCACGCGCCCACGTCGGTCAGTCCCTTCAGATGGCAGAGCGTCGGGATTCGAATCCCATTCGCTTCCGCGACCTCGAGAATCGTCCTCCCGGGACAGGTTGTGATCCCCCGGCCGTTGATCTTCACCGCAATGCTTTCCACGATCCGCCTCCAACCCCTCTGGGCCGTGCCGCCCGGCCGCCAAGCTACGCGCGCCAAGCCGACGCTGCCCAGTTCAAGACTTCGATTCAGCGTTCGGCCGTTCCCTCTAGGGGAGCAGCCGGTCCGGGCGCCACATGCTACCCGCTCCCTTTCCGCTCTTCACGCGGAGGAAGTCGGACGGGCGCCAACCTCGATACGAATAGGTATCCGTCGTCGCCACGATCGGGACTCCCGGCGGCCGTCCGCGGAAGCTCCGCCCAGCGATACCGCGCTGGAATCTCGGCCGCCCATCCGACAGAATCCGGGCCGGAGAACGGAGGAGAAGCGATGTCCACACAGGTTCCCTGGGCTGAGGTCCTGCTCGAAGCCATTCGCCACGCCTCTGTCTCGCTCCCCTCCGACATTGTCGCCGGTCTGCAGCGCGCGCTCGGCGCCGAGACGTCGGACCTTGCACGACTGCACCTTGAGACCATCCTCGAGAACGAGCGGGTCGCGAGAGAGAACGGCCTTCCGCTGTGCCAGGATACGGGAACCCCGGTCTTCTTCGTGCGGGCCGGCGTCGAGAGCTCGTGGCTCGCCGCGGTCGAACCCTCACTCCTGGATGTCGTCCGCCGCGCGACCGACTCGATTCCGCTGCGCCCAAGTGCAATCGATCCCTTCGCGGGCCGCAACGTCGGCAACGTCGGCCGCGGGGTGCCCGTGATCGACTGGGACCTTGTCCCGGGCGCCGAGATCACGATCACGTATGTCGCCAAGGGAGGAGGAAGCGAAAACGCGTCCGCTCTTCTTCTCGTCCCTCCGGACGGCGGCGAGCCTGGCGTCCTCCGCGCCGTGCTCGCTCACGTCGTCCGCGTCGCGCCGCGCGCCTGCCCGCCGGTCATTATCGGCGTCGGCATCGGAGGCACCACGGACCTCGCCCTGCGACTCGCGAAGCGGGCACTGATTCGTCCACTCGGCGCGCACCACGCCGACCCCGCCGTCGCGGCGTTCGAGGACCGGCTCCTTGATGCCGTCAACCGATCCGGGATCGGTCCGATGGGGCTTGGCGGTTCCTGCACAGCGCTCGCGGTCCACGCCGACTTCGCTTGCCGGCATCCGGCGTCCCTGCCGGTGGGCGTGGCGCTGCAGTGCTGGGCCGATCGACGGATCACCGTCCGCATCGCAGCGGACGGAGCCGCGGAGGTCGTCGAGTGATCCACGGAGCCGCGGAGGTCGTCGAGTGATCCGCAGGGTTGAGCTGCCCGCTTTGCCCGCCGACATTGCCGCGTGGCGCGCCGGCGAAATCCTGACCGTGTCCGGGGTCGTGCTCACGGCGCGCGATCTTGCCCACCGCCGTCTTTTCGAGGCGGCCGAGGGCCGGCGTGATCTTCCGTTCGATCCGACCGGCCTCCCTATCTTCCACTGCGGGCCTCTCGCCCGACGCGACGGCTCCGGCTGGACGATCTCCGGGCTCGGCCCCACCTCGAGCCTGCGCATGGAGGCCACGACGCCGGCGATCATGGCTCGCTTCGCGACGCCTTTCCTTATCGGAAAGGGCGGGATGGGAGCTGCCACGAGGAAGGCCCTCGTCGAGCGCGGTTCCGCCTACCTAGCGGCCGTCGGCGGAACCGGCGCGCTCGGCGCCCGCACCGTCGCCGAGGTTGTCAGCGTCGCGTGGCTCGAAGACCTTGGCATGCCTGATGCCGTCTGGATTCTCCGCCTCCATGACTACGGGCCGCTGGTCGTCACGATGGACTCTCGGGGGCGAGACCTCCATGAAGAAGTCGCCCTCGCCGCGCAACGAGCACTCGACAGCGCCGGTTGACAGCAAGGCGTGCCGGAGCAAGGAAAGATGTGACGCAGGCCGCTCTCGCGCAGGGCGGCGCGGCCCACGGGCACTTCCCGTGCGGCACGGGAGCTGCCGCCAAACGCCAAACCACGCGCGTGCCAGCCGTGCACAACCTTGACGAGCGGGGAATGCCGGGGCCATGTGGGTCCTCGACACCGACCGGTTCGGCCCGCTCCTCATCACCACGGACAGCGTGGGCGGAAACGCATGCTGCGACCGCCGCACAGAGGTCGCCCGCAACCCTGCGGCCATCCGTGACCGGATCGGGTGCCCGGCGGCGCACCAGACCAGGCTACGTCCCAGAAAGCGGGACTTCCCTGAACCCACTCCGCGGAGGATCCAGAGCCGATCCGCCGCGTCGAACCTCGGGATCTGCCTCAGGATCTTGCATTTCCCCTTCGACGAGGTACTATGCCCGAACGCTCAACAGAAACGACGGAGGGGGGCACAATGGCAGAGAGCGTCCTGTACGATGCGGCCGCGTTGCGCCGCTATGCGGAGCGGTTTCTGATTCATTTCGAAGTTCCGGCGGACGATGCCCGCGTCATGGGCGACATCCTGGTCACGGCTGACGAACGCGGCATCGATTCCCACGGGGTTACGCGCCTGTACACATACTACGGAAGGCGACTGGAGCGAAAGACCACCGATCCCGCGTCGCCGACGCGAGTGGTGAAGGAGACCCCGACGACCCTCCTCCTCGACGGAGGGAACGGGCTCGGCCCCGTCGTCGCCCATCGCGCGATGACCCGCTGCCTCGAGAAGGCAAAGGAGATGGGACTCGCCCTCGTCAGCGTCCGCAACAGCAACCACTTCGGAATCGCCGGCTACTACGCCATGATGGCGCTTCCCCACGGGATGATCGGCGTCTCCCTCACGAACTCCCAGCCGTTCGTCGCGCCTACGTACTCCCGCGCCGGCATCTTGGGAACGAACCCGATCGCCGTCGCCGTCCCCGCTGGGAACGAGCGTCCCTTCGTCCTCGACATGGCGACAAGCATCGTCTCGTTGGGGAAAATCCAGGTGCACAGCAAAGCCAAAGAGGCGATCCCTTTGGGATGGGGAATCGCGAAGAGCGGCGAGCAAACCGAGAGTCCCGACGCGGTGCTCGACAAGGGCGCGCTGCAGCCTCTTGGCGGCCCCGACTACCTCCGCGGCTACAAGGGGTATGGTTTGGCGCTCCTCGTTGACATCCTCTCCGGGGTCCTATCCGGAGCGGCGACGGGCCCTCACGTGGGTCGGCCGACCGACGACGGGATCGCCAACGTCGGCCACTTCTTCCTTGCCCTCCGGGTTGACGCGATTCGCGACCTCGGCCTGTTCCAGGACGGAATGGACGGCCTGATTCGCGAGATGAAGGACGCGGCCAAGGTGCCCGGGCAAGACCGCGTGTACATCCACGGCGAGAAGGAGTTCGAGCGCGCCAAGCGAAGCGCCGCCGAGGGCGTCCCCGTCCTGAAGGCGGCCGTCGAGCAGTTGACCGCCGTCGGCGCGGACATCGGAGTGCCGTTTGACCTCGACCCCGTGGCGCGGCGGGCGAAGTAGAACCGTCCTCACAACACCGGAAGGAGACTACATTGGCGACGAAGCGGAAGCAGGAGCTCACCGTCGAAGAGCGGCTCGAGCGGGCGAAGCTGCCCGGCAAGCGGGCACCGGAGTGGCACGCGTTCTACCGCGGCAAGGTGGAGACGGCCCTCAAGTGCGCGGTCACAAGCGTCGACGATTTCGGCATCTGGTACACGCCGGGCGTCGCGGCCCCGTGCAAAGAGATTCAGGCCGATCCGAGCAAGGCCTTCGACTACACGAACAAGGCCAACACCGTGGCCGTCGTGTCCGACGGCTCCCGCGTCCTCGGCCTCGGCAACATCGGTCCCCTCGCAGGGCTTCCCGTCATGGAGGGGAAAGCCCTCCTGTTCAAGTACCTGGGCGGCGTTGGCGCGTTTCCCATCATGCTCGGCACCCAGGACACCGAGGAGATCATCCAGGCCGTCAAATGGATCGCCCCGGGGTTCGGGGGAATCAACCTCGAGGACTTCGCGAATCCCAAGTGCTTTGAGATTCTCGATCGTCTGCGCGCGGAGCTTGACATCCCCGTCTGGCACGACGACCAGCAGGGAACCGCGTCCATTACCCTCGCCGGCGTCATCAACGCCCTCAAGGTCGTCGGCAAAGATATGGCCAAGGCGACGTACTGCGTCATTGGGTCCGGCGCCGCGAACATCGCCTTCGTCCGCGTCTTGACCAGCGCCGGCGTCCCCGCGGGGAACATCCTCCTCGTCGACAGCCAAGGCATCCTCCATCCAGGACGAGAAGACCTCGAGGCCGACAAGGCGAACAACCCCTACAAGTGGAAGTACGCCCTCGAGACGAACGCCGAGCGCCGCCGAGGCGGGATGGCCGACGCCATCGTTGGCGCCGACGTGCTCATCGCCGCGTCCAA
Source organism: Candidatus Bipolaricaulota bacterium (assembly GCA_026390345.1). GTDB lineage: Bacteria > Bipolaricaulota > Bipolaricaulia > UBA7950 > UBA9294 > JAPLGD01. The sequence goes on along the minus strand of JAPLGD010000061.1, from coordinate 1,856 downwards.
GCCGGGCCCGGACACGATCAAGAAGGAGTGGCTGCGCACGATGAACCCCCGCGCCGTCGCCTTCATCATGGCAAACCCGATCCCCGAGATCTGGCCGTGGGACGCCACCGACGCCGGGGTCGAGATCGTCGGAACCGGTCGAAGCGACTTCCCGAACCAAGTGAACAACTCGATCGGCTTCCCGGGCATCTTCCGCGGCACCCTCGACGTGTTCGCGAAGACGATCACCGACGAGATGGCGATTGCCGCCGCCTACGCCATTGCCGAGACGGCCGAGGCGAAGGGTCTGCGCGACGACTACATCGTCCCTACGATGATGGAGACCGAGGTGTTCATCAACGAGGCCGTCGCCGTCGGACTGAAGGCGATCGAGCAGGGCATCGCGCGCCGCATCCTGACGGAGGCCGAACTCCGCCGCGAGGCCGAGACGAAGATCCGGCACGCGCAGGAGGAGACCCGAGTGCTGATGAAGAGCGGCGTCATCGCTCCCGCGCCGAAGGCGGCCAAGTAGCGGTTCGGGGGACAAGACCATCTTCCGGGCGCGCACTAGCATCGCGGCCGCCGCTCTATATCGCCCGCTTGTCTCTCCATAGATCTGGGCCTAAGATCCATAGGAAGACCAACCAGACCCAGGGAGGCGGGCGTGTACAAGCGCAAGGTCCAGAAGACCGGGGGATCCACCTACTTCGTCACTCTGCCCAAGGAGTGGGCAGAAGGCGTCGGGATTGGACCGGGGACCATCGTCACCTTGATGCCCAACGATTCCGGCGCGTTGCTCCTCGTCCCCGAGGCGCTCTCGGAGCGGAACGAGTGCGTCGTCGAGCTTGGGGACTGGGACGCAGATCGGGTGTTCCGCGAGATCTACTCGCGCTACATCGTCGGCTTCGACATCATCGAGGTCCGCGGCGAGCGCATCGGCCCCGACCAACGACGGATGATCCGCGAGGTCGCGCAAGCCCTCGTCGGGCTCGAGATCTTCGACGAGTCGCAGAGCCGCGTCGTGCTCCACGCCCTCGTCAACGTGCGTGATTTCCCGGCGGAAAAGACGCTACGCCGGGTCTTCGACATCACCCGCGCGATGGTGTTCGACGCCGTCTCGGCCTTCTCCCACCACGACCAGGAGCTCGCCCGCGACGTCATCGAGCGCGACAGCGACGTCGACCGGCTGTCACTCTTGATCGCCCGCCAGTTCAGCCTCCTCCTGCGGGACCTGATGCTCGAGGAGGACTTCGGCCTCTCGCGCCTGCAGTTCTTCCACTACAACGACGTGGCCCATCAGCTCGAGCGGGTCGCCGACCACGCAGGGAAGATCTCCGAGGCAACGATCGCGCTTGAGTCCCCCATCGTCGCGGCCGTCGGGCACGAGATCGAGGCGCGCGCCAAGACCTCGATGGCGATCCTCGAACGGGCTGTTGCCGCGTTCTCCACGCAGGACATCGACCTCGCCAATCAGGTGCTCGGAGAGCGCGCGAACGAGGAGCGTCTCTTCTCGATCACTCGTCGCACGGCGTCCGACAAGCAGCCCGACGCAGCGGCGGCGATCAGCATCGTCATGGACAGCCTTGTCCGCATCCGAGAGTACGGGTTCAACATCGCCGAGAATGCGCTCGATGCCCCGGCGTCCACGTACTCACGAACGGCAAATCGGAAGTAGGTTCGCGCGAAGAGTCGCCCCGACGCTAGTCGGTCGGCTTGTCGTTGGAGGCCTGGCGCACGTTCAGCTCTTCGATGCTGCCGCTCGACACGAAGACGATCTGCTCGCAGATGTTCGTCACGAGGTCGGCGATCCGCTCCAGGTTGTGGCTGACCCACATGAGGTACGTCGCCTGCGTGATTTTCGACGGGTCCCCCGCCAT
>JAPLGD010000110.1 GCA_026390345.1 Candidatus Bipolaricaulota bacterium | reverse complement strand
CCCTCGAGCACCATGTCACCGGTGCTGTAGCGGAAGCTCACGTTCTCGAAGCGGATCGCGCCTTGGGCGCGGCCTGGTAGCTCGACGGCATCGGGCCGCTCGGCGACGTCGGGCTCTTGCTCGAGCAGCTCCGCGATGCGGTCGGCGCCAGCCACCGACTGCTGGATCGACTCCCACACTCCGGACAGCGCCCGGACCGGCTGGTAGAGGAGCTCGAGGTAGAGGAAGTACGCGACGAGGTCGGCGACCGCGAGGGTCTGGTTCAGGACGAGTTTCCCGCCGAAGTAGATGAGGATCACAGTTCCGAGGGATGCGGAGAACTCGACAGCAGGATGGAACACGGCCATGAGTTTCAGCGCGCGCAAGAGCGAGTCGCGGTAGCGGACGATGCGGCTCCAGATCCGCTCGCCCTCCGTGTCCTCGCGTGTGAACGCCTGGATCTCGCGAATCCCCGAGATGTTGTCGTTCAGCGCGGCGTTCAGCTCGCCGAGCTCGGCCTGGCGGCGACGGAACGCCGGGCGGACGTAGCGCGAGAATCCGCGCATCGCGAGGATGACAAGGGGGATCGGGATCATGCTGAGCAGCGCGAGCTGCCAGCTCATGGTCATGAGTACCGCCGTGACGCCGAAGAGAAGCAGGATGTTGACGAGGAGGTCGGGGATCGCGTGGGCGACCAGCTGCTCCAGCAGTTCTGTATCATTCACCGTGCGGGACATGAGCTGCCCGGTCTGCCGGTTCTCGTAAAAGCGGAGCGACAACCTCTGGAGGTGCCGGTAAACCTCGTCACGGACGTCGGCGACCACGTGCCAGCCGGCGACGTGAGCCGCGTAGCTGCGCACGAACTGCATCACGGCGCGGAGAACGTAGATGCCGAGCGTGATGAGTGCCAACTTGGCGATCAGGCCGAGGACCTCGGGCCCGGCGTCGGGTGCCGTGACGGCGGCGACCATCAGCTTGACGAGCCACGGGCCGACGAGCTGAATGCCGACGAGGGCCAGCATGCTGAGCAAGGTGAGCGCAAGCGGCAGCTTGTAGCGCTTCACGTGGTGGAGCACCGCGCGCAGAGACTTCACTTCGTTAGCCCTCCGTTCCGTTCGGCAGGCCCACACGCTGCCATCGCCGCGGGGAGACGGATTGTACCGCCGTCCGGGTGGGCGGAGCGAGGCGCGTCCCGCGGGACCGGCTCGCAGGTGGCTGGCTGCGGAGGCGCCTGCCGGGAGAACATGACGAAAGGGAGTGCGCCTTGACGCGAGCGCTGGGGTTTCTTGGCGGATACATCGTGATCTGGGCTCTCTACTATCTTGTCTCTTGGCGACTCTATCGAGGCGCGCCACGGCTCGATGTACGTCAGATTCGGCTCTCCGATCCCCGACGTGCGCACGCCGTTGCGATCGGTGCGATCCTTGAGTTCGCTCTAGCTCTCATGATTGTCGCTCTGGTCGGCGCATCGGTGGTATTGGGGGAGATTCGGTCAGTGTTCGTCGTCCAGGGCATCTTCCTCTGCGTCGGGCTCTTCCAGTCGATTGCCGCGTTTGTCGGGTGGCGATTCGGTATCCGGATGGTGGACGTGCCCAGGATGCAGTTTGTGGAAGTTCGCCCGCGGAGCACGGGGTCCTTCCTCTTGGTCATCTTCTGCGCGGCGCTCACGGTCCTCCCGGCGGTGCTGCTCGTACTCGAGTTCTGATCCCGCTGCGTGCGAGATCCACGGACTCCCCTTCGGGTCTTCACCCGGGCTCCACATTGCGGTCGTACGTTCAGGGTGTCGAGTGGAGCTCGCGTGGCCGCGTGTCCGCGGATGGTGAAGAAAAGCGATGCTGGGGGAGAACACATGAAGAGCACAGTCGTTTCGCTCGTCGGTGTGCTCGCGCTGCTCGGGATCGGGGTGGGAGGGGCGCTTGCCCTCCGCAGCGTCTCCGTAGCGCCGGAGGCATCCTTACTCACCGCGTCTCTCGCAGTCTCCGGGTTGAGTGGTTCCATGGTCGGGCCGCAAGCGCGTACGGAGGTCGGGCCGCAAACGTGTACGGAGGGCGGGCCGCAAACGTGTACGGAGGGCGGGGCGGCAAGCGCGTACGGAGGGCCGGCAAGCGCGTACGGAGGGCCGGCGGCGGCAAGCGCGGAGTCGGCGGAGCCGGTCGCCGACGGGCTCATCTACGCGCGCGAGTATCGCCACTGGCTCTACGAGCCAAGTACGGGGATGTCCCTCTTCTGGCAGAACGACGCGACGACACTCTACGTGGGCCTGATTAGCCCCGGCACCGGGTGGGCGGCGGTTGCCTTCGGAGGCCGCGGCGGCATGGAGGGTGCGAACATCATCATCGGATACGTCCGAAACGGCGACGTCACCCTCGAGGACCACTACGGCGTCTCAAGGACTCAACATCGCCGAGACCGGGAGTCGTCGCTCCTCGCGACCGGGGGGACCGAACTCCACGGGGAGACGACGCTCGAGTTCGCGATTCCACTTGCGAGTGGCGACCCGCAGGATGTCGACCTGGTTCCCGGCGAGACGATCAGCGTCTTTCTCGCACGTCACGAAAGCAAGAACGATCTGAGCATCGGACTCACCTGCTGCGGGACGACCTGGATCCCGCTCGACTGATCGATCCATGCACACGGCCTTCCTCTTGGCCGAGTCCCACTGGGCGGGACACCTCGCTCGCGCCCCATGGGAAATCCCCTCTAGGGATGGGGACAACATGATGCTTCCTGGTGGAGTTCGGCCCATGGGCCGGGCTTCGCTTCGGCCTTGACTTCGCGGTCCGCATCCACTAAAACCACAGCCAGTTCGGCGGCCAAGTTTCAGACGCAGGCCGGAAAACTACACGCTTTCGGTGAGAGGACCCATGAACCTACTCGGACTAGCGAAGCACGGTCTCAAAAACTTCGAGCAGATCGCGATTCTCTGCATTCTGCTCACGGCGTTCCTCAGCCTCGTGTACGCCTGGTTCCTACGACGGGTTGTCATGAAGAAGGACAAGGGGACGGCGCAGATGCAGGAAGTCTGGAACGCGATCCGCATTGGCGCGGACAGCTACCTGAGCCGCCAGCTCAAGCGCATCCTGCCGGTGGTGGCGGTTCTGGCAGTTGTTCTCTTCCTGAGCGTCTACATCGTCAAGCCGAGCGCGGAGGCGACGGCCGAGTTCAGGGACAACGCGGTTATCGTTGTCGCCGTCGGCCGCACGATCGCGTTCGTGATGGGTGCGTTGTTCTCGCTCCTCGTCGGTCAGCTCGGCATGCGCATGGCGATTCAGGCCAACGTGCGCGCGGCCTCGGCGGCGCGCCGCAGCTTCAACGAGGCGCTCTCGATCTCCTACTACGCCGGAACCGTCACCGGCATGCTGACGGACGGACTCGGGCTGTTCGGCGGGACGATCATCTTCATCATCTTCGGCACCGCGGCGCCTGACGCCCTGCTCGGATTCGGGTTCGGCGGAACGCTCCTCGCGATGTTCATGCGCGTCGGAGGCGGGATCTACACGAAGGCCGCCGACGTCGGCGCCGACCTCGTCGGTAAGGTCGAGAAGGACATCCCCGAGGACGACCCGCGCAACGCGGCCGTGATCGCCGACCTTGTTGGAGACAACGTCGGCGACTGCGCCGGCATGGCGGCCGACATCTTCGAGAGCTACGAAGTCACGATCGTGTCGGGGCTGATGCTCGGACTCGCGCTGATGGCCGTCGACCCGACCCATAGCCTGAAGTGGATCGTATTCCCGCTCATCATCCGCGCGATCGGCGTCATCAGCTCGATCCTCGGGACGTTCACGGTTCCGCTGTGGGTCAAGTTCCCGATCAAGTTCATGCGCGCGCATGACGCCGAAGAGGCGATGTTCCGCTCGTATGAAGTCTCGAGCGTGAACACGATCGTCTGCTCGTTCCTGGTCGCCATCTTCTACGCCGGCGACTGGCGGCTGGCGATGCTCACGTCGATCGGCGTGGCGCTTGCCGTCGCCTTCAACCCGCTGACGTCGTACTTCACGTCGACGAAGCGTAAGCCGGTGAAGGAGATCGTCGAGTCCACGAAGACCGGCGCGGCGACGACGATCCTGTCCGGCCTGTCGGTCGGTATGGAGTCGAGTGTGTGGGCCCTCTTGGCCATCGTGATCAGCTTCATCGCCGCCCTCGCTCTTTACGGTGGCGAGATGAACGCCACGTACGTCATGTACGCCATCGCGATGGTCGGCATCGGCATGCTGAGCCACACGGGCAACAACGTGGCCATGGACTCGTACGGCCCGATCTCGGACAACGCGAACGGCATCGGCGAGATGGCGTGGCACGGCATGGAGGACGCGGAGACGAAGAAGGCCCGCCAGATCATGGCCGACCTCGACGCCGTCGGTAACACGACGAAGGCGATCACGAAGGGCGTAGCGATCGCGTCGGCGGTCATCGCTGCGATCACGCTCTTCGCGACGTACTTCACCGACGTCGGCCGCGTGCAGATGCAGCTCGGCGTGCCGGCGGACAAGGTTCTGGGCGCGATCCGGATCTCGGAAGTTAAGGTGTTCATCGGCTTCCTGCTCGGCGGCGCGCTTCCGTGGCTGTTCAGCTCGCTGTGCATCAAGGCCGTTAGCCGCGCGGCGAGCCTGATCGTTGAGGAAGTGCGGCGCCAGTTCCGCATTCCGGGTCTGATGGAAGGAAAGGTCAAGCCGGACTACGCCCAAGCGGTCGGCATCTCGACCAGCGCGGCGCAGAAGGAGCTCATCCCCCTTGCCATCATCTCGGTGTTCTTGCCGATCGCCATCGGACTGATCCTGCAGGTTGAGGCGCTGGGCGGATTCCTCGCCGGCGTCATCCTGAGCGGCCAGATGCTCGCCGTGTACATGGCGAACGCCGGCGGCGCCTGGGATAACGCGAAGAAGATGATCGAGGACGAGCCGCGCGATCTGGTGGCAAACACCGGGAAGGGCTCCGAGCGGCACAAGGCCAGCGTTGTCGGCGACACCGTCGGAGACCCGCTGAAGGACACGGCTGGCCCGGCGCTGAACCCGATGATCAAGGTCGTGAACATGGTCAGCTTGCTGGCTGCGCCGATCCTTGTCACGTACAGCAAGATGAGCGTCGGAACGATCCTGCTCGGCGTCGGCCTGCTCCTGGCGGTTGGCTGGGCGATCTGGTATAGCAAGAGGCCGGCCCGCCCGTTCGAGGAGAAGAAGTCGGAGAAGGCGGCGAAGGCGAAGGCCTAGACCCCTTCTCGACCTACGGAAATGAAGGCGCCGGCCCTCGGGCCGGCGCCTCTCTTTGTCCGACGGTCGGCGAGCGGCTATGTTCCAGCCTTGGGAGGCAGTATCGAGGCGTTGTAGGAAGGCCGCGAGCAAGCGACCTTCAAGGGGTCTATGCGACTTCGTGCACAGATCATCTGGGGCATGGGATTCGTGGCGGTTGCCGTCTTGGCGCTTCTCTTCGGGTTCGCGTACCCCCGCCTCGGGCGCACGTTCACGGACATTGAGCAGGTGGACGTCCGCCAAGATGTCGACCGGGCGACGAACGCGCTCGCGGCGGAGCTGTCCACGCTGGAAGTGCAGTCCCACGACTGGGCATCCTGGGACGACACGGCCGCGTACGTGGCCGGCACGAAGCCGAGCTACGTGGACGAGAACCTCTCGGCGGACACGTTCATGAACCTGCACCTCAACCTGATAGCCTTCTTCGATGCCTCGGGGAGACTCGTTCTTGCCCAGGCGTTCGACTTGGACGAAGGGGAAGCGGCGGCGGCGCCCGAAGACGAAATGGCTGCCGTGGCCTCCGTCGTCTCGCCGGGACGGTCGCCCGACGACACTTCCAGCCGCGCCGGACTCCTCTCCTTTGGCGACCAGGTGGCGCTCGTGGCGATCCACCCCATCTTGAACAGCGCCCACGAGCCCCCGGTGTTGGGCACACTCGTGATCGGGCGAACTTTGGGCCCATCCGAGGTCGACCGGCTGGCCGCTCAGGTGGCGCTGCCGCTCTCCGTCCGAGGTATCACCGATCCGCGCAACGACCCCGGCGTCGTGGCGACACTGCTTGGGGGAGATCCGGCGCGCCGTCAAGTAGCCGTCGTGCCGCTCAACGCGGAGACAGTGGCGGGGTACACCGTCTGGCGGGATCTGTCGGGCGTGCCGGTTGCCGTTCTCGGTGTGGAGGTCTCTCGCGATCCGTTTCGAGCAGGTCTCACGGCGGCGACGTTCTTGTTGGTGGCTACTGTCGTGACGTACGTTCTTCTGGGTGGCGGGTTTCTCTGGTTCCTTGATTCGCGCGTCCTGTCGCGCACGGCCCGGTTGACACGAAGCGTGGCGCAGATCGCTCGCGACCAGGACCCCGCGGCGCGGGTGGCCGTGGTGGGGAAGGACGAACTGGGAGGGTTGGCGGAGAACATCAACGGCATGCTCGCGGCGATTGAGGAGTCCAGCACCGCGCTCGTGCAGAGTGAGAGGCGGTACCACAACCTGTTTGACTCGTCGCGCGATCCGATCTACATCACGGCAGCGGACGGGCACTTCGTCGACGTGAACCCGGCGCTCGTCGAGCTGTTCGGGTACTCGAGGGACCAGCTCATGACGAAGACGGCGGGCGAGCTGTACGCGCGCCCCGAGGATCGAGACGCCTTCCGTGCCGCCATCGCCGGGAAAGGGTTCGTCACAGGCTACCCCGTGTCGCTGCGCAAGAAAGACGGCACGCTCGTTCGGTGTCTCTTGACGACGATTGCCGACAAGGCGCCCGGGACGGGCGAGGTTATCTACCAGGGAATCATCCGCGACGTTACGGAGCTCTTGCGTCAGCAAGAGGAGCTAACATTCCTTGCGACGCACGACCCGCTCACGGGGCTCTTGACACGTAGTGCGCTGAACGACGTGCTGTCGCTTGAGATCGCCCGCGCGATGAGAAATCTGGAGCGCCTGGCCGTGTTCTACCTTGACCTCGACAAGTTCAAGCAGGTGAACGATATCCACGGCCACGCCGCCGGCGACCGCGTGCTGAGAGATGTGGCAGCACGGCTGCGCGAGGCGTTGCGCGCGAGCGACACGGTGGCGCGCCTGGGCGGCGACGAGTTCGTGGCTCTCCTCCCGGGAATCGATTCCCCGAAAGATGCCGAGTTGGCGGCGGAGAAGATCCTCCAAGCCCTTCGCGACTCGTTCAGCGATGCCGATCTTGCCCGCGGGCTGTCCGCGAGCATCGGTATCGCTCTCTACCCCGACGACGGGGACGACGGGACCCGCCTCCTCCAAAAGGCCGATGCCGCGATGTACAACGTTAAGAACTGCGGACGCGACGGCTGGAAGCGGTACGACCCGAAGACGGACGGGCCGTCGCGCAGCTAGGGGCGCGGGCGGATTCGTCGACCGGCATCCGGGCGATTACGATCGAACGTTTGCGGCGTGCTTGAGACGTCGCCGAAGCAAGAGGAGGGGCAGATGCGAAGGGGTACATCCGTTCTGGTTCTTGTTGTCTTGGCCGCCCTATGTGTCTCACTCGGGAGCCTGGGGAACGCGGTAGGTTTCGGGTTCGGCGGCGGCGGCGCGATGGTGTTCTTCCCCGACCTCACGGGGGTCAATGCCTTCCTGTCGGAGAACGGGCTCGATCCGCTCGAGGGAGGCTTCCTCATCGGCGGCGGCGGAGGAGGCCGCGGCGGTGTGATCGGTGGGATGGCCTTCGGCGGCATGGGGTTCGGCGTCGTGGCGGAGTCGGAAGGGATCGGCCGCTCGGCGGAGCTTGTCGTGGGCGCCGGCGGGTTCGACATCGGATTCGCCGTCGGTGGGAATGAACGCTCCGTTCTCACGTTGGGCGTCGTGCTCGGCGGAGGAGCGGCGGTTCTCGACCTTAGCTTCTGGGACGTTGCCCCGATCCAAGGTGGCCGCGGCGTTGAGCCCGTTCCGGTCGAGACGCGCGAGATCGGGCGGGCTTTCGGGTTCATCCTCCCGTACGTGAGCATGGAAGCCCAGCTCCTCGCCTTCGTGGGGTTGGAGGTCCGGATTGGCTACCTCCTGCCG
>JAPLGD010000082.1 GCA_026390345.1 Candidatus Bipolaricaulota bacterium | reverse complement strand
TGCGCAAGTTGCTCGCTACGTGCATCCAGGCCGGGGAGCAACGCGCGTTCACGGAGGCCGCGTTCTTGACCCCGCCACAAGCGATCACCGAGCTGCGCGAGGCCGGGTTCGCCGTCGACGTGCGCGCGGGGGTGGAGGGGTTCGCCGCGGGGATGCTCGACGAGGTCAAGAAGATCGCGGCGGAGGATCCCGCAGCCTACTCGAATGTCCTCCGCCTCGTCGCGGAGACGTGCGACATGCCCGCCTATCGTGACTCGACCGAGCACCTGCACGTGGTCGTGCGCCGTCTTGAGCCTCCGGCGTGAAGCCACCCGACATCCCCGGCGTGAAACCGCGCGGCACGGGTGCGTGTACGTTCGCCGAGGTGATTGAAATGACTAAGAACGGAACGAGAGCCCTTCTCCTACTTCTCGTGGCGCTCGTCACGCTTTCGGCCGTCGCCGCCGCCGACGGCGGCGCTGCGCCGCTGGGAATCATCCCAACGCCCACGCCAACGCCGAACCCGCTGACAGTCAACATCTGGACGAACAAGACCGGCTACGTGGTCGGCGAGTACGTGACCATCTACTACTCGGTATCGCAGCCGGCCTACGTCTACATCTATGACATCCAGCCGGACGGACTGGTGCGGTTGATTCTCCCGAATGCGTACGAGCAAGCGAACTACGCGTCCGCGGGCACCCACACGCTGCCCGGCAGCGGAGCGTACCGGTTTACGGTGACGCCGCCGACCGGGACGGAGCAGCTGCAGATCTTCGCCAGCCCCGTGCCGCTCGCGCTCTCGCCGAGCTCCTACTCGGAGGCTTTCCCGATGGTCGGGAGCAACCCGCACAGCGCCGGGGTCGCCATCAAGGGGATCATCCCCACGGACCCGCAGCAGGCGCAGTGGGTCACGGCGTGGACGTCGGTGACGATCTCGCAATCCTACGGCTACACGTATCCGGGTGGGACGTATCCGTATCCGTACCCGTATCCCACCCCAACCCCAACCCCGACGCCCGGCCCGGGGTCGTATCCGCCGATGTACCCGCCATTCCCGGGAACTCCCGGGGGAATGTGGTATTGGTATAACGGCAGCTGGCAACAGGGGATGCCGACGAGCGGATGGTACTTCTACTTCTCGCCGCAATGCTCTTGCTGGCGAATCACGTTCGTGTTCAGCTGGCATTCAGGATCGGGAGGCTAGCCGCGGGATGGAGGAGATGGGCCGTATCACCTCCTCGGGATCCGGCCAATTGCGGAAGAGGGACTCGGCCGTTGCCGGGTCCCTCTTTCTCCTTCTCTTCTCTCGGTCGCGGACGCTGGGGCGGCGCTAGCGGATGTCTTTCTCGTAGATCCGCCAGGTCTTGTAGTGAACCCCGCCCATGAACGACGACGCACGAAGGATCAGGTCGTTGTCTTCGAGGAGGAGGGACGGCTCGCAGGTCTTGTAGCCGTGCTTGAGCGCGTACTCCAGCACCTCGCGGTAGAGAACCGCATCGATCCCAAGCTTTCGGAACCGCGGAAGGACTCCGAAGAACATCAGACGTGTGTTGGGGATTCGCCTCTTCGTGCGCAGGAGGCGTAGGGCACGGGCGATGTCGGTGTCGCGCAGGCGGTTCCATCGCGGCCGAAGGGCGACGTTGGGATCCGGCAGGGCGCCCAGCACCGCGGCCAACTCCCCGTCGACGTAGGCGAAGCGCATCAGGCCGGGATCAGCGACCAACTTGAGGCTCGACGCCATCGCCGCACCCTCCGCGTCTTCCATCGGCAGGTACCCCCAGTTCGCTGCCCACGCCTCGTTGAAGATCCGAACGATGAGATCAACCTCAGACGGGATCTTCGACATGTCGATCGGTCTCGTCTCGATCCGACGTCGCTCGAGCACGGCGTCCGCGATCGATCGAAGCCGCTCGCTCGGGCCGTCGGAGATCTGAATCATGTACGCGTGGTAGTCCTTGGCCTTCCGCATGCCGAAGCGCTCGAGGAACTCGCCGTAGTACGGAGGGTTGTGGGTCAGCTCGACCGTAGGCGGGTAGGAGAATCCTTCGATCAGCACGCCCTGGTTCGCCTCGTGCGTCGCGTTCGAGTACCCGCCCGGTCCGCGGGCGATCTTCATCCCCCGCTCGCCGAGCCACGAGCACGCCCGCGACAGCAGCGCCTCCGCTGTCTCGTACTCCGGCTCCACGTCGAAGAACCCGAAGAACCCGATCTTCGTGCCGTAGTGTTCGTTGTACCTGCGGTTCACAGCCGCCGACACGCGCCCGACCAGTCGCCCGTCCCTCGTGGCCAGGAAGTGAGTGACGTCCGCATCCTTGTGGTACGGATGCTCCCGAGTCAAGAGTCCCTTCATGCCGAGGAGCCGACTGCCGAGGAGTTCGCCGCGAAGCGGTGGGGTCCAGCACGGATCCCCTCGGTGAATCTGCCACGCTACGTCGACGAAGTCCCGCAGACGGCGGTCCCCCAATTCCAGCTGGGTAATCTCGCACCCCATACGATCCCAACCTCCCGCTTGAGGGCCCATTATGCCCGCCCCGGAGGCATCCGGGAAATGCGCGGAAGCCTTCCGCGGGTTGCGCGGAGGCGGGAAGCACGCTATACCCGCTGTCATGGCGAATCCTGTCGATCGGGAGGGAACCCGACTCCTCCAGTGGGTTCAGCAGCAGGCGGGCGTCTCGCGCCGCAAGGCAGCCGAGCTGATCGCTCATGGGGAGGTCTCGGTCAACGGCCACCCCGCCGCAGACCCCTTCCTGATCCTGGCTCCGGAGAACGCTCGACGCCTGACGCTGCGCGGCCAACCTCTTCCGCTCGAGCGACCCGAGCCCCGAATCTACCGGTTTCACAAACCCGTTGGTATGCTGTGCAGCCACGACGATCCGTTCACCGGAAACACCGTGGGGCGCCTGCTCCGCTCGGAAGGGTTCATCGGCTACACGTGGATCGGGCGTCTGGACCAGGACGCCGAGGGGCTGCTTCTTCTGTCGAACGACGGCGAGTTCATCCACGCGTTCACGCACCCGCGCTACGAAGTGGAGAAGACGTACCAGGTCCAGTTCCGTCCGGTGCCGCGCGCCGACGATCTCCGGCGCATGCTCGACGAGATGCAGAATGGAATCCTTGACGACGGAGAGCTCTTGCGCATCCGCCGCGGCCGCATCGCGGGGAGGCCTCCGTACGCTGTGCTGACCCTGACGGAGGGGCGCAAGCACGAGATCAAGCGGCTGCTCGGTCACTTCGACCTCTCCGTCGAGCGCCTCGTCCGCGTCTCGGTGGGAACCGTCGAGCTCGGAAACCTGAGCGCCGGCGCGATCGAGCGCATGCCGGAAGCGGCCGCCGCCACGTTGTTCGAGAGCGCTCACGCCGCGCTCCGTCGCGCTGGCGAGCGCGCCGAGGGCCACCTATAATCGGCTCATGCGCGTAGGGATCGGACAAATCAACGCTACCGTCGGCGCGATCGACCACAACGTCGAGGCCATCTGCGCAGCGGTTCGCAAGGCACGGAGCGCGGGATGCGACCTGACCGTGTTTCCTGAACTCGCGATCCCCGGCTACGCGCCCCTCGATCTCCTCTGGCGCCGCGGCTTCGTCGACGCGTGCCGTGCAGGACTGGACCGCATCCAGGCCGAGGCCGGTCCGATGACCGTGGTCGTCGGCAGCGTCGCGGCCGAGTCGACCCGGGTGCCCGTCAACCGGGCGGACACCTCCTCGGTGAGCGACGGGGCTTCCACCGATCTCTACAACGTCGCCGTCCTCCTCCGCAAGGGGCGCGAGGTCGGGCGCGTTCAGAAGATCCACCTGCCGACGTACGACGTGTACCACGAGCGACGCTACTTCACGCCCGGTCCCGGGAGTGAGCTTCACACGATCGGCGGGCGGAAGTTCGGGGTCAACATCTGCGAAGACATCTGGGTCGACGACGGCCCGACCGACCTTCAGGCGAGCCTCGGCGCAGAGTGGATTCTCAACCTGTCTGCCTCGCCGTTCTACGTCGGGAAGCCGGGGATCCGCCGCAAGCTGATCCGGCGGCGCTCGGTCGAGAACGGCGTCGGCATCGTCTACGTGAACCTTGTCGGCGCCCAGGATGACGTGATCTTCGATGGAGGGAGCTTCGTCACGAACGCTGCCGGCGAGATCCTCTTCGAGGCCCCCCGCTTCGAAGACGACCTCTATGCTGTCGATCTAGATGGCACCGGCGTCCGCGTTCCCAACGACGATCCGGTCGCCCAGACGCGGGGCGCGATCGTCCTCGGCATTCGTGACTACGTGCGCAAGAACGCCCGCGCCGACGTTCTTCTCGGTCTGTCCGGCGGCGTCGACTCCGCCGTCGTCGCGGCGCTTGCCGTCGAAGCCCTGGGAGCGGAGCACGTGTCGACCGTCTACTTGCCGAGCGAGTTCTCCTCCGCGGAGAGCCGCGAAGACTCCGCCGCCGTGGCGAGGAACCTCGGCATCGACTACACCGAAATCCCAATCGACCCCATCCACGACGCGCTTCGACAAGCCTTGCCCGCCCGCGCCGATGGGCTCGTCGATGAGAACCTTCAGCCGCGCGCCCGCGGAACGCTCCTCATGGCCCTGTCGAACCAGCGCGGAGCCCTCGTCCTCTGCCCGGCGAACAAGTCTGAGATCGCCGTCGGCTACAACACCCTCTACGGCGACACCGTCGGCGCTCTGGCTCCGATTGCCGATCTCTACAAGGACGACGTCTATCGCCTTGCGAAGTCGTTCGGCGCGGTGATTCCCGAGCGCATCCTGCGCAAGGCCCCGACGGCCGAACTTCGCCCCAACCAGCGCGACGACGACGACCTGCCGCCGTACGCAACGCTCGATCCTCTCCTTCGCGCGATCATCGAAAAGAACGAGTCGCGCTCTGAGCTCCTCGCGGCAGGATTCGACCCAGCGCTCGTCGACGACGTGCTCGGCCGCTACTACCGGAACGAGTACAAGCGCCATCAGCTTCCGATCGGGATCAAGGTCACCCCGAAGGCGTTCGGGTCCGGCCGCCGCATCCCCATCACGAACGGATACCGCGACTGACCCAAAGCGGAGCCCCGGCTTCGAAAGCCCGGGGTTGCCCCCGAGCCCCGTCGACCGGGGCTGCCGTGGTCTCTCTACGCAAGGAGGTGACTATCCGACGGGAACCAGAACCGCCTTCTCTTTCTCCTTGATCGACTCCTTCAGGGGCGCCGTCACCCGAAGGATGCCGTCCTCGAACTTCGCCTCGACCCGTCCCTTGTCCACAAGCTCCGGCGGAAGCGGGAAGCTTCGCTGGAACCGGCCGTACTGCCGGCCGACGCGAAAGTAGTGCTCGCGGTCGATCTCTTCGCTTCGCTTCGTCTCGCCGCTGATGATCAGCTGGTCGTCCTCAACCCGGATCGCGATGTCTTCCTTCTTCGCGCCCGGGAGTTCGGTCTCGAACACCAGGTTCTTGTCCTTCTCGTACACGTCGGTTCGTCCGAAGCTCGGAGCGATGTCGAAGCCCACGGTGTCGAAGTCGCGGAGCATCTCATCCACGAAACGAGAGAGGCTAGGCTCGAGGATGAACGGCCCTCGCCTCACGTCTGGTACTCTGCGCATCATTTCAGGTCCTCCTTCTGCCATGTTGTTGGCACTCTGCACTATGAATTGCCAGTTGGCAGTGTATGCACGCGACTGCCAGTTGTCAAGAGCGAGGTTATAACGTACGCTGCAAGCGTGCTGCGAAAGGTTCTTGTTCTGCCGATCAAGGTCTACCAGCGAGTGATCTCGCCCCTCTTGCGGCCGCGGTGCCGGTTCTACCCGACGTGCTCCCAGTACGCGGTTGAGGCCATCGAGACGCACGGGGCGCTTCGGGGGAGCTGGCTTGCGCTGCGCCGCCTGCTCAAGTGCCATCCGCTCCATCCCGGAGGCTTCGACCCCGTGCCGCCGCGGAAATCGAAAGCCTCGATGGGAAAGGAGGAGAGCCATGGCTAGACAGGAGGCCGTCCGCCCGGAGGCAGCTGGGTCTTTCGAGGACGTCCACGACGTCCTCGTCCTCGGCGGCGGACCGGCAGGTGCGTCGGCCGCGATCTACGCGGCTCGCGCCGGACTCTCGACGCTCGTTGTCGACAGGGGAGTCACGTCCGGGGCACTCGGCATGAGCCGCGAAATTGCCAACTACCCGGGGATCCCGGAGGGAACTCCGGGCGCCGACGTTGTCCTCCGCATTCGAACCCAAGCGGAGCGTTTCGGGGCGCGCTTCGTCGCCGACAAGGTGTCAGCCACCGATCTCGCCGGAGACGTCAAGACCGCGTACGGAACCCGCGGAACGTACCGAGGCCGCGCAATGATCGTCGCCTCCGGAGCGATGGGACGGGCTCGCACCCTCCCGGGAGAAGAACGCTTCGTCGGCCGCGGCGTCTCGTACTGCGCGACCTGTGACGGGTTCTTCTTCCAGGACAAGACCGTGGCTGTGGCCGGCGCTACGGACGAGGCGATTGAGGAGGCACTGTTCCTGACGAGGTTCGCGGCCCGCATCCACATCCTCTCGCCGAGCGAGACCCTGCGATGCTCGCCGCTCCTCGCCGAGGAGGCCGCCCGATCATCGTCGGTCACGCTTCATCCGTCGACGACCCTCGAGGAGATCCTAGGCGACAGCGCCGTGGAAGCCGTCCGGGTTCGCACCCGCGGTGGTGCCCCGACGCTCCTCCCCGTCGCCGGCGTGTTCCTCTACCTCCAGGGAGGGCGCCCGATCATCGACTTCCTCGGCGGACAGCTCCCTCTCACCGCTGATGGCTGCCTGGCCGTGGACTCGCTCTTCCAGACGCAGGTTCCCGGGGTTTTCGCCGCCGGAGACGTCCTGTGCAAGCACCTCAAACAGGCCGTAATCGCCGCCGCGGAGGGGGCAAGCGCAGCCGTCGCCGCCGACCGCTTCCTCGCAGGGCGAGAGAAGCTCAGGCCGGACTGGGCCTGAAGCAGGAGTCGACGCCCCGCCGAGACCGTCGCATTACTCTCCGCGGAACTCCGCCTGCATCGCCCGCGCGAGGTCGGGCGAGGTCAGGACGTCGACCGCGGTCATGGCCATCGCCTTCGCGGCAGCCAGCATCCCTCGATGCCCCCGCTCGGACCGCGACGCCTCGACGAAGTCGCGCGAGTGGAAGGCGATCGCCCGGTTGCAGATCGCGACGTAGGCATGGATCGCCGGCACGGCTTGGCTGACGTCGCCCATGTCCGTTGAGCCGAACGGTAGGTCCTTCGTGTCGAACGTCCACCCGAGGCTTTCGAGGTTGCGGGTGAACGCCGCCCCGAGGGCTCGGTTGGGGCGCATCGCCTTGTAGGGAGGCGAGATCTCACTCATCGAGAACGAAGCTCCGGCGGCGAGGGCGGCCCCCTTCGCGCACCGCTCCAGCTTTCCGAGCAGCTCGTCGCGGTACGCCGTTTCGGCCGCGCGAACGTAGAACTCCGCCGCCGCGTACTCGGGGACGATGTTCGGCTTCGCCCCGCCGTTCGTGATGATTCCGTGGATCCGCGCGCCGTCGCGAATGTGCTGCCGCAAGGCATTGATGCCATTGAACGTCTGGATCACGGCGTCGAGCGCGTTGACTCCCTGGTCTGGGGACGCCGACGCGTGCGCGGCGACGCCGTGGAATTCGAGTCTCACCTCGGAGATCGCGAGGCTGCCGTGGTCGACGGCGGTGAACGACGCAGGATGGAACATCATCGCCGCGTCGACGCCGCGGAAGACCCCAGCGTCAATCATCACGACTTTGCCGCCCCCGCCCTCCTCGGCGGGCGTGCCGAGAAACAGGAGCCGCCCGGGCAGCTCCCGTTTCACGCTCGCCACAGCAAGCGCCGCCGCGCCGAGCGCCCCCGCGGCGATGAGGTTGTGGCCGCAGGCGTGGCCGAGCTCCGGGAGAGCGTCGTACTCGCCGAGAATGGCCACCGTCGGCCCGGGCGCCGCGGCCGGGTGGACCGCTTGGATCGCCGTGGGGAGACCGGCCGTTCCGACCTCGACCTCGAACCCTGCCGCCCGCAGGTCGTCAGCGAGAAGCCTCGAAGCTCGTACTTCCGCGAACTTCTCCTCCGGGTGCTCGAAGATCTCCCGGCTGACCGCTCGGAGCCGACCCTCCAGAGCGTCGACGGCCCCGGTTACGCGCGCCTTCACATCGCTCATCCCACTCACGCCTCTCCGCTCCTAGTTCCCTGTCCCCGCGAGCGCGTTGTGCACGGTGGCCTCGACCAGGGCGTCGAGCGCGTCGACCCACACGAGCGATTCGTCGACCCTCCCGAGGAGCGACAGCTCCGTGCACCCGACGAGGATCGTGCGCGCTCCGGACGCCTTGAGCGCGCCCACGACGCAGCCGAGGTCCTTCCGGAGCGCCTCCGGCGTGGGGCGTGCCTTCAGCGCGGCGATGACGCGCGTAACGTCCGCCTGGCGGTCTGCGTCGGGCACCAGCACCTCGAG